>NZ_PYIB01000014.1:0-98402 GCF_009129705.1 Roseobacter sp. TSBP12
CCTTGTGGCTCCTGTGGGGGCTGACGGCGGGGTTTGTTGGACCGGGCGCGGCGACCAGTCTGGTCGGGGTGATTGCTCTGGTGGCGTTGATGTATTTCTGGGGCATGGGCCTGTCTGAGGTTGCCTTTTCGAAAGAGACAAAAAATGTATGATGTAGAGGCGATCCGCCGCGACTTTCCGATCCTGTCCCGAACAGTCAATGGCGCGCCTTTGACCTATCTCGACAATGGCGCTTCGGCGCAAAAACCGCAGGTGGTGATCGACGCGATCACGCGGGCCTACTCTGAGGAATATTCCAACGTTCACAGGGGGTTGCACTTTCTGTCTAACCTGTCGACGGAGCGCTATGAAAGCGTGCGCGGGGTTGTTCAGACCTTCCTGAACGCGGGCTCAGAGGATGAGATCGTCTTTACCTCCGGCACCACCGAGGGGATCAATCTGGTCTCCTACGCTTGGGGCGCGGAGATGCTCAAACCCGGCGATGAAATCATCCTATCCGTGCTCGAACACCACGCCAATATCGTGCCCTGGCATTTCCTGCGCGACCGCATGGGCGTGGTGATCAAATGGGTCGATTGCGCCATGGACGGTAGCCTTGATCCGCAAGCCGTGATCGACGCCATTGGTCCCAAAACCAAACTCATCGCCATCACCCAAATGTCCAATGTCACCGGCACCCGCGTCGATGTCAAAACCATCTGTCACGCCGCCCGCGCGCGCGGTGTCGCCACGCTGGTCGATGGCTCTCAGGGCGCGGTGCATGGCCCAGTCGATGTGCAGGACATTGGTTGCGATTTCTATCCGATCACCGGCCATAAACTCTATGGTCCGTCAGGCTCCGGCGCGATCTATATCCGCGCCGAGCGTCAGGCCGAAATGCGCCCCTTTATGGGCGGCGGCGATATGATTGACACAGTGACGAAAGACACGATCACCTATGCCAAACCGCCGCTGAAATTCGAGGCGGGCACCCCCGGCATCGTGCAAACCATCGGCATGGGTGTGGCGTTGGAGTACCTGATGTCGATCGGCATGGACAAGATTGCCGCCCATGAGGCCAAACTGGGCGCCTATGCCGCCGAGCGGTTGCAGAATCTCAATTGGCTGACGGTACAAGGCACGGCACCGGGGAAGGGGGCGATCTTTTCCTTTACCATGGAAGGCGCGCACGCCCATGATCTGTCCACCGTCTTGGACAAAAAAGGTGTCGCCGTGCGCGCCGGGTCGCATTGCGCCATGCCTTTGATGGAGCACCTTGGCCAAACCGCCACCTGCCGCGCGTCTTTTGCCATGTACAACAGTTTTGAAGAGGTGGATCGTTTGGTCGAGGCGCTGGAATTGTGCCACGAATTTTTCGCCTGAACTCAATTGCACAAGGCGGCGCGAAAACAGATTGCGCCACCTTTTTTCATCGCCTATACGGTCCCCCACAGGCACCCGTAGCTCAGCTGGATAGAGCGCTGCCCTCCGAAGGCAGAGGCCACTGGTTCGAATCCAGTCGGGTGCACCATTTTTATTTAGCCTACCGCTTCGCTACTTGAGGCCAATTTGGTCAAATTCCTTTTTTTCGAAGAAAAAAGGAATGACGAACTCTCCAAATTCAATAACGGTGCCAAGCGGCAGGGGTTTTTTAAACATCGAGAGCAACTGACCCTTTGCCAAGTCTCACTTGCCAATCAACCCCCGCGGCCGCCGGAGATCAACAAGGCTACATTCGCCATTGCGCGCATCGGCGCATAGCCTGGCGGCACGGCGATGTAGCGCGGACGCCAATCGGGGCGGAATTTTTGTTTGAAACTGCGCAGGCCTTCGAAATTGTAAAACGCGCCGCCATGTTCAAACATCATCCGGCCAAGGCTGTTCCACATCCGCGCGGTCGGGCGCGGTGACAGGCCGGAGAGAGGTGCGACGCCAAGGCTGAATTCTTCCGCCCCCGCCTCGCGCATATGCTCAATGAGCGAGAGGAACAGAAACTCCATCATGCCAGAGGCCTCAGCGGGCAAATAGCGCATCAAATCAATTGCCACGCGTTTGCCGTCGCCGGGGGCCAAGACATTGGCAAAGGCGACAATGCGACCCTCGCGTCGGATCACAGCCAGGGGGAAATGATCCAAATAGGCGCGGTCAAACCGACCCACCGAAAAGCCCTTTTCCCGACCGGTCTTGCCACCAAGCCACGCGGTGGAAATCGCCTCAATTTCGGCAAAGACCGCGTCAGAATGCGGCGGCGACAGCATCTCTAGGGCCAAGCCCTCGCGTTGTTTTTTGTTGTAGGCGGCACGCATGGTTTTGAATTTCGAACCCGACAAGGAAAAGTCTTTCAACACCACCACGGCCTCTTCGCCGATCTTGTGCAGCGACAGCCCCATTTCGATCCACAAGGGCAAATAGATCTCGCTGACCTCGTAAAACACCGGGCGGCCATTGGCGCGTTGGGCCTGTTCGAAAAACTCCCAAGCCAGATCATGTGCCTCGGAGGCCGGGCCAACTGGATCGCCAAGCGCCACCCAGGCCGAGCGTTGCACACCATACATCAGATAGGCGCTGTTTTGGTCAGAAAACATCAATCTCTTGTCGCCCGAAAGCGCCAAACACCCCTGTGGATCAGAGGCCTGAGCCAAAACAGCATTGGTGCGGGCAATGGAGCCATCGCGATCCGCGTCCGCTTTGTGGGTATGCGCCGGGCGCAGCGCCTGGATCACCGTGAAGACCAGCAACAGCGTCGAGGCCGCAACGCCCGCGCGCAAGGAGCGCGGCGTGTTGGCATTGGCGGAAAACTCGGTCCACAGGCTCAAGGAATAGGGCGTGGCGCGGTGCAGGAAAAAGAAAAATGCCGCACCGGCCAGCAAGGAGGCCAGAACCAAAGCGATCCAGGCGGGGGTGAATACCCCATCGGTCAACTTGGCCTGACGATAAAAAGCGCGGCGAAACGGCAGCATGGCCAATAAGCCCACGGCCAAAATATCCATGCTCTCAAAGTCGAAATTGTTGAACATGGCGGCAAGGATTCCCATGGCCATGGCGAGGATCATCAACCAAAACGCCGCCGACACCCGCCGCAACAGCGCATGCGACAAGATCAACAACACCACCCCCATCACGGCGGTGCCCAAAACCCCAATCTCAAGCAAAAGTGCGGCACTCAGATCGCCCTCATTCAAAGCCCCGGTCTGAAACGACGGGACAAAAGCCACGGCCAGCAAGAACACGCCATAGCCAAAGGCGGTGACGGCCACGAGCGAGGGCACGATGCCCGAGAGCGCGTTATAGGCCGGTCGCAGATCGGCGCGGGGAGCGGAAAAGAGTTTTGACAAAGCGCCGCCCGCGATGCGCAATTCGTTGAGCGAGACAATGAGAAAGGCCAGCGCGAAGGGCAAAAGGTAATAGATCGCGCGAAACAACAGCAAGGCGGCGGCGATATGGCCAACCGGGGTGTCTCCGGGCAGGGCGGCGATGATCGCGGTTTCAAACACCCCAATGCCGCCGGGCACATGGCTGATCACGCCCAACATCATCGCACCGGCAAAAATGGCGGTGAAAGTGGTAAAATCGGGTCGGCCTTCGGGCAGTAACAGCCACAGGCACAGGGCGGCGGCCAAAACATCAATCAGGCTAAAGCCGAGCTGGCCAAGGATGGCGGCGGGCGGCGGCATGGTGATTTCAAACCGCCGGATTTTGAGGGTTTTGCGACCGATCGAGAGGGTCATCAGCGTTGCGAGTGCAAGACCCACCAGTGCGGTCGCCCCCCAGCGGATCACATCCGGCGACAACACCGTGCCACCGATCACGCTGGGATGCAGCGCCAAGGCACCAAGGCCGATGAAGGTCAGCCCCATGCCGACCGAGACGGCGATATAGGTTGAGACGGTTGCCACCTCAAACGCGTCCAACCCCAAAGCGGCATAGATGCGATAGCGCACAGCACCGCCCGAGACGATGCTGACGCCAACGGTGTTGCCAAAGGCCGAACCCAAAAAACTACCCATGGCGACGGCGCGCAGCGGCAACCGGCGATCAATAAAACGCAAGGCCCACCAGTCATAGCCCGTCAAGGCGCCGTAGCCGACAAAGGTTGACAGCACGGCCAGGAGCAAGGTGGACAGCGGGATCGAGCGGGCCTGTGCGATCACATCCTTGGGATGGACCGAATGCAACAGATGCGACAGCGCCGCAATGCCGAGACCAAACAGGGCCAGTCCCAAAATCAGCGGCACGCTCCGGCGCAAAAGGGCGCGGGTTTTATCTGAGAGGCGATGCATCCGGGGCCGTCCTTTTGTTTTGCGTCTTATGACGCCAGAGGGAGGGGACTGTCACGCGCTTCTCGCAAGAAATTTTGCGCCTTCACAGAAAATGTGAAGAGATCGCGTCTCAAAAAGCACCGGGCCTTTCGACAGATGGCTTTTGCGCGCCTTTACGTCAGACGTTCGCGCATGAAAAAAGCCGCCAAAGGGCGGCCTTTTCTATGACATCACCGGATGCGCCACTGGTCAGATTGACCCGCTGCATCAGGCCTGTTTAGCCGTTCCATGTGCGCACCGGGCCGCAATCCATATGGACAAAGTTGGAGCCGCGATAGGTGCCAACGCCGCCAGCCGAACAGGATTTCGCCGCCGCCGCCATTTGCTGGATCGAGCGCGATTTCAGACGCAAATCCGCAGCTTGGGCTTGCAAATGCAGGGAATTTTTGGCCACTCCTCTGGAGCGCGAGCGCAACATGGCATTGGTTTCCGGCGAACGATAGCCGGACAAAAGCATGTAAGGTTCGTCCACGTCCATCAAGCCATGCGATGCGGCGAGGATGTCAACGGTGCGGGCATCTACAGCTTTGATTTTAGAGTTGCGCCAGTCGCGGAAGAAATAGGTGATTTCTTTGAGAGCCTCAGGGATATATTCGCCTTCGATCCAATAAATCGTGTCGATGCTTTCGCCGGTCCGACCCGAATACATATTGATGCGTCGAATGTCGCCCGCGCCGCGCAAAAAACCTGCGGCATTGGCATACACCGGGGTGGCGCTCAATGTGATAGCTGCGAAACCGCGCAAAAGTCCTCGGCGCGTTAATCCGCTTGATGCAGTGTTGGTCATTCTCTCAAAGCGTCCCGTCGCTGATCTGTTCCCGCCTCACGCGGCTTTCGTTGTCATGCGCCGCTTATTGCGGCATTCTTAACCATTTTTTCGACGACACTTTGATCAAAATCAGACGAAGCCTAGAAAAATCAGACTTAATCTCGCCCCTTTTCGCCATGGACCATGTGGTTATAGTCACATTTTAGCGAGCAGAAGCACCGTTTGACCATCTTTTCGGACGCCAAAAATACTCAAATCATCCCCTCATGAATGATCTGAAAACCTTATGGCACAATGTGATTCTTGGGCCAAGCCTTGGATTCGATCGAAGGGGGGAGGAGGGGTGAAATCGGCGGGTTTTTGCGCAAATCAGTAAGGAGAACCTTACTTATTTGCCTGTTAGCGCCCCATCTGGGCGATCTCGGGGCAGGCAGGCTGCGGGTGTCAGACGCGCGCAAAATCGGAGTGCAGGAGGTGAGGGGTGTGTGCTAAAATCCGTCAATTAAGGGGAAAAATACGACCCGTTCCCCTTTGGTGCCGACTGTTGTGCTTTGGGCACAGGAGGGCATTGGCGGTTCATTCCCCCCTCACACCGGTCAAAAAATACGCTATCTTCGTCCGACTGACTGCTGACAAAGTTCGAGGACAGACATGACGCGTTTCCCGTTTTCCCGGTTTTCCACCCCCTCTGTGGCGATGGTCCACCTGCGCCGTGGCGTGCGGTCTGTCGCGATGGCCACCGCTTTGTCGCTGACCGCCGCGTCGGTGATCACGGTGGTGCCCGCACCCTTGCACGCGCAACAGGTCAGCGCCTTGATGCAATCCATCGCCGAGGCCGCATCTGCCTCGAAGGACCTGTCGGAATTCTACCGTTCGACCGGGTACAAACCCATTTTTGCAGAGAATTCATCACGCGCCAAAGCCCGTCGCCAAGCCTTGTTGCGCGCCGTTCAGGCCGCTCCGAACCACGGGCTTGCACCCTATGACACCACGGTGTTGGAGGCCAATTTGCGCGCCATCACATCGGATCGCGATCTGGGGCGGGCCGAAGTGGCGATGGCGCAATTGTTCCTTGAATACGCCCGCGACATCCAAACCGGCCAATTGGTCCCCTCGCGCATCGACAGCGGCATTGTTCGGCAGGTGCCCTATCGCGATGGCGTGTCGGTGTTGACCAATTTCGTCAAATCATCGCCGCAGGCTTATTTGAGAAAACTCGAACCAACCTCGCCGGAATACGCACGGCTTTTGAAAGAAAAAGCCAATTTGGAGCGTGTCTTGGGGCAAAGTGGCGGGCAGGGTGGTTGGGGCCAGACCGTGCCCGGATCGAAATATGAACCCGGTCAAACCGGCAATGGCGTGATCATTTTGCGCAATCGGTTGATGGCGATGGGCTATCTGCCGCGCTCGGCCGCAACCAGCTATGACGCCAGCCTGCAAAAAGCGGTTCAACTGTTTCAGATGCAACATGGGCTCAGCCCGGACGGTGTGGCCGGGGCCGCGACGATTGAAGAGATCAACGTCGCGCCCGAAAGCCGTCTGGCCTCCATCCTTGTGGCTTTGGAGCGCGAACGCTGGACCAATTTTGATCGCGGCGATCGCCATATCTGGGTCAACCTGACCGATTTCACTGCCAAGATCATTGATCATGGCAAGGTGAGTTTTGAAACCCGCTCCGTGGTCGGTCAGAACACCGGCGACCGTCGTAGCCCGGAATTCTCCGACGAAATGGAGCATATGGTCATCAATCCGACATGGAACGTGCCGCGGTCGATTGCCGTCAAAGAATACTTGCCGATGATGCAGCGCAACCCGAATGCGGCGGGTCATTTGAAACTGGTCGACAGCCGGGGCCGCACCGTGAGCCGCGCCAATGTCGATTTTAGCCAATACACCACCAAGACCTTCCCGTTTAACCTCAAACAGCCACCCTCGGATGGCAATGCGCTTGGGCTTGTGAAGTTCATGTTCCCGAACAAATACAACATCTACCTGCATGACACGCCCTCCAAAAGCCTGTTTGGCCGTGAGGTCCGCGCGTTTTCGCATGGCTGTATCCGCCTGCAACAGCCGTTTGACTTTGCCTATGCACTTTTGTCCAAACAGACCTCCGATCCCGAAGGATTCTTCAAGGCGCGTTTGGCCACGGGTGCCGAGAACGTGGTGGAACTCGAACACCATGTTCCGGTGCATTTGGTCTACCGCACGGCTGTGACCCTGCCGAAAGGCGGGATGGAATACCGCCGCGACATCTACGGCCGTGATGCCAAAATCTGGGCCGCACTTCAGAAGAAAGGTGTGCAACTGCGCGCGGTTGGTGGCTGATCTCTGAGACAAGACTTTCATCGGTTTCGGGCGTCCTTGGTTTGATCTTTGGGCGCCCTTTGCTTTGCAAATCCTCACAAAGCGCTTATGTCCATCAAAGCAATCTTTCGGAGGCCCCATGCGTAATCCCATCCCCGGCACCGCCATCACCATCGCCGATCTTGCCGCCCGCCTTGGCGCACCGTTTGAGGGGCAGGGCGATGTGATCGTCTCCAAGGCCGCTGAGCCGCAGGACGCGGGCGAGGGCGATCTGGCGCTGGCGATGAGCCCGAAATTCGCGCCCGCACTGGCGCAGACCCGCGCCTTGGCCGCTGTGCTCTGGCAGGGGGCGGATTGGCAGAGCTTCGGGTTAAAAGCCGCCATTCTGGTCTCGCGTGGGCGATTGGCCATGGCCGGGGTGACGGCAACCTTTGATCCCGGCCTTGGACTGACGCCGGGCATTCACCCCACGGCGGTGATTGATCCGAGTGCGCAGATCGGCATTGGCGCGGCCATCGGCCCGCTGACCGTGATCGGTGCGGGTGCACGCATTGGCAAAAACGCCCGGATCGCCGCCCAAGTGTCCATTGGTGCGGAGGTGACGATTGGCGATGACGCCCTGATCCATCCCGGCGTCAAAATCGGTGCGCGCGCGACCATTGGTGACCGCTTGATTGCCCAACCCGGTGGTGTGATCGGCGCGGATGGGTT
Source organism: Roseobacter sp. TSBP12 (assembly GCF_009129705.1). Taxonomy (NCBI): domain Bacteria; kingdom Pseudomonadati; phylum Pseudomonadota; class Alphaproteobacteria; order Rhodobacterales; family Roseobacteraceae; genus Roseobacter; species Roseobacter sp. TSBP12. The sequence continues at coordinate 8,083 of NZ_PYIB01000014.1, forward strand.
TTCCTTTGTCACTCAGGAAAAATCCGCCGTCGAAGAAGCCCGCGAAAGCCTGGGCGAAACGGTCGAGGCGGCCGGTCAGCCATGGATGCGCATTGCCTCGGTCGGCTCTGTCGTCATTGGTGATGATGTCGAACTCGGGGCCAATGTCACGATTGACCAGGGGACGATCCGGGCCACACGGATCGGAGATGGCTGCAAACTCGATAACCAGGTCCACATTGGCCATAACGTTGTGGTCGGGCGGCATTGTTTGCTCTGCGGTCAGGTTGGAATCGCCGGCTCCACCGTGATCGGCGATTTCTGCGTCATGGGCGGTCAGGCGGGCGCGGCCGACAATCTGACCATCGGTGCGGGCGCAATCATCGGTGCGGGCACGGGCGTTTTGTCCAATGTGCCCAAGGGCAAAGCGATGATGGGTTATCCGGCGGTGGCGATGCAGACCCATGTCGAGATGTATAAAGCCCTGCGACGCCTGCCGCGGTGGATCGGCAAACTGCGCGGCGACGGGTGAATTTGGCGTAACGGAACAGGGGGTTGGGGCGCAAACGATATGCAATTGTCACAAAAACCTGTTTCAAAGCCGGGCAATTCAGACTAAATCGGTGCGCAGACAGCCGCAGGTTTGTGGCATAGAGAAACCGATCATTTCCACCGATACGGGGCAAGGTGAGGAGAGCGACATGGCATTGGATGTGAAAGACAAGATCATCGAGATCATCGCGGAGCAAGCGGTGCTTGACCCCTCCGATGTGTCGCTGGATCAAACGCTGGAGGCGCTGGGGATCGACAGTCTGGGTCTGGTCGAAAGCATTTTCGCCATCGAAGAAGCCTTTGACATCACCGTGCCGTTCAATGCCAACGAACCCGACCAGTCGGAGTTCGATATTTCGTCTGTCGCCGCCATTGTCAAAGCGGTGCAAGGGCTGATCGAAGATCAAAAAGCATGAAACGGGTTGTCATCACCGGTGCCGGGACCGTCAATGCGCTCGGCCTTGATGTGCCCTCAACCTTGGCCGCGATGGCCGAGGGGAAATGTGGCATTGGCGACCTCAATTTCCGCGATGTGGACCGGCTGGCGATCAAAATCGGCGGCCAGATCCATGCATGGGACGCAGAAGGCCAATTCAACCGCCAACAAATGGCGCTCTATGACCGGTTTACTCAATTTACACTGGTCGCCGCCCAACAGGCGATTGGCCAATCCGGGCTTGAGTTTGCCGGGGAACTGGCGCTGCGTTCCGGGGTGATTTTGGGCACTTCAGGCGGTGGTCTGACCACCCAGGACGACAATTACCGCATGGTCTATGAAGAGGGCAAAAACCGGGTGCATCCCTTTGTTGTGCCCAAGCTGATGAACAACGCCGCCTGTAGCCATGTGTCGATGGAATATAACATCAAAGGCCCATGTTATACGGTCGCCACCGCCTGCGCTTCGTCCAATCACGCCATGGGGCAAGCGTTCAACATGATCCGCTGTGGCATGTCCACGGCGATGATCACTGGCGGCTCCGAGTCGATGCTGTGTTTTGGCGGGGTGAAGGCATGGGAAGGGCTGCGGGTGATGTCGAAAGACGCCTGTCGTCCGTTCTCGCTCAATCGCAACGGCATGGTGCAGGGCGAAGGTGCTGCGGTGTTTGTCTTTGAAGAGATGGAACATGCGCAAAAACGCGGGGCCGAAATTTTGGCCGAGGTGATCGGCTTTGCCATGACCTCGGACGCGTCCGACATTGTGATGCCCTCGAAACAGGGCGCGGCGCGGGCCATTTCCGGGGCCATCACCGATGCGCGGCTCAACAAAGATGAGATCGGCTATATCAACGCCCATGGCACCGGCACGGCAGCCAATGACAAAACCGAATGCGCTGCCGTGGCGGATGCGCTTGGGGCCCATGCCGACAATATCATGATCTCCTCGACCAAATCCATGCACGGCCACCTGATCGGCGGCACCGGGGCTGTGGAGCTTTTGGCCTGTATCATGGCGCTCAAGGACGGGATCATCGCACCGACGATCAACTATGAGGAACCTGATCCCGAATGTGCCCTCGATGTCGTGCCCAACGAGGCACGCGATGCGAAGGTCGATGTGGCGCTGTCCAATGCCTTTGCCTTTGGCGGGCTGAACGCGGTGCTTGCGCTGCGAAAAGCGCCTTAATCCCTGTTATCACACACAAAAACGCCGCGTAGAGTTTTATCTACGCGGCGTTTGGTATTGAAATAGGTCTGAGCTTACTCGGCCGGCGCCTCGGGGCCTTTGCCATCCTTCGCCGCAATGTTCAATTCGGTCACTTTCGTGTAGGCGGCGGTGAAACCTTTGAGCGAGAGTTTCAATTTCACCGGCTCATCGGGGCGCCCGACGGGCACGATGCCAACCAGACCCTCAACGCCCTTTTTCAATTGCTCAACTTCGGCGGCACTCATGCCCGCGCGCACGAAACATCCGACTTTGGTGCAAAACGAATAAGGGTAGCGCCGACCGTTTTCGCCATCGACGAAAAACGCCAATTGCGCGGTCAAAAGCGTCTCAAGCGGTGTGGTGAAGGTCGCGGCGGCTTCGACCGTGTCAGAGCCGACATAGAACATGGTGACTTCCGCGACTTCGTTGCCCTCGTCGTCTTTCAACAACTGGTACATGGAACACGGATCAACCGACCTTCGGGCGCTTTGACGCAACGGATTTCCCAATCGCCCTGTGTTTCAAGCGTGTAGGGCCGCCCGATGTTGCTTTCGGGGTCAATCGGCGTGCCGGCAGAGAGGGAGGGGGCTGCGTCTTGTGCCAGGACGGGCAGAGCGGCGCCGCAGGCAATCAGGGCAGCGGTGGCGAAGGCGGCGGTCTTGCGGGCGATGGAAGGCATTATCTGTCCATATGTTATTTGCAAATTCGCCCCTGCTTTAACACGTCGCTGAGGAGCTGTCAGGCGTGATTGGCAAAAATTCGTGTGAAGACGGGGAGGGATGCACAGGGCGGCGGAATTCCGCAGAGACATCGGTCAGACAGTCGGGGCAGACAGCCGGGCAGATTGGTCAAAACAAAAGCCCCGGCAAAACCGAGGCTTTTGTGATCTGTTGATCCAGAGATCTCGCGATCTTATCACTCCCTGTCGGACTTGGCCGACTTATTGCGACAACGGTATGACAGAGAATCGGCCTCGTCAACGAGAATTTTCACAGGGATGTGATGGGCTCATCCCGGCCGATTTTGGGGAAGGGGCCCTGATTTTGTGGCCAGACAGACCGACCTGACAGAAAAGAGGCCGCACCGGGGCAAAAACGCACCCGGGCGGCCAGTCTGACAGGGAGGAAGTCAATTCGAACCGAAGAGGAAAGGGTTCGAATACAGGAGAGACTGGCAGGAAAAGGTTAAAATTGTATTGTTCTAAAGTGCGTTTCCTTGAACTGAGGCCGGTGTGAGTGAAAACTCTGCGTGACAGATAAAGGGGGGGCCACTCAACGAGACCCTGATTTGGGTTTTTACTGTGCCGCTTTATCATACGGCTTTGAAACGTCAGGTGTTTCTCCTAAACCTTGGGAGAAACACGCATCTAAGGGGAACATTGGGTATGAGCGAAGGTATTGTGGACCGCATTTTCACCGGCGGCGGCGGCGAGGCCTATGGCGAGGCGCAGGATTTGCTGTTGAAATACGGCAACCGCCACGGGTTGATTGCGGGGGCCACGGGGACGGGCAAAACCGTCACGCTGCAAATCCTCGCCGAAGGCTTTTCCAACGCGGGCGTGCCGGTGTTTCTCTCGGATGTCAAAGGCGATTTGTCCGGGCTGGCCAAATCCGGCAGCGCCGAGGGCAAATTGCACGGGGCCTTCACATCGCGCGCCGAGACCATCGGGCTTGATCTGGTCTATGATCGGTTCCCGGTCACGTTTTGGGATTTGTTCGGCGAACAGGGCCACCCGATCCGCACTACGGTGGCGGAAATGGGGCCGTTGTTACTGTCGCGCCTGTTGGGACTGTCCGAGGCGCAAGAGGGCGTGATCAACGTCGCTTTCCGCGTCTCGGATGAACAGGGCCTGCCGCTTTTGGACCTCAAAGACCTTCAGGCGTTGTTGGTCTGGTGCGGCGAACATGCCGACGAACTGACCCTGCGCTACGGCAATATTTCCAAATCCTCGATCGGTGCGATTCAACGCGATCTGTTGGTGTTGGAAAACCAAGGCGGGGCGAACCTGTTTGGCGAACCGGCACTGGAACTGTCCGACATGATGCGCACCGATGTGGATGGGCGTGGGCGGATCAATATCTTGGCCGCCGACACCTTGATGTCCGCGCCGGGGCTTTATGCCACGTTCCTGTTGTGGCTGTTGTCCGAGCTGTTCGAGGAGCTGCCGGAGATCGGCAACCCGGACAAGCCGAAATTGGTGTTCTTTTTCGACGAGGCGCATCTGTTGTTTGACGATGCGCCGAAAGCACTGGTCGATAAGGTCGAACAGGTCGCGCGCCTTATTCGCTCCAAAGGTGTCGGCGTTTATTTCGTCACCCAAAACCCCGATGACATCCCCGAAGACATCCTCGGCCAATTGGGCAACCGCGTCCAACACGCCCTGCGCGCCTTTACCGCGCGCGATCAAAAGGCCTTGGTGCGGGCGGCGGAAACCTATCGCCCCAACCCGCGCTTTGACATCGAAGAAGCGATCAAACAGGTCGGCACCGGTGAGGCGGTGACCTCGTTCTTGCAGGCCAAAGGCGTGCCGGGCATTTCCGAGCGCACGCTGATCCGCCCGCCCAGTTCGCAGCTTGGGCCGATCACGGTGGCTGAGCGCACAGAGGTCATCACCACCTCGCCGATTGCCGGCAAATACGAGACGATTCTGGACCGCGAAAGCGCCTATGAAATCCTGTTGAAACGCGCCAATGCGGCGACAGAGGAAGCCGAGGCGGCAGAGCGCGCCGAAGAGGAAGCCAAGCGCAAATTGGAGGCCGAGAAGGCCGCTCAAAAAGCGCAAAAAGCCGAAGAGACCCAACGCGCCAAATTGGAGCGCGAATTTGCCAAAGCCCGACGCTATGACGGCAAGAACTATGAGCGCAGCACATCCTCGCGCCGCGCCTCAAAGTCCAACAGCATTGGCGAGACGGTGACGAAAATGGTGATTCAGGAACTCAAAGGCACCACCGGCAAACGCATCGTGCGTGGTATTTTGGGCGGTATTTTCAAAGCGCGCTGAGGTGAAATATCAAGCACGGATTTGGGCACAATGGCGATTGGGCGGGAAGGGGTCCACCCCTCCCGCCAAACCTGTCTCATGATGCAGATCAGGAAACCTATGCCTTTGTAGGTTCGGCCGCGAGGATGAGGTCGACGACCTTGAGGCGGGTCACAGGCTTCCGCCCGATCCTGGGCTCACAGCGCGTTGAACAACCGTGTCAGTCGCGCCGCTTCCTCATTGAGACCAAAGGGCGCGTTGATCACGAACAGGCCAGAGCCGATCATGCCATGGTTCTTTTGCGCCGGGCGAAAGCGCACCTCGTGATGCAAGCAACCGGGGAAATTGGCATAAAGCATGCCATTGACCAGCGGCATGTGCTGTCCGGTTTTCAACACTGGATACCACAGCGCAATGATACCGACGTTCCATTTGCGGTGCAGCTTGTAGATCGCGCTCGGCAGGGTCTCAAATTCGGTTTTGATCTCGTAGGACGGATCAATCAACATGAGCCCGCGTTTGGGATCGGGCGGGCAGATGGATTGGGCAAATTGCATCCCGTCGATCTGTTTGACGTTGAGCACCGATTGGCCGGGGCTGGCTTTGGTGTTTTCATCAAGGGCGGCAAATTCGGCCGGGTGCAATTCGGCCAGATGGATCGCATCGCTGGCGCGCAACAAAGCCTGCGCAATCGCCGGAGAGCCGGGGTAGGTGGTGGCGCCATGGGCCTCGGCAATGATCTTGCGCGCGCGGGCATAGGGGTGATCCGGTTTGAACCAACTCCCCACCTTTTCAATGCCTTGTGCGGCCTCTTTGGTCTTTTGTGATTGCGCACTGGTCAGGTCATAGAGACCGCGACCGGCATGGGTTTCGATGTATGAGATCGGTTTGTCCTTGCGCGTCATATAGTCGAGCATAACGGCAAGGAGCGCATGTTTTTGAACATCCGCGAGATTTCCGGCGTGAAAGCCGTGTTGATAAGAGAGCATTCAGCTGTCTCCCAAAGGGCGGATTTTAAGTTTGGTGATGCGATTGTCTTTGCGACTGGCGACCTCGAAACGGTAACCATGAAAGGAAAACACCTGACCCGGATTGGGGATCATTTGCGCCTCATGGATCACCAGCCCGGCGATGGTGTTGGCCTCTTCGTCGGGCAAGTTGCATTCGGTCGAGCGGTTGAAATCGCGGATCGTCATGCCGCCATCCACCACCCAATCGCCGGTGTCTTTCGAGCGCACGGGGCTGGCCTCTGAGCGGTCAAACTCATCGGTGATCTCGCCAACGATCTCTTCCAAAATATCCTCAAGCGTGATCAGGCCCTGAAGCGCGCCATATTCATCGACCACGAGGGCAAAATGAGTATGGCGGTGCAAAAACTGCCGCATTTGGTCATCGAGCGTCGTGGTTTCGGGCACGAAATAGGGTTTCATCGCCACGGCCAACACGTCGAAACCGCTGAAATCCATCAACACAAGCGGCGTGTCACCGTCAAGCGATTGGCTTTCGCGGCCTTGACGTTCATGCACTTCGCGTTCGGCATGCATGGCGCGCAACAGGTCTTTGGCATGAATGACGCCGATGATGTTTTCGGGATCATCGCGATAAATCGGCAAACGGGTGTGGGGGCTTTTGAGGCTGCGCGCGAGCACTTCGGCGGGGGGCAAATCGGCGTCGATCATTTCGATTTGTGAGCGATGCAACATGATCTCCTCGACCGTGCGTTCGCCCAAATCAAGCGCGCCCAAAATCCGGTCGCGGTCTTCCTTTTGCACCACACCCTCGACATGGCCCAGCGCAATGGCCCCGGCGATCTCATCTTTGACCGCCAAAACATCGGCCTCCGGGTCGGTCTCAACCCCAAACATCCGCAACATGCCGCGCACCAAAAGCCGCACGAAACCGACCACCGGGGCAAAGATCGTCACGATCAATGCAATCGGGGCGGCGACGCGGGCGGCGGCAGATTCCGGGTTGGTGATGGCATAGGTTTTCGGCAGCACCTCGGCAAAGATCAGCACCAAAAGCGTCATGATCAAGGTCGCCAAAGCCACGCCGTTTTGGCCAAACACTTTGGTGAACAAAGCGGTGGCCAAAGAGGTGGCCAGGATGTTCACAAGGTTGTTGCCCAGCAACACAGAGCCGATCAGACGTTCGCTGTCCTCGGTCACTTTCAAAGCGCGCTCGGCGCCTTTTTCTCCCTTATCGGCCTGGCTGCGCAATTTGCCGCGCGACGCGGCGGTCAGCGCAGTTTCGGAGCCGGAGAAAAACGCCGACATCACCAAAAGCGCCGCAATCGCGGCGGCGGTGATCCAAAAGGCGGCATCAAGAAGCGGGGTGGGGTCGGTCATATCGGTCATGTGATGGTTATGGGGAGCGTCCGGGGGCCGCGCAAGGGGGCGGAGGAGGAATTTGGCGTAGTTTATGCGATTGGACAGTCACCGCGCATCTTTGTCAAACGACACGCTCGCTATTGCGCGCCGATAGGCGTATGGTTGGCGCAATAAGGCCTGACATGGGCCTGTTTTGGCGCGCCTCACCTGTGCGCTTTTCCGTCCCGTTTGCTTGTTTTGTGCCGTGTGCGTCCCTTGTCATCGACAGCGAAGCACCGCTTTTCTCTTTTTCAAGACCTCTTCCTCTCCCTGTTTCTATCCTACTTCCTTTCCCCAATAGGACATCTGTCACATGAGTACGTTGAAATCTGAGCCCGAAACGCCCAAACGCGCAGCGAAAGCTGTTCCCGCGCCCACAGCATCGCCAGAAAAACAGGCACAAACGCCGGTGCGCCATTCGATTTTCGATGAATCTTATGCTCCGGTCGGCGCGGAGCTGCGCAAGGCCTGGACACGGTTCAATCCGAAGCGAAAATAAGATCACGCAAAATAGGTTTCTCAAAAAAAATCTGATCGGCCAAAGATTTACGATGAAGACTTGAGAAAATGGGTCCAAATCGCCTGTTCCAATTGACATGGCTACCGTCTTGGTGCCGTTGCCCCGTTTAGGACATTGATCATGCGTATCCAGTTGGGCTCCCGGTTCGATTTGTTTCTCACCCAACCCACCCCGATGATCGCGCTGTTGAACGTGCATTATTCGCGCTCAAGCGACATGAAATATCCCGATCATATCGTCACCACCCCCGCCGTGTCCTGATCGCCAGAGGCCGACTGAAGCGGATGTGCCACAGGTGCCGTTATTTCCCCGCCAAAGGATGCCTTGTGAGCACCAGATCTTTGAGCCGTTCGTCCAGGACATGGGTGTAAATTTCGGTGGTGGACAGGTCGGCGTGGCCCAAAAGCGTTTGGATCGCGCGCAGATCGGCCCCATGCGCCAAAAGATGGGTGGCAAAGGCATGGCGCAGGGTGTGTGGCGTGACCTTGTCCGGGCTGATCCCGGCCTGAACCGCGATGTCTTTGATCAGGTGATAAAAGCCGATGCGGGTCAAATGGCCGAGTTTGCCGCGCGAGGGAAAGACAAACCCCGAGGGTTTTTTGCCCTTCTCGATCTTGGCAAGGTCTTCGGCCTGATCGCGCGCCACAAGCCAAGCTGTCAGCGCCGTGCGGGCCGGTTCGGACAGGGGCACCATCCGCTCTTTGCCACCTTTGCCACGGATCAACAGCATCCGCGGATCACCGCGCGCCGCTGAGACGGGCAGGGACACCAGTTCGGACACCCGCATCCCGGTGGCATATAAAAGCTCCATCAAACAGATGTTGCGCAGCCGATCTGCGGGGGCGCGACCGATCTCGCGCGAGGCTGCCAAAAGCGCGCCAACCTCGTCTTCAGAGAGGGTTTTCGGCAGACGTTTCGCGCGTCCGGGTCCTTTGATCTGGATCGCCGGATTGTCCGCGCGCCAGCCTTCCTCATAGGCAAATCGGTAGAGTTGCTTGATCGAGGACAGCCGTCGCGCACGGGTCGATTGCGCCAGACCTTCGGCCTCGCAGGAGATCAAATAGGCCTCAATATCGGCGCGCTCGGCCGTTTCAAACGATTGCCCCTGCCCGGACAGCCAGTCAGAAAACCCAATCAAATCGCGACCATAAGAGAGCTGTGTGTTCTCGGCCGCGCCCAGTTCCGCCATCTGCGCCTCGGCAAATCCTGAAATCCACCGCGCATCTTTTGGCGCAACACTCATCCTCGCCGCTCCAATAGCATCAGATCCAAAGCCGCGCGCCGGGCGGTGGCCTCAAGACCGACCGCGCGGAAAAACTGGAGCGCATCAGAGAGCTCATCAAGGTCCCCCGCCGCCCCGCCTTCCAACACCTCAATGGCGCGCAAAATGGCCTCGCCCAGCCGCTTTTCACTGACCAAACTGGTCAAACGGACCGGGACTCCCGTGCCTCGAAAGCCGGATGCAATGGCACGGGCCATGTCGGTGCTCGGGCGCTGTGTCGGCAGATCGCCCAATGCGATGCCTTTCAAAAATGCCTGATCGCGAGTCAGCGCCGGGGCCCATTTCGTCGCGATCTCTTCATAGTCGGGCGACAAAAGTGCGACCTCAAAGGCGATGTTGGCAGCCTCGCCATTGAGCGGCAAAAGCGCCAAGCGGGCCGCGAACAATTCGGCAAAGACCGGTTGCAGCCCGGACACCCGCATCGCCGACCACGCGGGCGGCAGCGCATGAGACACGGCCCCCGGATCATTGGTGCTTAGTGCGGTTTCAAACCGTTGCAAGGCTTCGATCCGGTCCCAAATCCCACCAGAGGCGGCGGGCAGATGTTCGGACCAAATCCCCAGCCAGCGGTTGGGAGACAACGCGCCGACACGGGCCAGCCGTTCGGCGGCGGTGGCGCGGGCTTTCCACCCGGTGGTGGCACGCAGATCGGATTGGGCAAAGGCCAAAGGCAACGACGAGGTTGCCAGCGGCTCACCGATCGCTTCCATCAGACGAAAGGTCAAAGGCGTCGGGTGATCCGGGATCGCCAGGGGCGGCTCGCCCTCAAACAATTCGGGATCAAGAAACCGCGCCAAAAGCGTGCCTTGATCTTTGCGGATGAGGCCCAAAGCCTCACCGGTTTCAAGCGTCAACGCCGCCGCCCCCCAATCGCCGCCGCGTGCCAAACAGAAAATCCGCGCCTGAAGGGTGGGCGAGAGGCCAGGCGTGTGGGTGAGCCGGGCGCAGGCTTCGTCTTCGGTGCCCAGCAGTAGCTTTGTATCAAAAGCCCGTCGGAAAATCGCCGGAGAAGAGAGCCCGGCAAGCTCCATCAACGCGTCGGCCTCGTCCAACAGACCCTGGCTCAGCAGCGCGTCAATGCGCGCCAGAAACAGCCGACCGTCCGCTTGCGATTGCAGCGGCGGGTTCAATTCGGCCAAAACCAGCGTGTTGAGCAAGCGGCGCGAGGCCGGCAAAAGATCGGGACGGGCGGAAATCGTGGTGATCCGTCGCGCCAGATCGGTGGCGGTCGAGGCGCCCCATAGATCGCGCGGCAGTCCGGTCACGGCACTTGGCAAAAGCCCCGCCGCATCGGGGCCGGGGGTGTCAAGCGGGGCAACGCTGACATCCTCGGGCAGGGCATTTTCTGCGATGTCGCTGGGCTGTGGCACGGTTGCCACAGGCGCGCGCGGGGCGTCCAACGTGTCCGAGAGCCAGTCGATGGCGGAGATCGGCTTGTCGGCGGCGGGCACAGTTGGCGTTTGTGCCTGTGCGGCCCCCGCAAGCGCAACCAGCAGGCAAAGACCACATCCAAAAGAGGCACTGGACCGGGCGCTGAGGGAGGAGGGGATCACGGAGAAACCTCCCTCACTTGGCATCAATCGGCACGGGGACCGAATGTTCAACCCGCTCCGGCGAGAGATCGCCGACATAGGCGAATCCGATGAAGCCCAAAATCCCAAGTAAGATGATGACGGCCAAAAGACGAAAAAGGAATTTGCGCACTGCTGTCTGCTCCGTTCAGGGTGGTGGGCGATGACAGGACGATCAGTCCCATTTATATGCCCGAGTTGATATGGCCTGTATTTTTGTTTGCATTTGTCAGGGTTTCGCGGCTGATTACCGACCCAGGCTGGTTTTATCCGTTTTATATATGGTATTTCCGGCAAGATCACGCCATTGAAGGGGCTAAATTTTTGTCGGCAAGATGTTGCCATGAGGATCAGGGGGACGCCATGGTGACGACGCCAAGACGCACAAGAGCCTTCATGCTCTGCCTGACACCACTGTACACGCTCTTGTGGGAGAGACGATGGCAAAAGGGCTAAAAAAAACGGTCGCCTTGGTCGGCATGATGGGGGCGGGCAAAACTGCGGTCGGCAAAGCCATGGCCGCGCGCCTGTCCGTGCCGTTTCTCGATTCGGATGCGGAGATCGAAAAAGCGGCGGCGATGAGCGTGGCGGAAATTTTCAGCCGCGATGGTGAGGCGTTTTTCCGCCAACGCGAGGCGGAAGTGATCGCGCGCCTGCTTGAGACGCAACAGGCGGTTTTGTCGACTGGCGGCGGGGCGTTTTTGGCCGAGGTCAACCGCAATATCATCGCGAAAAATGGCGTGGCAGTTTGGCTCAAGGCCGATTTGAACATTCTGTGGAACCGGGTGCGACATAAATCGACACGGCCTTTGCTGCGTACGGAAAACCCTTACGAGACACTCAAATCCTTGGTCAAAGCGCGCGAGCCGTTTTATGCCAAAGCCGGGATCATCGTGGACGCCGAACCGAATCTGAGCATCGAAGCCATGGCCGACAAAGTGATTGACGCGCTCGCGCGGCATGGTGGAATTTTGAAGGAAGACCAATGATATACGGATCTGTACCCTTTCAAACCGTGCATGTGCCTCTGGGCGATCGCGCCTATGATGTGCGCATCGGGGCGGGGCTTGTGGCGCAGGCGGGCGCGCATATTGCACCGCTGTTGGGCACAAAGAAAAAGGTCTTTGTCATCACGGATGAAACCGTCGCCGGGCTGCATCTGCAAACCCTTGAGGCCGGATTGGCGGCCTCTGGTATCGAGATGGTGTCACTTGCGCTGCCCGCCGGGGAAAGCACCAAAGCCTGGCCACATTTCACCCGCGCGGTCGAATGGCTTTTGGCGAAAAAATGCGAACGCCGCGATATTGTCGTGGCCTTTGGCGGTGGTGTGATTGGCGATTTGGCCGGGTTTGCCGCCTCCGTGCTGCGCCGGGGCGTGCGGTTCGTGCAAATCCCAACCACGCTGTTGGCGCAGGTCGACAGTTCGGTCGGCGGCAAGACCGGGATCAATTCCAGCCACGGCAAAAATCTGATCGGTGCGTTTCATCAACCGTCTCTGGTCTTGGCTGATATTGCGCTTTTGGGCACGCTTACGGCGCGCGATTTTTTGGCGGGCTACGGTGAGGTCCAGAAATACGGGCTTTTGGGCGATGAGACGTTTTTTGACTGGCTTGAAGTCAACGGACCGGATTTGGCGGCGGGCGATATGGTCAAACGCGCCGAGGCGGTGCGGTGGTCGGTGCAGATGAAAGCCGACATCGTGGTGCGCGATGAAACGGAGCAGGGGGATCGGGCCTTGCTCAACCTGGGGCACACGTTTTGTCACGCTTTGGAATCGGCGACCGGATATTCGGATCGGCTGTTGCATGGCGAAGGCGTGGCCATTGGTTGCGCTTTGGCCTTTGAATTGTCGGCGCGTCTGGGGCTGTGTTCGCAAGAAGTGCCCAGCCGGGTGCGCGCGCATCTTAAGGCCATGGGCACCAAATGCGATCTGAGCGACATCGAAGGCGCATTGCCTTCGGCCGAGGCTTTGGTGGACCTGATGGGACAGGATAAAAAGGTCGTGGATGGTCAATTGCGCTTCATCTTGGCGCGCGGCATTGGCGACAGTTTCGTGACCGCAGATGTGCCGCGCGACGCGGTGGTCAAGGTCGTGGCGGACGGGCTGGCCGCACGCTAACGCGGACGAAAATGGCGCGGTGGTCCCGCGCCATTTGCTTTGGATCAGCCGCGCACGACCAAGACATCCATCACGGGATTGCGCAGCTGCTCTTCGGTGAACCCACCCAAAAGCGATGGCGACAGCGGTGTTCTGCCATGTGCCCCCAGCGCGAAAAGATCTGCGTGAGACCTGTCCAGCGCTGCTTGGAACTCGGTGTGAAGACTGCCGACGCTCACCACAGGTTTTTGCATCCCTTCGGGAATCTCAGACCTGTTCCACCAGTCCTCCAATCGGCTGGTGGCATCGTTGACAAACGGGGCAAGCTGTTTCTCGCTCGCATCACGCGCGATCATACCGCGATAGGGCACATGGATGGCATGGAAACTTGTGATCGGGGCGTCAGGCGCAAGGGTGCGCGCGGTCTGCGCCGCGGCCAGGCAGGACGGTGACAGGTCGATCCCACACAGAATCGAAGCGTAAGGCCCGGCGACCGGAGATGTCACAAGCAACGCCGGACGGGTGAGGGCACGCACGATCCGTTCCATCGTCGTACCTGAGAACATGTCCCAGAACGGGCGCGGCTTGTGCACCCCCACCACCACAAGATCGGCGTCGATGACATCGGCTACTTCAATGATGGTTTGAACCGGATCGCCGGTTTCAATCATGACCTCGGCGCTGTCGGGCACATGTTGCGACGCGAGGACCGCAGCAAGCGTCTCTTTTGCTGCATCGCGCATTCTTGTCGCCACAGTGGCGGGAAGGTCCTCGTCAATCACATGGAGCACGATGAGTTTCGCCCCATGTTGTTCTGCCAACTGTGCTGCGCGCTCGATGGCGCGGTCTGAACGGATCGAAAGATCGGTGGTCACCAGAATACGCTTCATTAAATCCTCCTCAAATGTCAGCGAGGGTGGCACTTTTGATGCACCCATCCATTTTTATGTAGGAAGCACCAGTCTGGTTTTTGAGGGCTGTCCGATCCGTTTCGATGGTTTTGTCCGTCTTGTGACTGCGACAAATTCGCTCCCTCCCGCGCCGCTTTGATTGGTCTTTTTGACCAGCCCGCGCGCCATTTGGACAGAGGTCTTGGGCCTCTCTGTGGCAGGAAAAGAGCTCCCCCCTCAACGTATCAGACAAAAAGTGGCGAGGGCTGAAAAGACGCAATTTGACGTATATTTGCGCACAAGCCGGTAAAATTTTTGGTAGTATCAAACCCTACCACAGAGTTTACCTAGCGTAAATGTGAGTGCGCACCAATGGTGGTTAAATGGCGGTTAAATCGGGATTTATCAACGGGTTCAAAGCGCCGGGTGCTCTTGGAGCGCCTTTGATTGCTAAATATATCACGACGATCACATTGTTCATCCTGCCGGTCGCGATTGTGAAATACGCGATCAAAGGCAATTATGGGCTGTCCGCCTATTTTGTGGTTTTGAGCGCGATTATCGCTCTTGATCTTTGGGCCCATATGAAATCCAGATCCCTGCCGATCAACGCGGTCATGGTCTTGAGCGCGGTCTATTTCGGTGACTTGATCTTGGTCGCTGGCCACGGGGTTTCTTCGGCTTTTTGGGCCTTTCCCATCACCATCGCGGGGTTCTTTTTCTGTGCCCATCGGACGGCACTGATGTTGGGGGCTGTGGTTGTGGTGCTGGACGTCGCGGTGTCCTATTGGGCGGCACAGGATTTTTGGTTCTCGTTTCGTCTTGGCATGGCGTTGATCACCACGATCCTGTTCATGCGCTACGCCTTGGTGACCATCGGTCGTCTACAGGCGCAATTAAAAGACACGCTGAATTATGACGCCTTGACCGGATGCCGCAATCGGCGCGCCTTTATGGCCCTGGAGCAAAAAGGCGGGCTTGGTTCGGGCGGGGTGTTGTTGTTTGTCGATATTGATCATTTCAAAGAGATCAATGACCGCTACGGCCATTTTGCGGGCGATGACATATTGCGTTGCGTGGCGGCGCAGATGCGCGACGTTTTACATGACGGCAGCATGTTGTTTCGCATCGGTGGTGAAGAATTTGCCATTGTGTTGCTGAACCTGCCCGAAGACATGGGGATGCGGGTGGCCGAACGCATCCGCCGGGTGATCAGCGATGCCGCGATGCCCGCTCAGGCACGGGTCACGGTGTCAATTGGGGTCGAGCGCTACAGCGCCCATGCCGATTTGGGCGCTGCACTGCGCCGGGCCGACGATCATCTTTACATGGCCAAACAGGCTGGACGCAATCGGGTGATGAACCCGCGCCACATCTCGTCCACGCCGTAACCCAGCCCGCACAGCCCGGATTCTGTTGTTATTTTTTGCGCGCCCTGGTCTTGGGCGGCTCTGGCAACGCGCCATCTCTGGCGGCTTTTTCCTCTTTGGTGAGTTTCGCCCCCCAGACGTTTTTGCTCAACCCGATGTCATGCGGCATGGGTTTGGTTTTGCCAACGCTGACCTTGCCGCCCTTGGCCAAGAACTCTTGGATCAGGGCATCATCCGTGGTGGGTTTCGGGACTTTTTTCATCTTTTCAACCTTTGGTCGGGAAACGAAAAACCCCGCCACGAGGGCGGGGTTTGAAACGGGATCAGAATGGAATTTCGTCGTCATCCATTGCCGGACGGCCACCGCCGCCACCCGAGGACGGGCCTTGGTCATAGCCGCCAGAGGGGCCTTGATCGTAACCGCCGCCTTGATCGTAGCCACCAGAGCCACCGCCGTAACCACCGCCTTGGCCACCACCACCTTGACCGCCACCTTCGCCTCGGCCATCGAGCATGGTCAACACGCCGTCAAAGCCCTGAAGCACGATTTCGGTGGTGTATCTGTCTTGACCGGACTGGTCCTGCCATTTGCGGGTCTGGAGTTTGCCCTCGATGTAGACTTTCGAGCCCTTGCGCAAATACTGCTCGGCAATGCGTACAAGGCCCTCTTGGAAAATTGCAACGGAATGCCATTCGGTGCGCTCTTTGCGTTCGCCCGTGGTACGGTCTTTCCAAGTTTCAGAGGTGGCAATGCGCAGATTGCACACTTTGCCGCCATTTTGGAATGTCCGCACTTCAGGGTCGCGTCCAAGGTTGCCTATGAGGATGACTTTGTTCACCGAACCGGCCATGCGATCTACTCCCAGAGATGTTTTACAGAATCTTACGTTAGAGGCACCTTACACCAAACCCGGGCGCGCAAGGAAAGGGCCAAAATCCGCCTGCGGCACCGAGGCGCTTGGAAAGGCGGGGCTTTGTGCCTATATTGCGCGCGAGTGATCACAAGAATTGGAACGAGTGTGATGGGTGTGACGGGATGTGGTCGCGGAGCGGCTCTTCGGGTTGGCCTCTTTGGGGTTCTTTGCGCGACGGGTTTTGTCAGCGCAGCCGGGGCCGAAGATATTTTTTCGACCAAAAACCGTTTGGCGATTTTCGGTTCGCAACTGGACGTTTTGGATGGCCGTGCGGCGGATCAATATTCCAATTCCGTCACCCTTCAGCCCGAACGGTTCGGCGGCGCCACTGTTGGCCTGCCGTTTATGGGAACCTATAAGGGCGAATGGTTGCCCGTGGCGACAAATGCCGCGCGCAAACATGGGGTGCCGACCGATTTGTTCCTGCGTCTCGTGCAACAGGAAAGTGGCTGGAACCCGCGCGCCAAAAGCCCGGTGGGCGCAACCGGATTGGCGCAATTGATGCCGGAAACGGCGCGTCGGTTGGGAGTCAATATCAACGATCCGGCGCAAAACCTCGAAGGTGGCGCGCGTTACCTGCGTCAGATGTACAACCGATTTGGCAATTGGCGCCTTGCCCTTGCAGCCTATAATGCGGGGCCTGAGGCGGTGACCAAATACAACGGCGTGCCGCCCTATAAAGAAACGATGAATTACGTTCGGGTGATTTGGGGGTCCTGACGCCTCTTTATAAATGCTCTGGGGGAGCGTTTATACCTTTGGGACTGGCGTGGCCTCAAGACAATGATCCCCAAAACCACGCCAGTGACGTGTTGATCAACTGTTTTGACGAAAATCGCGCGGCGTGTGCCCGGTGTGTTTGTGAAATGCCCGGCTGAAATAGGCCGCTGAATGAAACCCTAATTTCTCCGCAATCGTTTTGATCGGCAGGTCGGTTTCGGCCAACATCCGGCGCGCTTCGAAATGCACCCGATCGGCTAAAATCGCAGAGGCGGACCGACCACAGGCGATGTTGCACGCCCGCGACAGATGGCCGGGTGTGACACCCAGTTCAGCGGCAAAATGTGTCACCGTGCGGCCGTCATAGAGTTCATTTTCAACCAGGGATGTATAGGCAGCCGCCAATCGGCGCGAGGCGTCAGGCGTGAGGTTATATTCGGGCATGATGCTCATTTGCCGTTCCAGCCAGACAGAAATCATTCCGGCCTGAAGCGCCATGGCGCGTTCGCGACCCGGCTGAGATTGATCAATCTCGCGCTGAAGAGTCTCGATCATCCCGGTGATCTCATTTTGTTGGATCACCTCACGAAACCGCATGTGCAGCGGCTCTTGCGGCAGTGCCAAAGCGGGGTCCTCGGGCAGATGCACGGCATGGCCCATCACCTGTCCGATCGGTTCAAACCCATACATGGTGCGGGTGGGCAAAAAGATCAGATTGTGCGGTCCAAAGCCACGGGTCACGCCCGAAACAGTGATCCGCCCCTGACCGCGTGTGAACCACAACAGCGTCGGGCTGCGATGGCTGCGCATGGCTTCGGTGCGCCATTTTGCACTGGCCGACAACGAGGCGCTGCCCCGGCCCAACGGGTGAACCCGGTAGGCGGGCGGGGTGGGTATTTCGGGGATTCTGGCCACCGATGCCTTGCGTGGACGGGATGCGGAGACCGGTTCCGTTGGTTCGCGCGTAGAGGTCGCGGAGGCGGTCATTTCACCCAGCGGAAGGGTTTTGAAGATTTTGCGTGTCTCAGAAACGGCCATGGTGATCCGACGTGTTCGATTTGTATAACTTTTGCCACACTAAGCGTCACATCTCCGCTGTCAAAGGAAATATGAAGGCATTTCAATGACATGTGTGTCTGGATGTTATCCTAGGGCTGGTTACGGTAGCGATATCTTGTGGAATGCCCCCATGCGCGCCCTAAACCAAGTGCGTTGACGCTTGGCATATTGCCGGGTCGCGATGGTTGCGGCCTGTTTTGCCGCTGCAAGTGTCATCTCGCCGCGCAGATATGTGATCAATTCCGGCGCGCCGATGGCCTTGGATGACGGGGCGGCGGGGTCCCATGTGGCCAAATTGGCCCGTGCTTCGTCCAAAGCCCCCTGATCGAGCATCAATGCGAATCGCCGTGCGATCCGTTCCGCCAGCCAATCGCGATCCGCGTCCAAGACGAGGGGGCAACAGGCGGAGAGCGGCAACAGCGGTGGTGGTGTGTCGGCCTGCCAATCGGCCAGACCTCGCCCGGTGGCGCGCAACACCTCCCACGCCCGCTGTACCCGCATCGGGTTCAGCCGGTCTATTTTAGCGGCTGTGCGCGGATCTTCGGCGTCCAGTTCGGTCAAAAGCCCGGTATGTCCTCCCTCATTTGCGCGCCGTTGATCGGCCTCGGCGCGCAGCTCCGGCGGTGTGGCGGGAATTTCGACCAAGCCTTCAGTCAGTGCTGAAAAATAAAGCCCTGTGCCGCCAACGATGATGGGCCGCGCCTGACCGTGCAGATAGGGGGTGACATCGCGCAGCCAATGACCGACCGAATAGGCGCTGTCTCCGGGCACATGGCCATAGAGCGCATGCGGGGCCAGTGCAGTGTCTTCCGGCCCCGGCCTTGCGGTTAAAACCCGCCAGTTGTCAAACACTTGCAGCGCATCGGCATTGACGATCACGCCGCCTTGGGTGGTCGCAATCTCAAGGGCGAGCGCGGATTTCCCGGCGGCGGTCGGACCGGCGATGAGCACCGGCTGATCCGGCGATATGTCAAAGGGCAGGGTCATGAGGTTTCGGGTGACATTCTGTGCGCGGCTTGTCCAGAGGGGGAGCGGGAAAAATATCTCAGATGCTGCATTGAACCTTTGCCGATTTTGGCTCATTTTGGCACCGATTTCAGACATGATCACAGACATAACGCCGGGGACATCAGATGAGCAACGCGGAACAGGGTCATCCTGCCACGAAATACAAACGTGTGCTGTTGAAAATTTCAGGCGAGGCGCTGATGGGCACGCAGGGCTTTGGTCTGCACCCGCCGACGGTCGAACGGATCGCCAACGAAGTGAAAACGGTGCATGATCTGGGTGTCGAGATTTGCATGGTCATCGGCGGCGGCAACATCTTTCGCGGGCTACAAGGCTCGGCGCAGGGGATGGAACGCACCACGGCCGATTACATGGGCATGCTCGCCACTGTGATGAACGCGCTTGGGATGCAGGCCGCCCTTGAGGGCCTCGGCATCAACACGCGGGTGATTTCAGCCATCACCATGAACGAAGTCGCAGAGCCCTACATTCGCCGCCGCGCCGTGCGCCACCTTGAGAAAGGCCGGATTTGCATTTTCGCCGCCGGCACCGGCAACCCCTATTTCACCACCGACACGGCGGCGACGCTGCGGGCCAATGAAATGAGCTGCGAGGCGATTTTCATGGGCAAGAACGGCGTCGATGGCGTTTATGACAAAGACCCCAAAACCAACCCGGATGCGAAACGCTATGATCACGTCAGCTATGACGAGGTGCTGCGCAAGAACCTCAAGGTCATGGATGCCTCGGCCATTGCCCTGGCGCGCGACAATGACCTGCCGCTGATCGTGTTCCCGCTCGATGCGCCGGGGGGCTTTCGCTCGATTTTGGCGGGCGAGGGGACTTATACCACCGTCAGCTGATGCCATAGGGCCGCCCCGCAAACAGGGGGCGGTCAATCACTGGTTTCGCCCCGCTGATGACATTTGCGTGCGGCGAGACCTATACAGTCATCAATTGATCCGGCTATAAGCGCTGCGACCCGCCCTGTCTTTTGGGGTGGAAGATGCGAGAAATAAGGGGAAACACCCAATGTCTGAAGATTTTATGCTCGATACAGATGACCTGTCCAAACGTATGGATGGCGCTTTGGCCAATCTGCGTACGGAATTTGCCTCCCTGCGCACAGGCCGTGCCTCTGGCTCGATGTTGGAACCGATCATGGTGGATGCCTATGGCTCGATGACCCCGATCAACCAAGTGGGCACAGTTAACGTGCCCGAACCCCGGATGGTGACGATCAACGTCTGGGACAAAGGTCTGGTCAACAAGGTTGAAAAAGCCATTCGCGAAAGCGGCCTTGGCATCAACCCACAACTGAATGGCACGATCATCATGTTGCCGATCCCCGAGTTGAACGAAGAGCGCCGCCGCGAATTGACCAAAGTGGCGGGCGGGTATGCCGAACACGCCCGCGTCGCTGTGCGCAACGTGCGCCGCGATGGCATGGAGCAAATCAAACGCGCCAAAGGCGACGGCATGTCAGAGGATGACCAGAAGATTTGGGAATCCGAAGTTCAGGATCTCACCAACGCTCATATCAAACGCATCGACGAAATGCTTGAGCACAAGCAAGAAGAGATCATGCAGGTCTAAGGCGCCTTTTCTATGGCGTCTTTTTCCAAGACGTCCTTGCGCGCGCGGTGGCATCAATCTTTCGGCAAAACCCCGCCACTGCGCTCAAAAATGCGCTGAATTCAATGAGAAGCGCTCCCCTCGGGGGCGCTTTGAGTGTAGAGACGAGACTGTGGTCGTATTGAGGACCACAGTTCAGACAGAGAGGCATGATGCCCAAAATAAGGCCAGACCAGACGCCGGAAGGCACAGCCGAGAGCACAGAGACCTGTGCCTCTGGCGCTCAATCTGAGCCGAATGCAGAACGCGCCACCCATGTGGCCGTGATTATGGATGGCAATGGCCGTTGGGCGCAATCGCGCGGCAAACCGCGTCTTTTTGGTCATCATGCGGGGGCCAAACGGGTCAAAGAGATCGTGCGCGCCTGTCCCGATCTGGGGGTCAAATACCTGACCATCTTTGCCTTCTCGACCGAGAACTGGAAACGCACCCAAACCGAGGTTTCGGGTCTGATGTCGCTGTTTCGCCGCTATATTCAGAGCGAACTCAAAGGCTTGGTCGCCGAAGGCGTGCGGGTGCGCTTTATTGGCGATCGGCCAAGGTTGGACAACAAACTGATTGCGCTGATGGACGAGCTTGAATCGGTGACCTGCGAGAACAGCAAGGTGCATCTGACCATTGCGATCAATTATGGCGGTCGCGACGAGGTGTCCCGCGCGATCAAAGAGATGGCGCGCGATGTCAAAACCGGCGTGTTGGACCCGGAAACGGTCGATGAAACCACGTTGACGCGCTACCTCGACACGCGGGTCTTGCCCGACCCCGATCTGGTGATCCGCACCTCGGGCGAGGCGCGCATTTCCAACTTTCTTTTGTGGCAATCGGCCTATTCGGAATATGAGTTCATCGACACGCTCTGGCCGGATTTCACCGCAGAGGTCTTTGCCGATTGCATGGCGCGGTTTGCCCATCGGGATCGCCGCTTTGGCGGGGTCAAATCGTGACGGATCGCCCAACTAAGCCAAAATCCCCATCAAAATCTGGCCCCCGCTTTCTGACCAAAGGCAACTGGCGCGATTTACGACCGCGGATTTTGTCGGCGATTGTGATGGTCGCGCTCGGTTTGGGCGCGGTGCTGTCCGGGCATGGGGCGTTTCGTGCACTGGTGATATTGGCGGGAGTGATCGGGGCGTGGGAACTGGTGCGCATGGCGCGCCACAAAGGCGGGCAGGGTGGCTTTGCCCCCGGCGATGTCGCAGCGCTTGTCGGCTATTTCGTCATACTGGTCTTTGGCTGTCTGGGTCTGTTGCAACTGTCCTCCCAAGGCGGGCGCACTCTGTTGCTTTACATCATCGGCTTGGTGATCGTTGCCGACAGTATGGGCTATTTGGTTGGCAAAACCTTGGGCGGGCCAAAATTCTGGCCCCGCATCAGTCCGAAAAAAACGTGGTCCGGTATTTTGGGCGGCTGGATTGGTGTGGCCATTTTGGCAGCCTATGCGCATCAATTCATGCCCGAAGGTTTCGTGCGCTATTGGTTTTTCATCACCTCCTCGGTGATCCTGGCCTTCGCCTCACAGCTTGGCGATATTTTGGAGAGCGGGTTGAAGCGCCGGATGGGGATCAAGGACAGCTCCAATATCATCCCCGGCCATGGCGGGGTTTTGGACCGGTTTGACGCGCTTTTGGCGCTCGGCGCACTGGCTTTTTTGCTCAACCTGCTGTTTGGATAGGTCATGCGACGTATTTCCATTTTCGGCGCGACCGGCTCCATTGGCCAGTCCACGATTGACCTGATCCGACGTGACCGCGAGGCCTATGACGTGGTCGCGCTGACCGGCGGGCGCAATGTCGATCTTTTGGCGCATGACGCGCGAGCGCTTGGAGCCGAAGTCGCGGTGACCGCCTATGACGATTGTCTTCCGGCGCTGCGCGAGGCGCTGTCTGGCACTGGCATTCAGGCCACGGCGGGCGCACATGCGCTGCTTGAAGCGGCGGAGCGCGAGGTCGATTGGACCATGTCGGCAATTGTCGGTGCTGCGGGGTTGGCTCCCGGCCTTCATGCGCTGCGCCACGGCACGACCTTGGCGCTGGCGAACAAAGAAAGTCTTGTGACAGCCGGGCCTTTGTTGATGCGCTCGGCGCACAGCCACGGCGCGCGGATTTTGCCGGTGGATTCCGAACATTCGGCGGTGTTTCAGGCGCTGGTGGGCGAGGATCAATCCGAGGTCGAGCGGGTGATCATCACCGCCTCGGGCGGGCCGTTTCGCGACTGGTCTCTGGAGCGTCTGAAAACCGCGCGCTTGGCCGAGGCCTGCACACATCCGTCTTGGGATATGGGGCAGAGGATCACGATTGATTCCGCCTCGATGTTTAACAAGGCGCTGGAACTGATTGAAACGCGGGAATATTTCGGCTTTGCGCCGGAACAGATCGAGGTGTTGGTGCATCCCGGCTCCTACGTGCATGCGCTGGTCGGGTTTCGCGACGGGGCGCTGATGGCGCATCTGGGCGCACCCGATATGCGCCACGCCATAGGCTATGCGCTGCATTGGCCAGAGCGGCGCGATTTGCCGGTGGCGCGGTTGGATCTGGCCAAAATCGGCACGCTACAGTTCGAAGCGCCCGATGAGGTCCGGTTCCCGGCGCTCAGATTGGCGCGTGAGGTGATGGCGATTGGCGGCGTGGCCGGGGCCGTGTTCAACGCCGCAAAAGAGGCGGCTTTGGACCTTTTTATCGCCGAAAAAATTGGATTTTTGGACATGGCGCGGATCGTGGAAACGGTCCTCAAAGACATGTCATCGGGTGTGAGCCTGCGGGTCAACGCCTTGAGCTTGGATAATGTGCTGGAAGCGGATAAAGAGGCGAGAGCCCGCGCGTTCTCGGTGCAAAAAACACTCTAAGGCGGAAACCGCCACAGAAATTTAAAGAGATCAGAGGATCGACAGCCCATGGATTTCACCACGCTTCTGATGAGCTTTGGCAACACCGCCTATACGGTCATCGTGTTTATCATTGCCTTGTCGATCATCGTCACCGTGCATGAATACGGCCATTACATCGTCGGGCGCTGGTCCGGGATCAAGGCGGATGTGTTCTCGCTGGGCTTTGGCAAAGTGATCTGGTCGCGCAAGGACAAACGCGGCACGGTGTGGCAACTCGCTGCGCTGCCTTTTGGGGGCTATGTGAAATTCGCCGGCGACGCCAATGCCGCCTCCGCTCCCGACGCCCATGCGGTCGAGGGCCTGAGCCCGGATGAGGCCCGCCACACCATGCCGGGGGCACCGCTATGGGCGCGCACACTGACGGTCGCGGCGGGGCCGGTGTTCAACTTTATCTTTTCGGCGCTGGTGTTTGTCGCTGTGCTGTTCACCATGGGCAAATCCGGCGATGTGTTGATCGTTGATGAGATTTCCAAAATGCCGATCGAGGTGGGCATCGAACCGGGTGATGAAATCGTGGCGATTGCCGGGACCCCGGTGCCCGAAGGTCTTGAAGGCTATAGCGATTTTATCGCCAGCCTGCCGCATGAGATGAGTTTGCCCTATACCGTGCTGCGCGATGGCGTTGAACAAACGGTCGAAGCGCCGCATCCGTTTCCGGCGCGGATCGACGAGTTTAGCATGAAATCCGCCGCCAAAGACGCGGGGCTGGAAACCGGCGATATGATCACCGCGATTGACGGGGTGGAGGTTGCGACCTTTGGCGATCTTTTGGCCTATTTCAGCAATTTCAAAGGCGGCGAAGCAACCCTGACCGTGCTGCGTGATGGTCAAACCTTTGAAGCCAAAATGACGCCGCGCCAACGCGATCTGCCGCTGCCCGAAGGCGGATTTGAGACCCGCTACATGATTGGCATCGCGGGCGGCACCTATTTCACCATCGGCTCGGTGCCTGTGTCCTTTGGCGAGGCGGTCAGCGCCGGGGTGGGCCAAGTGTGGGCGGTGATTTCATTGTCCTTGTCGGCGATTTACAACATGTCGATCGGCGCGATTTCGGCCTGTAACCTGTCAGGCCCCGTGGGGATCGCACAGGTCGTGTCCTCGGCGGCTTCCGTGAGTGTGTCCTCGTTCTTTTTGACCATTGCGACCCTGTCGACGGCCATCGGCCTGATGAACCTGTTCCCGATCCCGGTGCTCGATGGCGGGCATCTGGTATTTTACGCCTATGAGGCGGTGCGCGGCAAACCTTTGCCGGATCGGGCCGTGGGCGTGATGATGACCGTGGGTCTTGTGGTGATCCTGAGCTTTATGGTGCTTGGGCTGTCTGCGGATCTGTTCTGTGTGTGATCAAAACAGACGGTCTCTGCGCGATTGAGGAGCTGTTTTTTCAAGGTGATTGAGAAAACGGCCCAACTCTTGCCATATTCGAAATGTATCCCTCTGTCAGAGCGCCGATGCGACGCGTGAAATACCTGAAAAGGTCCAGGATTTGAGCCTGTGACAGAGAGGATGGGACTGAGATGACCGCAATTCGTGCAAGCTATCGCAGCCTTTCGCAATTGGCCGATCTCAATTGGGATCGTCTTTTGTACGCGGCAACGATCACCGTGGCGCTGGTCGCCGGAGCGTTTTTTGGCCAGTTTTTCCTCTGAACGGGAGCTGAACATGTGGGGGATGTCCCCCGAGTACAAAGCTGCATCTCTATGATTTCAAAGCAGGGGCTTTCGCATCGCGATGGTCCTTTTGTTTTGCGCATGACCCCCTCGCGTAAATGCCACAGCGTTAAGGTGCCTGTGCTGCGGGCTAGGCTTTTGACAAGAGGCCGTAATCCCGGTACTCAGCTACAACGTTTTGTGGAATTTCGAGAAAGCTGTCATGGTGTCCATCATTCAAAAGTCGACCCGTCGCAAACAGCGCATTGCCGCGCGTGCCTTTGCCCTCTCTTTTGCAGCTTTTGCAGCAACATCAGTGTCTTATGCCGTATTCCCCACGGCGGCACAGGCGCAGAGCTATCGCTTTTCCAACGTCTCGATTGAGGGCGCACAGCGGGTCTCGGCGGACACCATCCTGTCCTACGCGGGAATCGCTCGGGGTCAGAGCGTCTCCGCTGCTGAGTTGAATGACGCTTATCAAAAGGTTTTGGCCTCCGGCCTGTTTGAAACCGTTGAATTTATCCCAAGCGGATCGACTTTGGTGATCAAAGTCAGCGAATACCCGGTGGTGTCGCGCATTTCGATTGAGGGCAACCGCAAAATCTCTGACGATGCGTTGATGCCGATGTTGTCGACGCAAGTGCGCCGGGTCTATTCGCCCGCCAACGCCGAAGCAGACGCCGCCGCTTTGACACAGGCCTATGAGGTCAAAGGTCAGCTTGTCGCCACCGTGACCCCGAAAATCATTCGCCGCAATGACAACCGCGTGGATGTGGTGTTTGAGGTGACCGAGGGCAAAGGCGTTGAGATTGAACGGCTGAGCTTTGTCGGCAACCGTGAATTTTCAGACTCGCGTCTGCGTCGCGTGCTGGAAACCAAACAGGCGGGGATTTTCCGCTTTATCATCGGCAAAGACACCTATGCCGAAGACCGCATCGAATTCGACAAACGGGTGTTGATGGATTTCTACACCTCGCGCGGCTATGTCGATTTTCAGGTGTTGAACGTCGCCGCCGAATTTTCGCGCGAACGCAACGCCTATTTCCTGACCTTCAACGTGCGCGAAGGCCAGAAATACGAATTTGGCACGATCTCCACAGTCTCCGGGCTTGATGAGGCCGACGCGGAAGAGTTCCAAAAGGTCGTCAATATCCGCAGTGGCCAGACCTATTCGCCGCTTGCCGTGGACAATGTGATCGCCCGGATGGAAACGCTGGCGACGAAGAAGGGGATTGATTTCCTGCGGGTCGAGCCGCGTGTCACCCGCAATGACCGCGCCCAGACGCTGGACATCGAATTTGCCCTTGTGCGTGGCCCGCGCGTCTTTGTCGAACGCATCGACATCGAAGGCAATGCCACCACATTGGACCGCGTGGTTCGCCATCAGTTCAAAGTGGTCGAAGGCGACCCGTTCAACCCGCGCGAAATTCGCGAAGCGGCGGACCGCATCCGCGCCCTTGGCTTTTTCTCCAACGCCGATGTGAACACCCGCGAAGGCTCCTCTGGCGAGCAGGTCGTGGTCGATGTCAATGTCACCGAAAAACCGACCGGCTCTTTCACCTTTGGGGCCAACTTCTCGGTTTCGGACGGGGCCAATCTTGTGGCCTCTTTCAGCGAGGCAAATTTCCTGGGTCGGGGGCAAAGCCTGTCTTTCAACCTGACCACGAAACTTGACGATGGTAATCTGTCGTTCAACTTTTTCGAACCTGCATTCCTCGGGCGTGATGTCGGTTTTGGCTTTGGTGCCGGGATCAGCAGCTCGCAACCGGCTACGCCGACCATGACGTGCGCCGGGCGTATCTTTCGCCGCGCCTGTCCTTCCCGATCTCGCAAAACGGTGTTTTGACGCTGAATTACCGTAGCGAGTGGAGCGAAGTCCGCGAGGTTGACAGCAATTACGCCGATCTGCCGTCTCAGATCCAAGCCGACATCGACGCGGGCGGGCTGGTGACGCATTCTCTGGGCTACAGCTATAGTTATGACACCCGCCGCACCGGGCTTAACCCGAATGCGGGCTTGCTGTTTAAATTTGGTCAGGATTATGCTGGTGTGATCGGTGGCGACGTTGATTTCACCCGCACCTCGGCGGAACTGACCGGCGAAATGAAAGTCCTGAACGAAGAGGTGACCCTGCGCGCCACCGTTGAGGGCGGGATCATTGAAAGCGACGATGGCACGCGCGTGTCCAACCGCTATTTCAATAGCCCGTCGATCATCCGTGGCTTTGAAACGGGCGGCATTGGCCCGCGGTCAACCACCAATGATCTGGCTTTGGGCGGCAATTATTACGCTGTGGCGCGTCTTGAGGCCGATTTCCCGTTGGGCTTGCCGGAAGAATACGGCCTCACAGGTGGCGTATTCTTTGACTATGGCTCCGTCTGGGGTCTTGACGACACAACCGCCATTATTGCCGGGAGTGATGATCCGAACTGGCGCTCAGTGATTGGTGCGTCGATCTTCTGGACCACACCTTTGGGGCCGCTGCGGTTCAACTTTACCAAGGCGTTGGATAAGGAAGACTATGACAAAGAGCAGAGCTTCGACCTGACCATCTCCACGAGCTTCTGATGTCGGGTCTGCGGCTGTGGTCTTTGGCAATGCTGGGGGCAGGGCTGGCCGTTGTGACGGGCGCGCCCCCAGCTTTGGCCCAAGAGGCCCCGAGCCGTGCAACACCACCGGTTCAGTCTGAGCAGCCTCAGGCCCAGCAGATTCAGGCCGAGCAGATCTTTCCGATTTTGGCCTTTGACCGGGCCCGGATCATAGCGCAAAGTCAGATGGGCGTGGCGCTCGAAGCCCAGATCGAGTCGGAACGCGCCGCTCTTTTGGCGGAGAACGACCAAATCTACGCCGATCTGGAAGCCGAAGAGCAGGAAATCTCCGACCAACGCAAGATGATGAGCGAAGAGGCCTTTCGCGCCCGCGCTGCCGAGTTTGACGCCAAAGTCACCGAGGTGCGCGCGCAACAGGACGAAAAGGCGCAAGCGGTGCAACGCCTCTATGACAGCGCGTTGGAAGAGATGGAGACCGAGATGAACACGGTCCTGACCCGTGTCGCGCGCGATCTTGGGGCGGTGGTGGTGTTTGAACGGCAACAGGTGTATTTGATGTCCGGTTCGATTGATGTCACAAAAGTTGTCATTGATCGGCTGGATGCGATTCAGGCCCAGCGTGACGCCGCCACGGCCACAGCGCCCAAAGAGCCGCCCGCAGAAGACGCAGAAACGCAAGACACCCAACCCAAAACCGCTGACTAGGCCTGAGGCGTCCACACCGCTTGTCACCGCGGGG
Source organism: Roseobacter sp. TSBP12 (assembly GCF_009129705.1). Classification (NCBI taxonomy): domain Bacteria; kingdom Pseudomonadati; phylum Pseudomonadota; class Alphaproteobacteria; order Rhodobacterales; family Roseobacteraceae; genus Roseobacter; species Roseobacter sp. TSBP12. The sequence goes on from NZ_PYIB01000014.1 coordinate 36,496, forward strand.
CGCTGTTGGTAGAAAACGGGACGAATTTTATGCCAGACTGGCACATGGGACCGATCTGGCCCGTATGCTTGGACCCGGCGTCGCGTGACATAGATAAAGATAAGATCAAAGGCCGAGGGAAGAGATATGACGGACCACCTGAAAACCGCCGATATTGATTTGATTCAACGGATTTTGCCGCATCGCTATCCGTTTTTGTTGGTGGATCGGGTGATCGACATCGACACCAGCACCGGCTGCACCGGCATCAAAAACGTCACCTTCAATGAACCGCATTTCACCGGGCATTTTCCGGGCATGCCGGTGATGCCCGGCGTGATGATTGTCGAGGCGATGGCGCAAACGGCGGCTGTGTTGGTCGGTGTGCATATGGACCTGGCCGATAAGGTGTTTAACGTGTTTTTCATGAACATCGACGGCTGTAAATTCCGCCGCAAAGTGGTGCCGGGTGATCAGCTTAAGATGCATGTCACGGTCAAACGCGGCGGTGGCAAAGTGTGGAAATTCGATGGCCGCGCCGAAGTCGATGGCGAGGTGGCCTGTGAGGCCTCGTTTACCGCGATGATGGACCTGTCTGCGTCCAACACCTGATCAGGAGCGATCTCATGAGCCTCATCGACCCAAGCGCCAAAATCCATCCTTCTTCTGTGATTGAAGAGGGGGCCGTGATTGGCGCGGGCTGCCAGATTGGCCCGTTCTGTATGATCGGGCCTAAGGTGCGGTTGGGCGCAGGGGTGGTGATCAAATCCCATGTGGTGATCGAGGGCATGACCGAGATCGGCGATGAGACCACGGTGTTTCAATTCGCCTCGATCGGGGCGATCCCGCAGGATTTGAAATTCAAAGGCGAAGAGACCCGCCTTGTGATCGGCAAACGCAACCGCATCCGCGAATATGTGACGATGAACCTTGGCACCGAGGGCGGTGGCGGGGTGACGCGCGTGGGCGACGATGGCTTGTTCATGGCCTGCGCCCATGTTGCCCATGACGCCCAGATCGGCGATCGGGTGATTTTGGTCAATTCCGTCGCCGTAGCCGGGCATTGTGTGATCGAAGACGATGTGATCGTCGGCGGCCTGTCGGGCATTCATCAATGGGTGCGGATCGGGCAGGGTGCCATCATTGGCGCGCTGTCCATGGTCACCGCCGACGTTTTGCCGCATGCGTTGGTCCAAGGCCCGCGTGCCGAACTCGATGGGCTCAACCTTGTGGGGCTCAAACGCAAAGGCGTGGCCCGCGACGACATCAACCAGTTGCGCGCGGCGTTTCAGATGCTCAAACAGGGCGAAGGCGCGTTCAAAGATCGGGCCCAGCGACTGTCCGAAGATTTCGACAGCGATTATGTCGCCCGCATGGTGGCCTTTGTCATGGGCGACAGCGACCGCGGATTTTTGACGCCGAAATGAGGGTGTGCCGATGACCCCCCCGGAAAGGCGCACAGATACGCGTCCGGTCAAACGCACCGCCATCATCGCCGGATCGGGCAGCTTGCCTGTGACACTGGCGAACGCGTTGGTCCATCCGGTCTATGTCACCTTCTCCGATATTCCGGTGCCCGAGGGCGCGGAACATGTTGCGGCGCGGGTCGAAAAACTCGGTAAACTCTTCAAGGACTTGAAAGCGCGCGATGTTGTGGCGGTCACGTTTGCGGGTGCCATGGCGCGGCCCAAAATAAATCCGGTGCTGATGGATCGCCATGCGCTCAAACTTGCCATGTCTTTGGGCAAGGGCGATGATGGTCTGCTGCGCGAGGTGATCTCTGTGTTTGAAACCCAAGGCTTCATGATCCGCTCCGCCACCGAGATTTGCCCGGATCTGGTGTTGGAAAAAGGCACGATTTGGGGTCGTAAACCGACCGCGCAGGATGAGGCGGATGCGGCACGGGCAAAGGCGGTTTTGGACGCGCTGTCACCCTTGGATGTCGGTCAGGGTGCGGTCTGCGCCGGGGGGCAGATGTTGGGCATCGAGACGGTGCAAGGCACGGATGCGATGTTGGCCTATGTCGCGCAAACCCCCGATCCGCTGCGCCGCGCGCCGGGGGTGTTTGTCAAAGGCCCGAAACGTGGTCAGGACCTGCGCATCGACATGCCGACCATCGGCCCGGACACGATCACGGCGGCACATAATGCGGGCATCGGCGGGGTTGTGATCCCAGCCGGGCAGGTGATTGTTTTGGACGCGGATGCGGTCAAAGCGCGGATTGCGGAGGCGGGCATGTTCTTGAAAGCGTTATGAGCCTGAAAGTCTTTGTCATTGCCGGCGAGGCCTCGGGCGACAAGCTTGGCGCGTCCTGTATGGATGCGCTGAAAACGCTCTGTGATGTGGAGTTTCGCGGTGTCGGCGGCGCGATGATGGCGGAGGCGGGGCTGGTCAGCCAATTCCCGATGTCAGAGCTTTCCCTGATGGGGATCATGGAAATCCTGCCGAAATATTTCCACCTCAAACGCCGCATTCGCGAGGTCGCCGAGGCCATTTTAGACTGGCAACCCGATGTGGTTTTGACCATTGATAGCCCGGATTTCTGCCTGCGCGTGGCCGACATCATCAAAGCCCGTTCCGACATTCGCGTCTGTCATTACGTTGCGCCCACAGTCTGGGCGTGGCGGCCCGAACGGGCGGCGAAAATGGCCGCGCGGGTCGATCAAGTGTTGGCGCTGTTCCCGTTTGAACCGCCGTATTTCACCGGCGTTGGATTGCGCTGTGATTTTGTCGGCCACCCTGTTGTGACCGATGAGATCGCCACAGAGGCCGAGGTGACGGCCTTTCGCGAGCGACATCAGGTCGGTGATGCGCCCTTGGTCCTGGTCCTGCCGGGCTCGCGCAAAGGCGAAGTCACGCGGCTTTCGGAGACCTTTGGCGCGACCTTGGCTTTGTTCGCCCAAACCCACCCCAGCGCCAGGATCGTTTTGCCAATGGCGCAGGGCGTCGAGGATCTGGTGCGCGAGCTGACCTCGAACTGGGCGGCGACGCCGATCCTGATCGAGGCCTCCGACCGCGCCGGGAAACGCGCCGCCTTCAAAGCCGCCGATATGGCGCTGGCGGCCTCTGGCACGGTGTCCTTGGAATTGGCGGCGAATGATACGCCGATGGTTATCGCCTATAAAATGAATTGGCTGACCCAAAAGATTGTCGAGCGCAAATTGCTGATCGACACGGTGACCTTGGTCAATCTCGTGTCCGAAACGCGGGTTGTGCCGGAGTTTTTGGCGCAGAATTGTACCCCCGAAAAAATCGCCCCGGCGCTCAGCGTCATCTTGCTGCACCCCGAGGCGCAAACCGATGCGCTCTCGGTGACGATGGAGCGGCTGGGTCGCGGCGGCGACGCCCCCGGTCTGCGCGCGGCGCGGGCGATTTTGGACGGCATCGCAGGGTAGCTCTGGATCAACGACAGATGGCCCGCCCTGCGCTATACTGTTTACTGGAGGTCCGATATGATCCGTTTTATTGCCCTGATGATGCTGATGACCCTGCCGCTTTACGCCGATCCACTGGGCGATGCGGAGCAGGGGGCGATGATCTATACCCAATCCTGCGCCCGCTGCCATCGCGATGTGGCCCAGCTTGATTTATCGCAGGCGACGCCAGAGGATTTGACGCTTTTTCTGACCCGTCACCGCACGCGGTCGGATCAGGATCGGGCGGATTTGGTCGCCTATCTTTTGCCTCAGTCGCCCCCTGAAGACCTCAGCGAATAGTGTGGCGCAGCTCCGTCTCACGCGCGCGAGTCAGTTCAATCCGGCAGGACCGGATCGCGATTCCCGTGCCCGACCCACCGCCATAGGTGCTGCCGATAAAGTCACATTGCGCAGCGCGGTAGGTCTCCCACGCCGTTTGTGCCGCCTCCAAGGCAGGCAGGGCAACAGAACGTTCGGTGATCTCGTCCAACTCTGCCGCTGAGGCGCGGGCAAAGCCGAGGATGGTTTGCATCGACTGCTCCGCCGCGTCCTCTTGCAGGGCAAGGCAGTCGGCGATCTCAACCTGAGAGCCGCCCCCGCATTCGCCCACCGGATCAGACAGCGCCGCTGTTGGAAAAGCCGCCATCAAAGCCAGCGCCAGCGCTCGCATCTCAATAGCCCCGCCAAATCCAGCCACCGCCAAAGATGCGCGGGCTGTCGGTGTCGTAGAACACGCAGGCCTGACCGGGCGAGACGCCTTCTTCGGCGACAAACAATTCGACCTCGGCTTCGGTGTCCGAGATCGGCCGGATGATTGCATCACGCGGTGGCCGGGTCGAGCGCACGCGCACCGCCACATGCCATTCGGCGCGTGAGGTAAAGGGCTCATCACCCAGCCAATTGATTTCGCGCACCGGAATTTTGCGGGTGGCGAGCATGTCTTTTGGCCCAACGACGACCTGTTTTTTGTCGACATCGAGTTTGACCACATAGAGCGGATCGGCCAAGCCGCCGATGCCCAGCCCGCGGCGTTGCCCGATGGTGTAATGAATCACCCCATTATGGCTGCCCAACACATTGCCCTCGGGATCGACAATGTCGCCGGGATCGGCGGCACCGGGGCGCAGTTTTTCGATCACCTGCGCGTAATTGCCGTTTGGCACAAAACAAATGTCTTGGCTGTCGGGCTTGTCCGCCACGCTCAACCCGTATTTCGCCGCCAAGGCGCGGGTCGCATCCTTTGAGGGCAAATGGCCCAGCGGGAAGCGCAAATAGTCGAGCTGTTCGGGCTTGGTCGAGAACAGGAAATAGCTCTGATCGCGGTTCGCATCCGCCGCCGAATGCAGCTCTGGTCCGTTTGCCCCCATCACGCGTTGGATATAATGACCCGTTGCCATGCAATCGGCATCCAGATCCTTGGCGGTTTCCAACAGGTCCTTGAACTTCACCCGCTCGTTGCAGCGGATGCAGGGCACAGGCGTGGCCCCGGCCAGATAGCTGTCGGCAAACTCGTCAATCACCGCGTCTTTGAACACGTTTTCATAGTCGAGCACATAGTGGGGAAAGCCCATTTCTTCGGCCACACGCCGCGCGTCATGAATGTCGCGCCCCGCGCAACACGCGCCTTTCTTGGCCAAAGCGGCGCCATGATCATAAAGCTGAAGCGTGACACCGATGACATCATAGCCCTCTTCGGCCAGCTGCGCGGCCACCACAGAGCTATCGACACCGCCCGACATCGCCACAACGACGCGGGTGTCTTGGGGGGCTTTGGCAAAGCCTAAAGAGTTCAGCGGGAGAGCGCCGTCATGAGACATGAACAAATCCTTTCGGGAATAGGAGCATAATATAGGAAAATACGACCTATTCTCAAGAGGCGGTTTCACCCCCCATTAAGGGAGTTGTTGCAAAAGAGGGGTGCAATTTAACGAAGGGTGAGCCCATGTATCTGAAAAAAGTCGATGGACCGCGCGCGGTGACCCTGCCGGATGGGTCGATTATGACCCGTGCTGACCTGCCTCCGGCAGAAACGCGCCGCTGGGTGGCGTCGCGCAAGGCTTCGGTTGTCAAAGGTGTTGTGTTTGGGTTGATTCCCCAAACCGAGGCGCTGAAACTCTATGGATTGTCCGAAGAAGAGTTCAATTCCTGGAAAAATGCCATTTCTGAGTATGGGGAAGCGGCGCTAAAGGCCACTGCGGTACAAAAATATAGACAACCCTGAGTTGAAAATGCGAAAAGGTTAAAATTGGTAACGTGTAGTTAACCATTTTTGACCATCTTCCTAAGGAGCGAACGCAACAAGAACGCTTATGAGAAGATAGCAACGGAGATTTAGGGTATGCGTATTTTGCTGGTTGAAGACGACCCCACCACCTCGAAAAGCATCGAACTGATGTTGTCGCATGCGAATCTAAACGTCTACACGACCGATTTGGGTGAAGAGGCATCGATCTCGCCAAACTTTATGATTACGATTTGATCCTTTTGGATCTCGGCCTGCCGGATATGAACGGTCACGACGTGCTACGTCAATTGCGCTTGGCCCGTGTTGATACGCCGATCTTGATCCTCTCTGGTGCCGATGACACCGAAAATAAGATCAAGGGATTCGGATTTGGGGCCGACGATTACCTCACCAAACCGTTCCACCGCGAAGAATTGGTCGCCCGTATCCATGCGATCATCCGCCGCTCCAAAGGCCATTCGCAATCCATCATCCGCACCGGTAAAATCGAGGTCAATCTCGATGCGAAAACCGTGTCTGTCGGCGGTAAACCCGTGCATCTGACCGGCAAAGAGTATCAAATGCTCGAATTGCTGTCGTTGCGCAAAGGCACTACGCTCACCAAGGAAATGTTTCTCAACCACCTTTACGGCGGTATGGATGAGCCGGAACTCAAAATCATCGACGTCTTTATCTGTAAATTGCGCAAAAAACTGGCCAATGCCACCGATGGCGACAATTACATCGAAACCGTTTGGGGCCGTGGCTATGTTCTGCGCGACCCGGAACCCTCTGCAGGCGGTATGGATGAACAACTGGCCATGGGCGCATAACCCCCGACCAGTTCTCAGCTCAGGCCTCTGTGTGATGGTGGGTGCTGCCTGAATGTGATGAGTGGCTTTGGCGTTTTCTCTCTCTTCGTGGATCTATCAGACTGGACCTCCCCGCGCACCTCTCCTAAACCATAGGGCAGGCGCATTCCGGGGAGGTTTTTTTATGTCGGCAGACATCGCCATAGATCAGCTTGATGAGGCGCAGGCGCGCGCCGATTGGCGCGTTTGGCCGATCTCTTGGCCCAGGCCAATGCCGCCTATCATCGCGAAGACGCTCCGGTCTTTGATGACGCAGAATATGATGCGCTCAAACGCCGAAACGCCGAAATCGAGATGCGATTTCCACATCTCAAACGCAGTGACAGCCCCAGTGAACAGGTCGGCGCAGCCCCCTCTGAGGGCTTTGGCAAAATCACTCATGCCGTGCGGATGATGTCGCTGTCCAATGCGTTTGACGATGAGGACGTGGTGGAATTCGACCAATCCGTGCGCAAATATCTCGGTGCGCCGGGCGAAATTGCCTATACGGCGGAGCCCAAAATCGACGGATTGTCGCTGTCCATCCGCTACGAGATGGGCCAGATCATCCATGCCGCAACGCGTGGTGATGGCGAGATTGGCGAAAATGTCACCGCCAATGCCCTAACCATCGCGGATATTCCCCAAACGCTGGACGGTGCCCCCGATGTGCTTGAGGTGCGCGGTGAAGTCTATATGAGCCATGCCGATTTTGCGGCGCTCAATGCCCGCCACGCCGAACGCGGTGGCAAAACATTCGCCAATCCGCGCAACGCCGCCGCAGGGTCCTTGCGCCAACTCGACCCCGAAATCACCCGTGCGAGGCCGCTGAAATTTTTCGCCTACTCCTGGGGCGAGTTGTCCGCGCCCTTGGCCGATACCCAAACCGCCGCGACCCGACGCCTGCAGGCCCTTGGCTTTCAAATCAATCCGCTGACCCGGCGCTTCACAGAGATCACCGATCTCATTGCGCATTATCACAACATCGAGGCCCAGCGGGCGACGTTAGGCTATGACATTGATGGCGTCGTCTATAAGGTTGATGACCTCGCGCTGCAACGCCGCCTTGGCTTTCGCTCCACCACGCCGCGATGGGCCATCGCCCATAAATTCCCCGCCGAACTGGCTTGGACCAGGTTGGAAGCCATCGACATTCAGGTCGGCCGCACCGGCGCTTTGTCTCCCGTTGCTCGCCTGACTCCTGTCACTGTGGGTGGGGTCGTCGTCTCCAACGCGACCCTGCACAACGAAGATTACATCGCGGGACGCGACAGCAAAGGTGGCGAAATTCGCGGCGGCAAAGACATCCGTGTTGGCGACTGGGTTGAGGTCTATCGCGCCGGAGACGTGATCCCCAAAATTGCCGACGTTGATCTGAGCAAACGCCCTGATGATGCTGTGCCTTTCCTCTATCCCACCGTCTGTCCCGAATGCGGCTCCGAGGCGATCCGCGAAGAGGGCGACGCGGTGCGCCGTTGCTCAGGCGGTCTCATTTGCCCCGCGCAAGCCGTTGAGAAATTGAAACATTTTGTCTCTCGTGGCGCGTTTGACATAGACGGGCTCGGGGCGAAACAGGTCGAACAATTCTATAAAGACGGCTGGATCAAAGAGCCTGCCGATATTTTCACCCTGCGAGATCGATTCTCTACGGGCCTGCAACAGCTCAAAAACCGTGAAGGCTGGGGGGAAAAATCCGCCAACAGCCTGTTTGACGCGATTGATGTGCGCAAAACCATCCCCTTGGCCAAACTCATCTTTGCCCTCGGTATCCGCCATGTCGGCGACAGTTCCGCCAGCCTTTTGGCCACAACCTACGGTACATGGGACGCATTTGAGGCGGCGATGACCGAGGCGCAGATCGGTGTTGGCACGCAATGGGAGGATCTTTTGGCCGTCGATGGTGTTGGTGCGGTCATGGCCACCTCGGTGATCACTGCCTTCCACCAAGAGGCAGAACGTGCCTCGATCGACCGATTGGTCGCGCATTTGACCGTCGTTGAGGCGGCAAAACCCAAAAATGACAGTCCGGTGAGCGGCAAAACCGTGGTTTTCACCGGCACGCTCGAAAAAATGACCCGGGCCGAGGCCAAGGCCCGCGCCGAATCTTTGGGCGCGAAAGTTTCAGGATCAGTTTCCGCCAAAACCGACCTGTTGGTCGCGGGGCCGGGTGCCGGGTCAAAAGAGAAAAAAGCCCGCGAGTTGGGCATCGAAACGCTTGACGAGGACGGCTGGCTGGCCCTGATCGGCACCGCATGAGCGCGGGGCGGCCGGATATCCTGTTTCCGCTGTTTGCCGGGCTTGAAACCCTCGCGGGGGTTGGGCCGAAGACAGCAAAAGCGCTGCCGGCGATGGGTATCGAGCGACCGCGTGATCTGTTGTTCACGCTGCCCCATACGGTGGTGGATCGGCGGCGGCGCGACAGTTTGCGCGAGATTGCGCCCGGTGAGATCGCCACGGTCGAGGTGACGGTGCTGCGCCATCAACCGCCCACGCGCAAAGGCCTGCCGTATCGGGTGATCGTTGAAGATGCAGAGATCGCCTTTCAAGTGGTGTTCTTTCGCGGCGCGCCGAAATGGATCGAGGCGCAATTGCCGATTGGCGAACGCAGGCTTTTGTCCGGCAAGGTTGAGCTATACGACAATCAATATCAAATGCCGCATCCCGATCACATTTTGGAGCCGGATGAGGCGGGGGAGTTAGGGCAGTTTGAACCCGTCTATCCGCTGACCGCCGGGGTGACGCAAAAAACCATGGCCAAGGCCAGTGCAAGCGCTTTGGAGCGCGTGCCGGAGATGGCGGAGTGGATTGATCCGGCCTTGCGGGCGCGCGAAGGCTGGCCGGAGTTTCACTCCGCTTTGGCCCAGGCGCACCGACCTTTGTCGCTTCATGAGGTGGCGGCGACCGCCCCCGCACGGCAACGATTGGCCTACGACGAACTTTTTGCCCATCAAGTGACCTTGGCTTTGGCTCGCGCCCGGGTGCGTCGCGGCAAGGGCCGGATCAATGTGGGCGATGGTCATTTGCGTGCAAAAATGTTGGCCGCTTTGCCGTTTAGGCCCACCGGAGCACAGGCGCGGGCGATGGCGGAAATCGCCGAAGACATGGCGCAACCTGCGCGGATGAACCGGCTTTTGATGGGCGATGTCGGCTCTGGGAAAACGCTTGTGGCCTTGGATGCACTTTTGGTCGCGGTCGAGGCGGGCGGGCAGGGCGTGATGATGGCGCCGACAGAAATCCTTGCGCGTCAACATCTTGAGGGGCTCAAACCCATGGCTGAGGCGGCGGGTGTTGTGATTGAGCTTTTGACCGGGCGCGACAAAGGGCGAGAGCGCAAAGCCAAACTCGATGCGCTTGCCCGTGGTGACATTCACATCCTTGTCGGCACCCATGCGGTGTTCCAAGACGAGGTGGTATTTCACGATTTACGCCTCTCGATCATTGACGAGCAGCACCGGTTTGGGGTCACGCAACGTTTGGCTTTGGCGCAAAAGGGGCAGGCGGTGGATGTTTTGGTGATGACGGCGACGCCGATCCCTCGCTCGCTCTCCCTGGCCCATTACGGCGATATGGACCTGTCGATTTTGGACGAAAAGCCCCCTGGGCGCACGCCGATCAAAACGGCCCTAAGTGCGACGGATCGGATCGACGAGGTTGTGGCACATTTACGGGGTGCGATTGAGAAGGGACGGCAGGCCTATTGGGTTTGTCCGCTGGTCGAGGAAAGCGAGCTGGTCGATATGATGGCCGCCGAGGAACGGTTCAAACATCTGCGCGCGGTTTTGGGCGAGGGGCATGTTGGGCTTGTGCATGGACAAATGCCACCTGAGGACAAAGACCGGACCATGGCACAGTTCGCGGCGGGCGAGATTGCGGTTTTGGTGGCCACAACGGTGATCGAAGTGGGGGTCAATGTGCCCAATGCGTCGATCATGGTGATTGAGCGGGCGGAGCATTTTGGCCTGGCACAGTTGCACCAATTACGCGGACGGGTTGGGCGCGGCGATGTCGCCTCGACCTGTTTGCTGCTCTATCAGCCGCCTCTGACCGAGACCGGTCGGCGCAGGTTGGAGATTTTGCGCGAGACCGAAGATGGGTTTCGCATTGCCGAGGAAGATTTGGCAATGCGCGGCGCGGGCGACGTGTTGGGCACGGCTCAATCCGGGCTACCACGCTTTCGGGTGGCGGATTTGGAGCGGCAATCGGCGCTGATGGCTTTGGCGCAAAGTGATGCGCGCAAGCTGATGCATGATGATCCGACGCTTTCAAGCGACCGCGGGCAGGCCGTGCGTGTTCTTCTTTGGTTGATGGGGAAGGATGAGGCAATCCGTTTGATTTCAGTGGGTTAGTAGATTTTAACGCAGGTGGATTTCATTTTGTTCGCGAATGTTCTTAAAAAGTTCTTTACATGGATCTTTGAAAATGAGAACAAAGTGGCAACACATCATTAACCAACCTGTCTCAAAGGATGCTCACATGATCAAGGACCTCAAATCCGTTGCCACCCGGTCGCAAGGAACACTGGTACAAGACATGATCGGTGCGATCGCACTTTTGGTCATCCTCTTGGGTGGGTTGAGCCTACCGGCCTTGGTGTAACGCCCATCTTCGTTTGCCTCAGATCTGATCCCCAACCCGCAGCCCACTCTTGGGTCTGACATACCTGTTCCCGTCAGTGATGGTCCCTCATCCCATCAACCCCGCGGGTCTCAGATCGTACTTCCCGCCGCCTTCTTCTGAAGTGCGGCGGATTTTTTTTAGGGCGCTCAGGTTAAGGTGATGCGTCAGAACGTATATCCCAAACGCAAGCCGCCCCAGTGTTTGCCATCCACGAAAATCGGGGCAGAGAGATCTTTCATCATCATGAATTTGCCCGCTCCCATATCGCGACGATAGACTTGGAGCAGGAAGGGTTGGGTGTTTCGCCCGGCTTTCAGGCCCACCCGATCGCTAAAAATGCGCCGATTGCGGGAATTGGCGGCGTTCCAGGCCGGATCATGACCTTGCGGTGCGGAGAATTTAACATTGTGGGTTGGCAAATAGCCGTTTGGATCAAGCGCCGCACAAAAGACGACCTTGGGGTTAAACTCAAGCATAGGCTCTTGAACCGCGGGCAAGACCTCATCCGTAAAGGCCGTGAACCGCGCCACATATTGTTGCGGATCGGTGTTGGCGAGTTCAACGTAGCTTCGGTCAAAAAGGTCTGAGTGACTGATGCGTCCCGAACTCATGCCATCAGCAAAAAGTTCTGAAATCCGAAAGGCGGCCTCTTGCACCTTGTTGATAAAGACCAAATCTTCGCTGGCACCGCCCAGAGCAACGGTGGTTTGGAAAATGGTTTCAGAGGTGTCGATCAACTTATCGACGCGCTCATGCGCAACATGGATGCCCTCAGCGGTGGCATTGGCGGCTTTGCCGATTTGGTCAAAGGCGGGTTGGAACCGCGCGACAGCGTCTCGAACCTTGTCGGCCTCTGTGACCATGATCCGGGTGGCGTCGTGGGTTTGACGTACACCTTGGGCGATTTCTGTGAGCGCCAGATCCGTTTCCGAGGCCGAGGAAATCACATGGCCCGCGTCAGTGGAGACACCTGTCGCCTCCTCGCGCAGCCGTCCGACCCATTCGGACAGGGTGGCAATGTTCTCTTCGATCCCGGCGGCGGCGCGGGCGGTTTTGCGCGACAATTCGTTGATGGCTTCGGCCACCACGCCAAAGCCACGCCCGCTGTCACCGGCGCGCGCCGCCTCGATTTTGGCATTGATGGCGAGAATATTCACCTGACGGGCAATGTCGGCGATATTGGTGTTGTCCGCCTCAACGGCACTCAGTGAACTTGCGACCCGTTCCATACGCTCCGACAGATCTTTCACCCATGAGGCCACATGTTGAGATTTTTGGCCGCTTTCGCGCACAAATCCCACCGACCCCTCAACGCGATTGAGGGTTTGATCGGTGATGCTGGTCACCGTCGTCAAAGCGTCACGCACCGCACCATTGGCGGTCATCACGTCTGCGGCGGAGGATTGCACATCCGCCAGAACCGCGATCTGACTTTTGGATTGTTCATCGACGCTGTCCAGAAATCCCGCGATGTCCACAACTTCAAAGCCAAGTCGACCGGCATATTTGGCCAACAAGCTCATTCTGTGATCCGCAGATGTTGCGTTTTCAAAGTCAGGATTCGGAATCATTGAGGCCTCCAATTGCAGGAGGACAATGGACCACGCCTCTTACGAGTTCGTTAAATTCTGAGCCTTCTCGGCCAATTCAAAGGCATTTTTGGCCGCAGTGAGGGCCAAAAGGATCGAAGCATGGCGATTTTTATAGTCGCGCGCGGGCAAAAGCGCCTCATATCCGTCAAAGGGCGCGGAGGGCACCGGGCCGTTCTGTTTCAAAAACGCCTCAAGCTCATCACGCGCCTGCGCCAGTTCGGCTCCGGTCCGCCCGATGACCTGCGCACCCAGCACGGATGCTGCCGCCTGACCCAGCGCACAGGCTTTGACGTCTTGGGCAAAGCGCAGGACTTTTCCGTCCGCCACATCCAAATCCACGGTCACGGTCGAGCCACAGAGCGGCGCGCGCTCGCGCACGCTGGCCTGTGGCGTCTCAAGCCGCCCGGTTAGCGGAATATCGGCAGCCAGAGCCAAGAGTTTACCGGAGTAGAGCTTGGCCAGTTCGACGGTGTTTTGCGCCGTTGTTGGACCCGTGGTTTGAGTGGACATGGTTTGCCTTTCATCAACTGCTCTCTTAGATAGGTCACAGACCCGCCTATGGAAAGGACCTGCCATGCGCTTTGACCCGGCTTCGCTCAAATATGATGACAAAGGGCTGATCCCGGCCATCGCCCAAGACGCCGAGAGCGGCGATGTTTTGATGATGGCGTGGATGAATGAGGCGGCGGTGCAAAAGACTCTGGAGACGGGGCGGGTGACCTATTGGTCGCGCTCACGTCAGGCGTTTTGGATCAAGGGCGAGACCTCGGGCCATGTGCAGGAGCTGGTCGATTTTCGTTATGATTGCGACAGCGATTGCATCCTTGTGACGGTGGCCCAGACCGGGCCTGCCTGCCACACCAATCGCCGGTCGTGTTTTTACCGCGCGGTGCGGGATGGGGATGTGGTTGAGTTGATGTCACCCATGGCATGAGGTTTGCCTCATAAAGACATGAAAGAATTATACTAACCCGATCATTTCTTTGACGTCATCCGGGGACAACCCTTCTTCGCGAAACTTCGAAATCGCCTTGGCATCGGCGCGTTTGGCAAGGCGTATACCTTTGGAATCCCGGATCAAAGCGTGGTGGTGATAGGCGATTTCGGGCAAATCCAACAGCGCTTGCAACAGCCGGTGAATCTGGGTCGCCTCTCTTAAATCCGCGCCGCGTACGGCCTCGGTCACGCCCTGATGGGCATCATCCAACACCACCGAGAGATGATAGGCGGCGGTGCCGATCTCTTTACGGGCCAGCACGATGTCCCCAACATGATGGATCAATTGATGGGCGCTCAAACGATGAGCTCCAGGGACGTCCGGGCCGGTTTCAACCCATGAAAAACGTGTCACATCTCCCAGATATTCCACGGCTTTTTGCATGTTAAGCCGCACCGCCTCGCCATGGCGAAACGAGGCCATCGCACGGTGACGACAGGTGCCGGGATAGATTACACCATCCGGCCCCATCGGCGCGCCTTCTTGCGGGGCGGAGAGCGCATTCATCACGTCGCGGCGGGTGCAGGAACAGGGGTAGATCAGGTCCAATTCTTCGAGGCCGCTCAAGGTACTTGCGTAGATGTCTTCGCGTGCCGTGACGTGCAAAACCGGTTCAGGCCAGGACAGGCCGAGCCAGCGCAGATCGGCATAGATCAAGGCCTCCCATTCCGGGCGACAGCGGGTGATGTCACCATCCTCGATCCGCAATAGAAATAGTCCGTCATGGCGGCGCGCACGCTCATAGGCCGTCAGCGCCGAATAGGCGTGCCCCAGATGCAAAGGCCCTGTGGGGCTTGGGGCAAACCGGGTGACGTAGCGCGTCGAAGGGGGCATTACCGGCGACGTCCGCGGTCACGCCGATCCTCGCGGGCTTGAAAGATCAGAAACCACGCCAGGAGGATAAACATTGGATGGGTCAATCCGCCCGAAAAGATCAGCGCGGGCACCCAGATCAAAAAGGTGAAAACGGCCACAAAGGGCCGCCCTGTCAGCAGGATCGACAGGGGCGGCAGGAAAATCGCGAGGATGTAATTCAAGGCAAGCCTCCTAACTCTCCGCCGCGCCCAACCAGGCTGTGAACGCGTCTTTGGCGCGGTCTGTATAGCCTTTATAGCGCTCTTTGCGGCCTTTGCGACCGCCGCGCATCCCGTCCAACGGCGGGAACAGGCCAAAGTTCACATTCATCGGCTGAAAGCTCTTGGCCTCAGCCCCGCCGGTGATGTGATGAATGAGCGCACCCATGGCGGTGGTGCCGGGCGGCGGACCCATCTCATGGCCCAAAAGTTCGGCTGCGGCCAAACGGCCAGCGAGCAACCCCATGGCAGCGGATTCCACATAGCCCTCCACGCCTGTGACCTGTCCGGCAAAGCGGATATTGGGCCGGGATTTGAGCCGCATTTGATCATCCAATAGCGTCGGAGAGTTCAAAAACGTGTTGCGGTGAATACCACCCAAACGGGCAAAACTGGCATCTTCCAAACCGGGAATCATTTTTAAAACAGCGGTTTGCGTGCCGTATTTCATCTTAGTTTGAAAGCCGACGATATTCAAAAGCGTGCCGAGTTTGTTGTCGCGGCGCAGCTGCACCACCGCGTAGGGTTTCACATCCGGCTGATGCGCATTGGTCAGGCCAATCGGCTTCATCGGCCCAAACCGAAGCGTCTCGCGACCGCGTTCGGCCATGACCTCGATCGGCAGACAGCCGTCGAAATACCCGGCCGTTTCATTTTCATGAAACTCGGTCTTTTCCGCCGCCAAAAGCGCGTCGATAAAGGCCTCGTATTGGTCCTTGGTCATCGGGCAATTGAGATAGGCTTTTTGCTCTTCCTCGGTCTCGCCCTTGTCATAGCGCGACTGCATCCAGGCCACATCCATATTGATGCTCTCGGCATAGACGATGGGGGCGATGGCGTCGAAAAACGCCAAACGATCCGTGCCGGTCTCGCGCGCAATCGCCTCGCCAAGCGCGGGTGAGGTCAGCGGGCCTGTGGCAAAAATCCATGTACCCTCGGTGGGCAATTCGGTGATTTCACCATATTCGACCGAGACGTTGGGCAGGGCTTTGAGCGCGGCTGTGACGCTCTCAGAAAAGGGATCGCGGTCCACGGCCAAGGCGCCGCCTGCGGGCAGGCGATGCTTGTGCGCCATCGCCATGATCAAGCCATTGGCCGCGCGCATTTCCCAATGCAACAGGCCGACGGCGTTTTGTTCGTCATCATCCGAGCGGAACGAGTTGGAACAGACCATCTCGCCAAAATTCCCGGTGTGATGGGCGAATGTGCCCACTTCGGGACGCATTTCATGAAGCACAACTTTGAGGCCCATATGAGCCGCCTGCCATGCCGCTTCGGACCCGGCCATGCCGCCGCCGACGATGTGGAGTGTTTTATCTGTCATGGCTCGGGATGTAGTTCAAAGCTGGGAGAAAGAAAAGAGAGGGCGCGCGCCTATGTCAGAGCTTTAAAGCGGCTCGCCCATCAAAAACCCCACACATCAGGCTGACGTGTGGGGCAGGTTTGATCGTCTTGATCCTGAGTAGGATTTAGAAGTCGAGGAGATCGTAGAGCGGCGTTGTATCTGTGACGTAGTTGGTCACCTGATCGGTCACGCGAACACGACGAGCGCCGGTTTCGAAAGAGAGGGCGAGGGTGAAGCCGTCGCCGTCAACGATATCGCTGCCGAAGGACTGACCATAGTTGGCTTCCACGGATGTTGTATCCGTCAGGTTGTAGCTGCCGCCAACGGTGTAGATGCCGTTGTCGAGGAAATTGTCATTGGTGGTGAGGACAGAGGCCAAAACGGTGAATTTCGCATTGACGTCATATGCGCCGCTGAATGCGGTTGCCCCTGCGTCAAACCCGTCTTCATCCCAAAGGCTGGCGATGTTGGCTTCGAAAGCTGCGGCGTCATATTTATAGCCGAGACCATAGGAGCCGAAATTGTCCGTCTCATTGGCAATGCCGTAGACGGTGGATGCGCCAAAGCCATAGAAACCAGCAAGGGTTACGCTGTCGATATCAGCGTCGTCAAATTTTTCGTATTCCAGTGCAACGCCATAGTCGTTGTTTTGGAATTCTGCGCCCAAACCATAGGAGGTTTCGTCGTTGCCGCCTTCGGCCTGGCTATAGCTGAGAAGGCCGTAGACGTTCAGGCCGGGGATGATCGCGTAGCCCGCAGTGCCGCGCAGGATGGAGGCGTCATCACCTTCAGCAGACACAAGGCCCGCAGAGCCGGTGAAGGAGTACTGACCCATGATGTAGTCAGCTTCGCCGTTCAGGCGGGTGACGTCCAGCTCTTCGATATTGCCGTAGACCGCCTCTACATTGCTGTAGGTCAGGCGTCAGCGGCGGCTGCGCCTGCTGTCGAAACCAATGCCAAGGCGAGTGAAAGTTTTTGTACGTTGCTCATTTTCAACCTCATGGAAAATTATGAGCTGCATTTAGCCCTCTCATCAGGTGAATTTTAGAGGGGGCGTTCACTTTTATAATCTGTGTGAAAATATGTGTGTATTTGGCTACATATACCACAAAATCGCACATGTTACTCGACAAAAATCGCATAGAAAAAGCCGCAAGAACCGTCAGTTCAAGCGGCTTTTTGCCTATTTTATGAGTGGGATAGGGAGATGTCCTCACATTTATGTGAGGGGCTCTTGCGCTTTATTCCTCCGCAGCACCGTCCTCTTCGTCATCACTTTCGGCGATCCAGGCCACCGACACGACCTCTTCGCCTTTGCCGGTGTTGAACACTTTCACACCACCCGCCGAGCGCGAGCGGAAGGAGATACCTTCGACCGGGCAGCGGATGGATTGGCCTTTCGAGGTGGCGAGCATGATTTGGTCTTCGATGCCGACCGGGAAGGAGGCCACAAGTGCCCCGCCGCGCATGGCTTTGTCCATCGCTGTCACCCCCATGCCGCCGCGTCCGCGAACCGGATACCCATGCGAAGAGCTGAGTTTGCCCGTGCCATTTTGCGTGATGGTCACAAGCAGCTCCTCGGCCGCCTTCATTTCCTCGAACCGTTCCATGGAGATCGAGCCTTCTTCAGCCTCTTCCTCATCGTCGGTCGCCTCTACCTCATCGGCACCGGCCATTTGGCGACGCATTTTGAGGTAAGCGGCCCGTTCAGAGGCCTCGGCATCAAAGTGTTTGATCACCGACATCGAGACGACCTCATCGTCCGTGCCCAGCTTGATCCCGCGCACACCGGTCGAGGCGCGCGAGTTGAACACCCGCACATCCGTGACCGGGAACCGGATCGCACGGCCGGAGGAGGTCACCAGCATCACGTCATCATTTTCATCGCAAATCCGGGCGTTGATCAGGCGGGTGCCCTCGTCTTCGCCTTCGAATTTCATCGCGATCTTGCCGTTGGATTTCACATTGGTGAAGTCCGACAGGCGGTTGCGACGCACTGATCCTTTCGAGGTGGCAAAGACGATCTGAAGCCCATCCCAATCCAACTCGTCGCGGTCCACCGGCATGATTGCCGCAATGCCCACACCCGTCGGGATCGGCAGGATGTTGACGATCGGTTTGCCCTTGGCCGTCCGGCCACCCAGCGGCAAGCGCCAAGTTTTCAACTTATAGGCCATGCCGTCATCGGTGAAGAACAGCAACTGGGTGTGGGTGTTGGCGACAAACAGCGTGGTGATCACGTCTTCGTCCTTGGTCGCCATGCCAGACAGGCCCTTGCCACCGCGTTTTTGCGCGCGGTAATCGGCCAGAGGCGTGCGTTTGGCCCAACCGGAGGCGGTGATGGTGACCACCATATCCTCTTTTTCGATCAGGTCTTCGTCTTCCATATCGCCCGACCAATCGACAATCTCGGTGCGGCGCGGCACGGCGAATAGGGTTTTCACCTCAATCAACTCGTTGGAAATGATCTCCATGATCCGCTCACGCGAGGCGAGGATGGCGAGGAAATCTTTGATCTTGCCGGCGAGCTCTTGCAACTCGTCGGTGACCTCTTTGACACCGATCTGGGTCAGGCGTTGCAGCCGCAGATCGAGGATCGCGCGGGCCTGGGTCTCGGACAGGTTATAGGTGCCATCGTCGTTCATCTTATGGCTCGGATCGTCGATCAAGCGGATGTAATCAGCGATGTCCATCGCGGGCCAGCGACGTTCCATCAATTTCGCCCGCGCCTCAGCCGCATCTGCAGAGGATCGGATGGTGGCGACGACTTCGTCGACATTGGTCACAGCCACGGCCAAACCACAGAGGATATGGGCGCGGTCGCGGGCTTTGCGCAGTTCAAACGCGGTGCGGCGCGCCACCACTTCTTCGCGGAAGGTGATGAAATGCTCCAAGAACTGGCGCAGGGTCATTTGTTCCGGGCGGCCACCATTGAGCGCCAGCATGTTACAGCCAAACGAGGTTTGCAGCGGGGTAAAGCGGAACAATTGGTTCAGCACCACCTCCGGCGTCGCATCGCGTTTCAGCTCGACCACAACCCGCACACCGACACGGTCGGATTCGTCTTGGACATGGGCGATGCCTTCGACGCGCTTGTCCCGCACCAGCTCGGCGATTTTTTCGATCATCGTCGCCTTGTTGACCTGATAGGGGATCTCATCGACGATGATGGCGTAGCGGTCTTTGCGGATCTCTTCGACGCGGGTCTTGGCGCGGATCACTACGGAGCCACGGCCCTCAAGATAGGCTTTGCGCGCGCCAGAGCGGCCCAAAATCATCGCGCCCGTCGGGAAATCGGGCGCAGGCACGATTTCCATCAACCGCTCGGAGGACACGTCAGGGTTTTCGATCAAGGCCAAGGTGGCGTCGATCACTTCGCCCAGGTTGTGCGGCGGGATGTTGGTGGCCATGCCGACGGCGATCCCGCCCGCACCATTGACCAGCATGTTCGGGAACCGCGCCGGAAGCACAGTGGGTTCGCGGTCTTTGCCGTCATAGTTCAGGGTGAAATCGACGGTGTCTTTGTCAATATCGGCCAAAAGATAGGCGGCCGGTTTGTCCATCCGCACTTCGGTGTAGCGCATCGCCGCGGCGGCATCGCCATCCATCGAGCCAAAGTTCCCCTGACCATCGAGCAAGGGCAGGGACATCGAAAACGGCTGTGCCATCCGCACAAGGGCGTCATAGATCGCGCTATCACCATGCGGGTGATATTTCCCCATCGTATCGCCGACAGACCGCGCCGATTTACGATAAGATTTGTCGTGGGTGTTGCCCGCCTCATGCATCGCAAACAGGATGCGGCGGTGAACGGGCTTCAACCCGTCGCGCAAATCCGGGATCGCGCGACTGACGATCACGCTCATCGCGTAATCGAGGTAGGAGCTTTTCATCTCCTGGGTGATGGAAATCTTCGGCCCGTCCCATGCCATCGGCACGCGTGGGGTTTCTTCTTCGTTTTCAGGGGTTTCTGGAGTGTCGCTCACGGTGTCCGCCTGTTGTTTGGTGCGATCTATATAATGTCGTTACCTATCTTACATCATACGGGATGTGGGGTGCAATGGGGGAACCGGCGAGGATTTCGCTCGTAGAGGCCCATCTGAGGCCGCGTCCTTGGCAGCCAGATAAAAGGAGTGACAACATATTGTTTTTATAGACAATTAAGCAATTTGTGACAAGCTGAGTCTCAGGGAGAAAAAACACAGGAAACACCCAAGCAACAGGAGAGACCTTGATGGCAACAGCGCAGCAAAACCAGATGAGCGACACCGAGATGATGCTCACGGGATATGGCCTGACTTTGGCGGAATTCACCTACCGAATGCCGGATCACCAAAGTGTGTTGAATACGTTTTCGTGGCAGCTTTACGATCTTGCGCCGGATTATCCGAAATTGTTCAAATTCATCGCGTTTTGGCATGAGACCATCGAGGGCCCGTTACACCATGTGCGTTTTACCCATCGCAAATTGATCTCACCGGGCGAATGGCGCAATTGCGTCGGTGAATTTACCATTCATTGAATGAGGTTCATTGAAAAACCGCGCGCGGCGGGGCACGATCCGTCGCGGCTCAAAACCGCTTCAACAGCTTTTTAAGCGGTGTGGTGGCATCGCCGGTGTAGGAGGCTTCTGACACCTGACGAAACCGATCCCGCAGCGCTTCGGCGCGCAGATCGGCCAAAGGCCCACCCACCCGCTTGCGACTGCGGCGCGCGGTGGGAAAGGGGACCACAGAGGGACGAAGGGGCTTTGTCTGTTTCATGATCCCAAGATTTGCACAAAGCGCGGCGATTTCAATCCTGAAAACGCATTTGTGAGCGCTGTTTCGGCAAAAAATGGCGGGACGGTTAAAACTGCATCCGTGTGAAAGCCGGGTTTAACCTGCCGCCGCGCCAGACCACCACTCAGCGCGGCTTTGTCCACGCCATGATCCAAAGCGCCATAAACACCAGCGAGAACAAGAAATTCCAGCCCGCCATGGTGATGCCAAGCCCCCATGTGTCCCAAACGATCTCGTCACAAAGCACAAGTTTCGCCGCCCCCGCAGAGGGCAAAAGATCCATACCGGAGAGGCCAGACAGGCCTGGGCCAGACGAGGTGCAGGAGCTTGGACCGGGCCACCAGCCCTGTTCGACACCGGCGTGAAACAGGCCAAGGCCTGAGGAGACCACCATCACCAGCGCGCCCAAAACCAGCAAAAGCCGCAGGCGGGTCGCCAGAAACAGCGCGCCGATGACAATGACAATGGCATGGGGCCAGCGTTGCCACAGGCACATCGCGCAGGGCGCATAGCCCATGGCCTGAAACACAAACGCCCCCAAAAGGATCGACAGCGATCCCAGCGCGGCCAAAAGGGCCAAATGCAGGCGGGTGAGGCGGGAAATCAAAGCTATCATAGGAATTTCACCGCGTAAAAACCGCCCACAAGCAGGAGGATGAGCACGGTGAACACCGCTCCCAATCGCCGCTCGATAAAGTCGCGGATCGGATCGCCAAATTTCCACAACAGGGCGGCGACGACGAAAAACCGGAATGAACGTGCGACAATCGAGGCGACGATAAACACCGGCAAGGACAGTTGGGTGGTGCCCGACAAGATGGTGATCACCTTATAGGGGAAGGGGGTGACGCCCGCGATCAACACGGCCCATGCGCCCCATTCATTGTATTTGACGGCGAATTCGTCGAAATAGGCGTCTTTGCCATAGAATTCCAACACCGGGCGACCAATGGTTTCAAAGGCGCCAAAGCCGATCCAATAGCCCAACATCCCACCCAAAACCGAGGCCAAAGTGGCGATCCCGGCGATTTTGAACGCATCTTTTGGGCGCGCCACGATCAGCGGAATCATCAAAATATCTGGTGGGATTGGAAAGACCGAGCTCTCGACAAAGGCAACGACGGCCAAAGCCCAAAGCGCATGCGGCTTTCCGCCAAAGACATCGTCCAATTGTACAACCGCTTTAGCATGCGCCGAAAATCCCCGCTTGTTCTCGGTCTATAGGCCTCATTCTGCCCCAAGGGTCAAGCATATGCCGGGTGCTTTCGGCTTGTCGGACGGACGGGTGACGTTATTGTGAGCACAGTTTTGATTTTGGCCGAGGGTGAGTGATGAAATGGCAAGGACGGCGCGGGTCGCGCAACATTGAGGATCGGCGGTCCATGAGTGGCGGCAAGGCCGTGGGCGGGATCGGCGGCTTGGGCCTGATCGCGGTTGTGGTGATCGGCTATTTCCTCGGCATCGACGTCACGCCGCTGCTCGAAGGGGCAGGGGGCATCAGTCCCCAAACCCAGAGCACCCAAATCACCGCCGCCGATGAAGAGGCGGCGCAATTCGTCTCCGTCACCTTGGCCGACACCGAAGAGATTTGGACCGGAGTCTTTGCCGATCAATTGAACGCGCGCTATGAGCCGCCGATTCTGGTGCTCTATAAAGGCGTGACCCAAAGCCCCTGTGGCTCTGCCTCTGGGGCGACCGGGCCGTTTTATTGCCCCTCGGATCAAAAAGTCTACCTCGACACAGATTTCTTCACCACGATGAGCCGCACACTGGGCGCGAAGGGCGATTTTGCCGCCGCTTACGTGGTCGCGCATGAAGTGGCGCATCATGTCCAGAACGAATTGGGCATTTTGGGACAGGCCAATGCCTACCGTGCGCAAGTCTCGGAGGACAAAAGCAACGCCGTCTCGGTGATGATTGAACTTCAGGCCGATTGCTATTCAGGGATTTGGGCGAAAAAGGCCGATGAGGCCTTTGGGTCGATTGAGCATGGCGACATTCGCGAGGCGTTGAATGCGGCCAAACAAATCGGTGATGACACATTGCAAAAGAATGCCGGACGCGTGCCGCAGCCGCACACCTTTACTCATGGCACCTCCGAGCAGCGCCAAACCTGGTTTGCGACCGGCTATAAAACCGGGGATTTGGCCTCTTGTGACACTTTTTCTGCCGATCGGTTATAAATCTGACAAATCCCTCTTGTCGTCGCCCGCGAGCTTCGATAAATGCCCTTTACCGCGACGATGTGCGCGGAACTTTTGCCCGTGTGGTGGAATTGGTAGACACAGGGGATTCAAAATCCCCCGCTGTAACAGGCTTGGCGGTTCGAGTCCGCCCACGGGTACCATTATTAAAAGAGGTGACTACCAAGTCCTCTTTTAGCAGACAGTGATCAAACCAGTTTAATCCCTCTCCCCGCTCCCAAGCCACAAATGTCATTTTGTGTATCGCTCCGGGATGACACGCCTTTGCGTGTAGCAGGACAAACCGCATTCTGTTTGCGTCCGGATTGGAGGCGGGCGGTGCCCTTTCATCACTGGAAACGCGCCCCGGTGCCGATTCTGATTCCTGCCAAACCCGCAAACAGTGCCCAAAACAGGCCAAAGGTTCCCAAACCGAGCCACGGGCGTTAGGCTGAGTTCAGTGAGCTGCGAATCGAGACCTTGGGGGTTGGGGTGATACTATTGCCCATATTTGACCTTCAATTCAGCCATATTGACCACAAGGTTGCGCCTTTAGGGCAATATGACTGCAATCACTCCTGTATTCTGGCTTTATAACCAAACAAAACTTCAGGGATCTCTCATGAAAAACACCACAGTTCTCGGCGCATTTGGCGCTTTGGCCCTTTTGGGCGCCACTTTGGCCACGCCAGCCGCCGCCGATAAACTCGATGACGTTTTGGGCTCGGGCAAGCTGCGCTGCGCCGTTGTGCTCGACTTCCCGCCCATGGGCTACCGTGACGCCAACAACGAACCGGCCGGCATGGATGTGGACATCTGTAAAGATCTCGCAAGCCGCATGGGCGTTGATGCCGAAGTCGTCGGCGTCACCTGGGCCGAACGTATTCCGTCGCTGATCTCTGGCCGCACCGATGTGGCGATTGCCTCCTCTTCGGACTCGCTTGAGCGCGCCCAGACCGTGGGTTTCACCATCCCCTACATGGTGTTCCAGTTCCAATCCCTGCTGCCCGCAGATTCCGAGATCACCGAATGGGACCAGTTGAAAGACGCCAATGTCGGTGTCGCGGTTGGCACAACCTATGAATCCGAACTGACCGATTACAGCGCCGCCAACTGGCCGGATGGCAAAGGCAAGATCACCACCTTCCAAGCCGAAAACGACACCTATCTTGCCGTGTCCCAAGGCCGCGTCGAAGCGGGCATTGCCACAGACACCGCCATCGCCAACATTCTGCAATCGGACAGCTTTTCCAACCTCAAAGCCGGTCCCGTGGCCCCCTTTGGCGCGGATATCGTTGGCTTTATGACCGAGCGTAACGAATTTGGCTGGATCAACTACCTGAACCTCTACATCAACCATGCGTACCGCGACGGCACGCTCGGTGATCTCTATGAGACACATATCGGCGGCGAAATGCCTGACCTGACGACCGTTGGCGTTTATTATTAAACCCTGAAGTACGTTTAACCTTGGCGGCGGCAGGCACCCCCTGTCGCCGTCCAACTTATGGGTCATTTGGATGGATTATCAATTCCACTGGCGACCAGTTATTCAGGCTCTTCCCGATCTTCTGAAAGCCTCTCTGGTCACACTTCAGGTCTCTCTTATCGCGATGGCACTTGGCCTGATGATCGGCCTTGTGCTCTATTTCTTTCGGGCCAGCCAACTGCGCGTTCTGCGCGGGTTTGGCTCCACCTGGGTCGAAATTGCGCGCAACACGCCCTCTCTGTTCCAGATTTTCGTGTTTTATTGGGGCCTTGGCGAATTCGGTATTTTTCTCAGCTCCTATACGGCGGTGGTTGCCGCGCTGACCTTCAACTGTGCGGGCTATATGGCCGAGACCTATCGCGGCGGCTTTAATGCCGTGAACCCCGGTCAAGACAAAGCCGCGCGCACGTTGGGGATGACCCGGTTTCAATCCATGCGCTATGTGGTGTTGCCGCAGGTGTTGCGTGCGATTTACGGGCCGATGACCAACCAGTTCACTTGGGTCATTCTGGCCTCCTCTTTGGGGATGCTGGCGGGTCTGCGCGAATTGTCGGGCGAGACGCAATATTTCAACTCACGCACCTTCCGCACCTTTGAATTCTTCGCCGCCACCGCCGTGATCTACTATCTGATCGCCAAAATGGCGCTTCTGTTGATGGCCCTTCTTGGACGGCCCTTGTTCAAAGCGGAAAGGGCAAAGTCATGACCGATGTCTTTACCACGCTGCAATGGAGCGATCTGATCTTCCTGCTGGAAGGGGCTTGGAAAACCATCCAAATTTCTGTCGTCTCCATCCTTTTGGGCACCCTGTTGGGTATGGTCTTCGGCTGGCTGATGTCGCTGAACAACAAGTTGATCACCTTCGCGGTCATGGCCGTGCTGGACGTGTTCCGCTCGGTGCCTTTGCTGATCCAATTGATCCTGTTTGACAGTTTCGTGGCGATCGCGGGCTTTCCGTTGCCGGCATTTTGGTCGGGTACGATCGTGTTGATCATCTACACCGCCTCGCTTGTGGCTGTGGTTGTACACTCGGGCATCGACGCCGTGCCTCCGGGTCTGCGCGCCGCCGCGCGGTGTTTGGGGATGAGTTATTGGCAGGAAATGCGCCATGTGACCACGCCCGTGGGCCTGCGCACGGCGTTTCCGTCCTGGCTTGGAGTGGCACTGGCGACCATCAAAGACTCCGCTCTGGTCTCGGCCATCGGCTATGTCGAATTGCTGCGCGCCTCGCAAATCCTCAACACCCGCACCCAAGAGTCGGTCAAAATCATGCTGCTGGTCGGCCTGATCTACTTTATCATCTCCTACCCGCTGTCGCGATTGGGCGCACGTTACGAACAGAGGCAAAAATCATGATCGTACTGGAAAACCTGCACAAATCCTTTGGCCCTCTGGAAGTTCTCAAAGGCATCAACCTGACCGTGGACAAGGGCGAGGTCGTTTCACTGATCGGCGCGTCTGGATCGGGCAAGTCCACGCTGCTTTATTGCATCAACGCGCTTGAAACCATTGATGGCGGCAAGGTCACCGTCGATGGGGTGGATGTGCATGCCAAAGGCACCGACATCAACAAGCTGCGCCAGAAATTGGGCACGGTGTTTCAGCAATGGAACTCGTTCCCGCATCTGACCGCACTTGAAAACGTCGCCCTCGCGCCGCGTGTGGTGTCGAAATTCAGCCGTAAAGACGCGCAGGAGATCGCCGCCAAGCAACTCACCCATGTTGGTCTCGGCGACAAGCTCAACCACTACCCGTCGCAGCTTTCGGGCGGTCAGCAACAGCGTTTGGCGATTGCCCGTGCGCTGGCGATGGAACCGACCTACATGTTGTTTGACGAGGCCACCTCGGCGCTTGACCCGGAGTTGGTGGGCGAGGTGCTCGACATCATGCGGATGCTGGCCTCTGAGGGGATGACGATGATTGTTGTGACCCATGAGATGAGCTTTGCCCGAGATGTTTCTGATCGCGTTGCTTTTTTCAAGAAAGGCGTTTTGGCCGAAATCGGTGCGCCGGAAGATGTGATGAACAATCCCCAAGACCCCGATCTGCAACGGTTCCTCTCGACCATCGGCTAATCGCCTCAGATCGCACAGCCAAAAAACCGCCGTTCCTTACACAGGAGCGGCGGTTTTTTCGTGCGTGAGATGTAACTAAATATAACCCCGCACCGTGGTTCGGGCGCGGGGGAAACGTGTTTGGTGCTGCGGCGGAGTGCTGCGGTTCTTATCCGGCCAAAAGGGCGGCGTTGCCGCCCGCCGCCGTGGTGTCGACGCACATGTGCCGTTCATGGACGACATGGGCCGCGTCGGGCAGGGCGGTGATCAGCGGCAAAATTGCCCCGTCGCGCAGAGACAGCGCCTCGGCATAGGCGCGGGGATCGTCGCCCCAATAGATCGCGCCGTCAAAGCCCGAAACTGTGGTCAAAGCGGCGGGGTCTATCGTGCCCTTGACCGCAACGGCAACCCCGCCCAAGGCCTCAACGGCGGCGATTTGTGCGTCAACGGCCGCCTGTCCCGGTCCCATGCACAGGATCGGTGCGCGCGCATAGGTGCGCAGGGTGTTGGCCTCGCCGGTCGGCCCCGGCATCTCGGTGGCCGACAAGAGCGCGCCGCCATGAGTTTTGGCAAGTGAAGTCTTGGCCAGCGCCGCTTTAAGCGCCTCCAGATCACAGGGCGTTTCCCAAACACCCGCCTCGGGCGCGGCCTGTGGTTTGATAAATCGGGTCAGGTAGCTCGGCCCGCCCGCTTTCGGTCCGGTGCCCGAAAGCCCTTCGCCGCCAAAGGGTTGGCTGCCAACGATGGCACCGATTTGGTTGCGGTTCACATAAAGATTGCCGACATGAATGCCATCCGCAATCTCTTGCACCCGCGTGTCGATCCGCGTGTGCAGACCAAAGGTCAGACCAAAACCGCGCGCGTTTACATCCGCAATCACCTTGTTCAACTCATGCGCCTTAAAGGTGGCGACATGCAGCACGGGCCCAAAAATCTCCCGCTCCAGATCGGCAATGCCGCTGACCTTCAACAGGGTCGGGGCAACGAACAGCCCAGAGGTCGGCGCATCGACGCGATGGAGCAGTGCGCCCTTGGCCTCGTTTGCGGCAATATAGGCATTGATGCTGTCATAGGCAGCTTGGTTGATGACGGGGCCAACATCGGTGGTCAATGCCCAGGGATTGCCGATGCAAAGCTCGTCCATCGCGCCTTTGAGCATGTCGATGAAATGCGGGGCGATGTCCTCTTGGACATAGAGACAGCGCAACGCCGAACAGCGTTGGCCCGCCGATTGGAACGCCGAGGCCACGATGTCGCGCACGGCTTGTTCCGGCAGGGCGGTCGAGTCGACCAGCATGGCATTCAACCCGCCGGTTTCCGCGATCAACGGTGCGCCCGGGTCCATATGGGTCGCCATGGCGCGGCGGATGGATTGGGCGGTGGCGGTCGAGCCGGTGAACACCACGCCGCCCACGCGCGCATCCGAGGTCAGCGTGCGCCCCACGGTGGAACCCAGCCCGGTGATCAGTTGCAGAGCGGCTTTCGGCACGCCCGCCTCATGCAGCAATGACACGGCGATGCTGGCAATCACGGGTGTGGCTTCGGCGGGTTTGGCGATGACGCCATTGCCAACCGCCAAAGCCGCGCCAATTTGACCGGAGAAAATCGCCAGAGGGAAGTTCCACGGGCTGATCGCGGTGAAAATCCCGCGTGCATCCATCCTGTCGCCGCGCATTTCGGCCTGACCGGCGTAATAGCGCAGGAAATCAACCGCTTCGCGCAGTTCGCCAACGCAATCGGCCAAGGTTTTGCCCGCCTCACGCGCCAAAGTGGCAAAGATCAAACCGGCATTGGCCTCATAGAGATCGGCGGCGCGGCGCAGCACCTGCGCACGCTCAGATACGGGCGCGTCCCAGGTCGTCGCATCCTCGATGGCGCACAGGGCGGTGGCCTCGTCGGCCTCCAAAACCGTACTCACAACCTCACCCGTGGCCGGATTCACAACATCGCAAGTCGTGCCTGTGGCCGGGCGCAGGGTGATCGGCCCGGCCTCGGGCAGGGGCACATTACGGGCGGCGTCAATCTCCGCCAGAGTGGCCTCATCCGAGAGATCAAAGCCCTTGGAATTGGTCCGGCCTTCGGTGGCAAACAAGTCCCTCGGAGCGCGCAGACCGGACGGGGCGGTGGCGGTGGCCAGCGCGGCGAACGGATCGGCGGCGATCTCTTCCGGGCTGACGTCTTCGTCCACCAATTGGTTCACAAAGGACGAGTTCGCGCCGTTTTCAAGCAGGCGGCGGACGAGATAGGCCAACAAATCGCGATGCGCGCCAACCGGGGCGTAGATCCGGCAGCGGTTTTTTTCGTCCTTGATGACAACATCATGTAGCTGCTCGCCCATACCATGCAGCCGCTGGAATTCAAACGGACGGCCCTCGGCCATGTCCAAAATCGCCGCGACGGAATGGGCGTTATGGGTGGCGAATTGCGGATAGATCCGATCCGAATAACCAAACAATTTGCGCGCATTGGCGATGTAGCTGACATCGGTCGCGGTCTTGTTGGTGAACAGCGGGAAATCGTCGAGACCTTCGACCTGCGCCCGTTTCATTTCGGTGTCCCAATAGGCGCCTTTGACCAGACGGACCATGATTTTGCGATCCAGATGCGTGGCCAGCGCGTTGAGCCAGTCAATCGTCTGACCGGCGCGTTTGCCATAGGCTTGCACAACCACGCCAAAGCCATTCCAGCCCGCGAGATCGTCGCTCATCAGCACCGCTTCGATCACTTTGAGCGAGAGGACCAAACGGTCCTGTTCTTCGGCGTCGATGTTCAGGCCGATCCCGGCCTGTTTCGCCTGCACCGAGAGATCATGCACGATCGGCACCAGCTCGGCCATCACGCGCGGCTCTTGGGCGACCTGATAGCGCGGGTGCAAGGCGGAGAGTTTGATCGAGATGCCGGGATTGGTTTCAACCGAGCCGTGAGTGGCGGCCTTGGCAATGCTTTTGATCGCATCGCTGTAGGATTTGGCATAGCGCGTGGCGTCGGCTTTCGTCATCGCGGCCTCGCCCAACATGTCGTAGCTATAGGTGTAGCCCTGTTTTTCACGCTCACGGGCGCGCTCCAGCGCCTTGTCGATGGTCTGACCCAAAACGAACTGACGGCCCATCTGTTTCATTGCCTGACCCACGGCGACGCGGATCACCGGCTCGCCCACACGTTTGATCGCCGCGCGCAACACACGCGCCACGCCCGGATCGCGTTCGTCCAACACCCGGCCGGTGAGCATCAAAGCCCATGTCGAGGCATTGACCAGCGGAGAGGAGGCTTCGCCAATGTGTTTCGACCAATCGGAGGGGGCAATTTTATCCTCGATCAGCGCGTCGATGGTTGTGGCATCCGGCACGCGCAACATCGCTTCGGCCAGACACATCAACGCCACGCCCTCCTGGGTTGAGAGGCCATATTCCGCGAGGAATTTTTCCATCAAGCCGGGGTTGGCCTCGGCCCGAATGCGGCGAATGTAACCTGCCGCCCGGTTCGAAATCGCCACGCGTTCCGGCTCCGTCAGGGCGCCCTGTTGCATGAGGTCTTTCAAAACATCCTGTTCAGGAGCAATTTTGGCGTGCCCTGAAAACGTGTCGAATTTATGATCGAACATGGTCCACTCCGGAATTTGTTTCACCCTGAATATCTGCGTTCCTCTGGTCGTTGCGTCCAAAAGAGGGTATTGATGCAGGTAAATCGGACAAAAACACCCCACAAAAAGGACGAATAATGATTATCGACGACGCTGACCGCAAAATCCTGCGCGAATTGCAACACAACGCCCGGATTCCAGTGACAGAATTGGCCAAACGGGTTGGACTTTCGAAAACACCCGTGGCCGCGCGGATCAAGAACATGGAAGAGGCGGGGCTGATCTCGGCCTACCGCGCCGTTGTCTCGCCACTCAAACTCGGGTTGAGCCATGTCACATTTGTCGAGGTGCGCATGTCCGACACCCGTGAATCTGCGCTCAAGAAATTCAATGAGGCGGTCAAACTCGTGCCCGAAATCGAGGAATGCTACATGATCGCGGGAGGGTTTGATTATCTCGTCAAAGTGCGCGCCCATGATATAAACCATTATCGTCAAGTGATGGGAGATAAAATTTCGGCGCTGCCCTTTGTCAATTCGACCTCAACCCATGTGGCGATGGAGGCCATCATCGAACCGTCCGAAATCGTGATCTAAATGCCTTCTGCTCCAGGCGAGTCGGAGATTTGTAGCATTTACCAAGATGTTAAGCCGCTGTTGCCGCCAGGCTTTCGTCACAGTGATTCGAAGAGGTTCAATGTTATTGTTTTCACTTTTGCCCTATTTCAAAGCAATCGCGACCATTGGTTCCATTTCGAGACTGGCGATCTAGAAATGGGTTAAAATTGAGGCAGGATAAAGGCGGTGTCCGTTGGGGATGTTGACTTAAGGTTAATCAGCGTCAGACGGGCTACATCTTGTAGGGCAATAACGAATTTAGAACATTGAATATAAATAATAAAAAAATCAATTTCGCGCAAAAACCGCAGCTAAATCCATGCCCAACTCGCGTGAGAATAGGCCAATTTCGCCGCGTGATTTGCGGCACTTTTCCAAGACAGGACAATTTTTCGCCCATTTTCCCCGTTTGCACAGCCACCTTTTTGACATATCCATAAGAGGCCCAACTGGGGGGCAACATAAGGCCACGGGGGCGGCTGCGTTAAGTTTCGAAGTCCGGGAAGGGCATCGGCTTGCGTGTCCGATGTGGTACATGGATCGTTCATTCGATCTGCTGCTGCGTGTGACGATTGCGAGTTTTGCCATCGAAGTGATGGCTATGTCTTCTCGACCTTTACAGCATTAATGCAGACGCTTTGGTCTTGTGTTTATGGGACTCATCCGGGCAACCGGTCGCGTTATTTTTCCGTTCTTGTCGAGCGGTGGTGAAGGAATGAGAAGATGACATATACGCATGACGATTGCGATCCAAAAGATCCAACTCCGACAACGCCGACCCCGATTGCAGGGACTGTTGATGGGACCGCAGGTGACGATTATATCGACGTCGCTTACACTGGAGATCCTGAAGGCGATGTTATTGATGGGGCAGATGGCCTGAATGATATTGTCTATGCGGGCGGCGGTGATGACACCGTGCTGGGTGGCGAAGGCAATGACACCATTTATGGTGACACAGGCGTAACAACCACCACATCCACCGAAACATTCTCTTGGGCTGACATCAAAGATCAGGATTGGTGTGGCCTTGGCACCGTCGACAATGGCGATGACCTCGAAGGTCTGACGCTGACCCAAAACACCGGCAATGTCACAGTGACGGTCACCACCCCGGACACCTATGACACATGGCACGCCAGCAACATTGGCGTGGATTCGAATTTCTCCACCAACACGGTCAACGTCGATGGGGTCGATGGCGCAGACGCTCACTCCTCCCTCGCGTCCAACGCGGCGGCGGGAGAAGTCGGCACCTATGACATGTCCTTCTCTGACGATGTGCAAAACGTCACCTTCAACATCTCCGACATCGACGCCAATCTCGGTCAGGTGACCGTGATCGCCTATGACGCGGACGGCAATGAAATCCCGGTCACGTTTGACATCGGCTCTGACCTGATCCTCTCGGGCAATACGGTCACCGCCGAGGACACCGACAACGTGTCACCTTCCGCCGACAGCAACACCGTTACGGTGAGCATCGCGGGCCCGGTGGCCTCGCTTCAGATCATCCACACCAATCCGGGCACGGGCGTGTCGGGCATTCATATTTCTGACGTGACCTTTGATGCCGTTTCCGGCACCGAGCTGACCGAAGGGGCAGGCGACGACACCTTGATTGGCGGCGCAGGCGATGACGTGATCTTTGGCCAAGGTGGCAATGACACGTTGCAAGGCGACGAAGGCACCAACACGCTGGACGGCGGCGCAGGCGACGACACCTTTATCGGTGGCGCCGGTGCGGACACGTTCACCGGCGGTGCAGGTCAGGACAACATTGATTATTCCGGTTCAGACGCGGCGGTGAATGTCGACCTGTCGACCTCGACGCTCTCTGGTGGTGACGCTGAAAACGACACCGTTTCCAGCGGTATCGACGGCGTGATCGGCTCTGACTATGACGACACCCTGACCGGCTTTGATCATCAGGGCACCGATCCGTCCGACACATATACCAATGAATTCTGGGGCATGGGTGGCGATGATACCATCTCCGGCGGTGGCGGCGACGACTACCTCGATGGGGGCGACGGCGTTGATCATATCGAAGGCGGCGACGGCGACGACATCATCGTCGGCGGCGACATCGGCAGCCCGGATCGCGGCTACCCGGGCGTTTTCCCGGGCGATTCTGACACCACCAATGACATGGACACGCTGCTGGGCGGCGCGGGCAATGACACGATTTCGGGTGGCGATGACAATGATTACATTGACGGCGGTGCCGACAATGACACCATCGACGGCGGCTTTGACGATGACACCATTTTGGGTGGCTCCGGTGACGACTTTATCGTCGGTGGCGAAGGCTCCGATACGATCGACGGCGGCGAGGGCAATGACATCATCTATGGTGGTCTTGCACCCGGCTTCCCGGACAGCCTGAACATCCCCGATGACGAAGGCGATCTTGTCACCGACAACGGCCAGGACGTGATCCATGGCGGTGCGGGCAACGACACGATCTACGGTCAAGACGACGATGACCTGATCTATGGCGATGCGGGTGACGACACCATCTATGGCGGCATTGACGACGACACCATCCATGCTGGCGCGGGCCATGACATTGTCGATGGTGGCGCAGATCAGGATACGATCTACGGCGGTGGTGACAATGACGTCCTCTCCGGCGGCGATGACGAAGATACGATCTATGTCACTTTTGATGATGTCACATCTGGCGTTTACAACACCACGGTGCATGGTGGCGATGGCGGTGTCGATTGGGATACGCTTGATCTGTCTGCCTTGTTGTCCGATGGATGGGTGATCACCCACGACGTGCAAAACCCGGACTCCGATGGCAACGGCTTTGACGGCCAGATCCAACTCTACAATGCCGGTACGGACTCCTACGCCAACATCAACTACACCAACATCGAGGAAATCATCCCTTGCTTCACGCCGGGGACGCTGCTTGCGACACCCAAAGGCGAAGTCGCGGTGGAAACCCTCACAGTGGGCGACAAAGTCATCACCCGCGACAACGGTCTTCAGGCGATCCAGTGGATCGGCAAGAAATCCCTGTCCGGTGCCGATCTGGCGGCCCGTCGTGCATTGATGCCAGTGATGATCCGTCAGGGCGCACTTGGTGCCGGTCTGCCGGAGCGCGACATGATGGTGTCTCCAAACCACCGCATGTTGGTTTCCAATGAAAAAGCCGCGCTTTTGTTTGACGAGCACGAAGTTCTCGTGGCGGCCAAACACCTGACCCGCTTGGACGGTGTCGAGGTGATCGACGCGGCTGAGGTGACCTATATCCACGTCATGTTCGAGCGCCACGAAGTGGTCCTCTCGGACGGGACATGGTCGGAAAGCTTCCAGCCGGGCGATTACACCCTTGCCGGAATTGGCGAAGAGGCCCGTCAGGAAATCTTTGCACTCTTCCCGGAATTGCAAGACGTGTCGGCCCGCGGTGGATTTACCGCTGCGCGTCGCATTCTTCGCAAACACGAAGCCGAACTTTTGGTCTCCTGATCCAAATTTAAAGCGTCACGCCTTTAACCTGAGGCAGGGGAAAGGCGTGACGCTTAAAAAACGCTCTCCCGGCGTTGGTGACACGTTCACCTGCGCCGGGAACCTCGGTGGCCACAGGGGCTGGGCCACCAGAGGATTATCTATAGCCTTGGCTGATCTGCGTTGTCTTGCGTATCACATCAACGCTTTTCCGGTTTCACGGCCTCACTCCGCACCAAAACCACGCCCGAGCGCTTTCCATCCGACAAAAGCAAGCATAAACGCGCCCAGAGCGGCGACCAAAATCGGCATCATGACAGCCGTGTCACGGGCCACAACGCTCTGCACGCCACGCGCAATCAATCCCGACAAAATCAGCCCAATCGGCATCATGCCCCAGGCGAACAACCGATAGAGACTGTTGACCCGGCCCAAAAGCGCGTCAGGAATGGCGCGCTGTCGATAGGACACGGAGACCGTGTTCCAAATCAGTCCGAAAAATTCAAAGAGTGCCAATGTCAGACCCAAACTCACCGGACCGGGCACGTATGCGATGGCGAGAAAGATCGGGGCAGAGGCCAACAACGCCAATTGTGCCGACCGGCTTGGCCCAAACAGGCGGATGATCGGACCTCCAAGCCACCCGCCCAAGATGCCGCCCACGGCCCCCGAGGCCAAAATCAGCCCGTAAACCTGTGCGTTTAAGCCCAGGTTGTCCTGAACATGCAGCACCAGCGCAATCATCATCATATGAAACAGCAAATTCCAAAACCCGGTGATCCACGCAAGCGTGCGCAACAGCGGGGCGGCGCGCAAAAAGGCCACGCCTTCTTTGAACTCCGCGCGCCAATCGCGGGCGCGCGTGCCCGCCGCGCGAAACGCTCCCTTGATCCTCAACATAAGAAAAATGGCGGCAAAATAGCTGATCGCATTCAAAAGAAACGGCGCGGGCAGGGCAAAGCCAATCAACATCGCGCCCAAAGCTGGCCCAATCAACGCATTGCCAATCAGTTCCACACTCCAAAGTCGGCCGTTTGCGGTTTCAAGTTCGGCATGTGGCACGAGCGTCGGCAACATGGTTTGGGCCGCATTGTCGCGAAACACTTCGGCGACACCGACCACGCTGGCCCCGCACAGAAGCGCACAGAACAGCCAAAGGTTGGAGATGCCGTTGACGGGTGCGGGCGCAAGGGGGAGGGCGAAGACAATCGCCACGCCCACCGCCAAAAATGCCAGCGCGCGCAGTGCGTCCATCTGTAAAATCAACACCCGCCGATCGGCGCGATCGGTGATGATCCCCGCCGGAATGGCACAGAGCGCCCAAGGCAAGCGCAGGGCCACGGGCACCAAGGCGATCCAGACCGGATCACGGGTCAACAGTGACGCGAGCCAAGCCCAAGCCACCGTCGCAATGCCATCGGCCAAATTGGTCAGGCCACTGGCGAGGATAAAGCGATGGAGCGGGCGAAAGGTCATTGGGGGGCCAAATTGATTTAAAAAAACTGCGCCAGACCTCACATCTGACGCCAATCTTCCAGCGTATTCATGTCCCAAGTCGCCGCCTCGGACGGCATTTCCACCCGTTTGGCACCGTATTTTGCAATCAAATCCTGCGCGCCATGATCGCCCGTGAGGGCCTCAAATTTGGGCAAAAGGGACGTCGGAAAGATCACCGGATGACCATCGCGCCCGCTTTGGCTCATCGCGCGCACAATCTGCGTACCCTCAAAGGTTTCAAAGAGCACAACCAAGGTTTCCAAATGCGCAGCGGTGATAAAGGGCAGATCGGCCAGCATCACTATCAACCCGTTATAGCCACCCGAAATCGCCGCTTGGGCCAGAGATTTGAGCGTGGCGGACAGGCCCTCATTGGCCTGTTCCACACAGATAAAATCATCGCTCGGGCGCAAGATCGCCCGGCGCGCGTTAAAATACGGATGGGAGTCGGGCGGCAAAGCGACCAAAATATCATGACCCTTCGCCGCCGTGATGGCCCGGCGCAAAAGCGTGTCGGGGGCATGTAGGGACGGCGGGGTCGACAGCTTGTCAAACCCCATCCGAGATGAATTCCCAGCCGCACAAAGTCCCGCAAGCAAGCGCATTTTGAGCCCCTATTTTGGCCGACCTATTTTTCTGGCAACAACCCGCGCGGTGAAAACCGCAGCACGACCAAAAGGATCACGCCCATGGTCAAATAGCGCATATAGGCCACGCGTTCGATCAATCCAGCCTTAAACGCCGAGCCATCGTCCATACCCGAGGTGATCACATTAACGATCCATGCACCAATTGGCTCGACCTCGATCCACAGGAACCAAATCAACATGCCGCCCAAAACCGCGCCCCAATTGTTGCCCGATCCGCCGACAATCACCATGACCCAAACGAGGAAGGTGTAGCGCAGCGGTTGGTAGGTGGTGGGGGTGAGCTGACCGTCGAGCGTGGTCATCATCGCGCCCGCAACGCCGATGATCGCGGCCCCCAGCACGAAGATTTGCAAGTGCCTCCCGGTGACGTTTTTGCCCATGGCTTCGGCGGCGACCTCGTTGTCACGGATCGCGCGCATCATCCGCCCCCAGGGGCTTTTGAGCGCCAATTCCATTGCCGTGACGATCAGAATGATCACGGCCAGAAACAGCAAGGCATAGAGAAGTTTGACGAAAATCGACGAGCCTGTGGTTGGGTCCATGCCGAACCGGGTCATCATGTCCAAAAACCATTGCGCGTTTTGCAGGTCGATTTCATTCGGGACAGGACGGGGCAACCCGTTGACGTTTTTGACGCCGCGCGACAGCCAATCTTCGTTTTTCATCACCGCAAGGATAATCTCGCGATGCCCAATGTGGCGATGGCCAGATAATCAGAGCGCAGTCCCAGTGCGGTTTTGGCCACAAGCCAAGCCGCGCCCGCCGCCAAGATCCCGCCCACAGGCCAGGCCAGCATGACAGGCAAGCCCAGCCCGCCAAGATAGCCGGAGACCGCCGGATCAACCGCTTCAATCGCGGCAACCGCCGGGTCCAACAGGAAGCGGAACAGGAAGAAACCAGCCACCAAAAAGGCGGTCAAAACCAAACCGCGCGTCCGGCCCTTTGGCATCTTTTTCCACAACACGGCAGCACCCGCGATGATCGCGACACCGACCACAAGCGCGGCGACGATGCGTCCGCCGCCCGCAGACCACGCGGCCGGGACCGGGGGCATCGAGGTCAGCACAACGGCCAAGCCACCCAAGGCGACAAAGCCCATGACGCCGACGTTAAACAGCCCCGCATAGCCCCATTGCAGGTTCACCCCCAAGGCCATGATCGCCGAGATCAGCCCCATGTTGAGGATGGACAGCGCGGAGTTCCACGATTGCAACAGGCCAACCGCCGAGATCAGCAGCGCCATCGCCAAGAAATACTGGGGTGCTCTCGATTTTTTCATGTCGGGTTTTGTCATATCGATTGCCCCTTAAAGAGACCCGTGGGTTTGAACAACAGCACGATGATCAGGATGGCGAAGGAGACGGCGAATTTGTAATCTGTCGACAGAAGCTGCACCAAACCGTCTGGGCTCCAACTGTCCGGGCTGAGATAGGTGATCACCTTTTTGAAGGCGTAGGTCAGGGTCACCTCGGAAAAGGCAATGACAAACCCGCCCGCAATCGCGCCCAGTGGATTGCCGATGCCACCGACGATGGCGGCGGCGAAGACCGGCAAGAGAAGCTGTTGATAAATAAAGGGTTTGAACGATTTGTCCAAACCGTAAAGCGCACCCGCGATGGTGGCGAGAGCTGCGACCAAGAGCCATGTGATCGTCACCACGCGCTCCGGGTTGATGCCCGACAAAAGCGCCAAATCTTCGTTATCCGAGAAGGCGCGCATGGATTTCCCGGTGCGGGTTTTGTTCAAAAACCAAAACAACGCGGCCACAGTGATCAGGGCGACGACGACGGTGATCACTTGGGTGGTTTTGATCGCAAGACCTTCGTCCAAGCCCGACCAGGCCTTGAAATCGCGGGCATTTACCAAGAAGCGTGCGCCATCGGCAAAGCGGCGGTCTTCTGTGCCCACGACCATGCGCACGACGCCGTTCATGACAAACATCACCCCGGTGGAGACGATCACCAACATGACCGGGGCGGCTTTGACTTTACGGTAGAACTTGTAGACCACGCGGTCGGTGGTCAAAAGCAACAGCGCCGTGACCGCTATGCCAAAGGGCAGGGCGAGAAGGGCGGTTGGCAGCGGCCCAAGAGAAATGCCCCAGCTTTGGAACAGCGCCGTGACCAGCACAACCACCATCGCGCCAAAGGACATGGTTTCGCCATGGGCAAAGTTTGAGAACCGCAGCACGCCGTAGATCAGCGTCACGCCCAAAGCCCCCAGCGCAAGCTGCGCGCCGTAAGCTGTGGCAGGGATAAGGACAAAATTGGCGAAGGCCACGAGGGCGTTGAGGATATCCATCTGTTAGCCCCCCAAGAATGTGCGGCGGACTTCGGGGTTGGCCAAAAGGGCGGCCCCCGTGTCGGTATAAGCATTGGCGCCTTGGACAAGGACATAGCCTTTATCCGCGATTTCAAGCGCTTGGCGGGCGTTTTGTTCGACCATGAGGATGGAAATCCCGGTGCGGGCGACCTCGATGATCCGATCAAACAGCTCGTCCATCACGATGGGGGACACGCCTGCGGTCGGTTCATCGAGCATCAACAATTTCGGTTGGGTCATCAGCGCACGACCGACAGCGACCTGTTGGCGTTGACCACCAGAGAGTTCGCCTGCGTTCTGGTTGCGCTTGTCTTTCACCGCCGGAAACAGCTCATAGACCTGTTCAATCGTCTCTTCGATGTCATCATTGCGAATGAACGCGCCCATTTCCAAATTCTCGCGTACCGTCATGGTCGGGAAAATATTGTGGGTCTGTGGCACAAAGCCCATGCCTTTGTAGACGCGCTCTTGGGGGGACAATTGGGTGATGTCTTCGCCGCCCAGATGCACATGGCCCTCGCGCAGGTTCAACATGCCAAACACCGCCTTCATTGCGGTGGATTTGCCCGCGCCATTAGGGCCAACGATGACGGCAATCTCGCCTTTTTGCACGGTCAGGGTACAGCCGTGCAGAATATCCGCGCCGGAGCCATAGCCGCCGCGCATCTCGCTTGCGTGGAGGAATGTCATTGCGCGCCCTCCGGTTTCTTGTTTTTCACGCCGGTGCCCAAATAGGCCTCGATCACCGCCTCATCGCTCATGATCTCGCTTGCCGTGCCCGTCGCCATCACTTTACCCTCGGCCATCACAATGACAGGATCGCAAAGCTGTTTGATGAACTCCATGTCGTGCTCAATCATGCAAAATGTATAACCGCGCTCCACGTTGAGCCGTTTGATCGCATCGCCAATGGTGTACAACAGCGTACGGTTGACGCCCGCGCCGACCTCATCGAGAAACACCATTTTGGCATCAACCATCATCGTGCGGCCCAGCTCCAAAAGCTTTTTCTGACCGCCGGAAATCTCGCCCGCTTTCAAATCCGCGATATGGGAAATGGTCAGAAACTCAAGGACTTCATCGGCCTTTTCGCGCAGGGCGCGTTCCTCGGCGGCGATCTGTTTGCGCTTAAACCACGCATTGACCAGCGTCTCGCCGGTTTGCCCCGCAGGCACCATCATCAGGTTCTCGCGCACCGTCATGCTTGAGAACTCATGCGCGATCTGGAACGTGCGCAAAATGCCCTTGGCAAAAAGGTGGTGCGGTTTGAGCCCGGTGATGTCCTCACCGTCAAACAAAACCTGTCCAGAGGTGGGGGTCAAAACCCCGGCGATGCAATTGAAAAGCGACGTTTTTCCCGCGCCATTGGGCCCGATGAGCCCGGTGATCGTGCCTTGCTCAAGCGTAAGCGAAGCCCCGTCCACTGCACGAAAACCGCCGAAATGCATGTGCAGATCACGCACTTCGATCATATGGTGTATCCCCGTTTTTGATCCGGCTGTTAAGCGAATGGGACCGGATAAGAAATATGGCCCGGAGCGTCAAGTGACAGATCTCCGGGCCATATCAGATGTTGCGTTTAGCGGATCGAAACGGTTTCAAACCCGCCGTCTTTGATCGTGTAATAGCGGTAGGAGCCAGCGGCCTCGCCCGGTCCGATCAATTCCACATTGGTTGCGCCGACATAGTTGATGTCGCCACCCTCGGAGAGGATTTTGAGCGCCTTGTCCAATTCGCCCGGCAAGATCGGCTCGCCCGGTGCGTTGGCCACGTCCAAGACGTTGGCCGCCACGGCTTCTTTGGTTGCCGCACCGCCTTTGGCCATGGCCAAAGCGATCAAAGCGCCCGCGTCATAGGATTCGCGGGTGTAAGCGGAGGAGACGTTGATGCCCGCCGCTTCACCCAAAGCGTTGAATGCGTCGGTGCCCGCACCTTCGGCCCATGGCACGATCCCGATGGAGCCTTCGACCACGTCACCCAGATCCGCGATCAGGCTGTCGCCGTACATGCCGTCGCCCAAAAGGAACATGTCAAACGCGCCGGTGTCAGCGGAGGCTTGGATGATGCCTTTGCCGCCTTGGTCGACATAGCCCAACACGACAAGCATTTCGCCACCAGCAGAGGCCAGTGCGGCGATTTCGGCGGAATAGTCGGCTTTGCCGTCTTCATGCGAGGTGTTGATGGTGATTTCGCCATCATAAGAGGCCTCGAACGCATCGGAGAGGCCTTTGCCGTAATCGGAGTTGGTGTAGGTCACCGCCACCGATGTGATGCCTTTTTCTTCCAAAACATCTGCCAAAACAGCGCCTTGGCGCGCGTCAGACGGCGAGGTGCGGAAGAACAGGTCATTGTCTTCGACCGTGGTCAGACCCGGCGAGGTGGCAGAGGGAGAGATCATCACCACGCCATTCGGCACAGCCACGTTGGACAAGACCGCGCCGGTCACGCCGGAACAATCCGCACCCATGATGGCCACGATACCGTCAGAGGTGATCAAACGCTCGGCAGCCGCAGAAGCCGCGGCGGCGTCCACACAGGTGCTGTCGGCGCGCACGGGGGTGATGGTCGAACCGTCCAGAAACATCCCGCTGTCGCTGATTTCTTTAAAGGCCAATTCCGCACTTGCGGCCATGTCGGGGGTCAGCGATTCAATCGGGCCCGTGTAGCCAAGGATCACGCCGACCTTGACCTCTTCTGCGAAGGCCGCAGCGGAGAAAAGGGTTGCGGCGGTGGACGCCAAAAGCAGCTTCTTCATATGGTATACTCCCTGTTTTTTCGTAGTCTGGGGCGAAGACTAGAACGGCTTTTACCAATTGGAAAGATATGCCGTTGGGTTTGAGGATCAGAAATCAAGCCAATGCCCAAAAAGACGTGATGTCGCGAAAAAATCGTCCGCTTTTGGCAAGGATTTAGGGGAAAGGCGGGAGATAAGGCGACTCATTGCGCTGTTGTCACCCCAAATGCCGTAGCCCTGCTGGGGTACGTTGCCTGTTTTTTGACCAACAGCCGCAGAATGACGCATAAAATCCTGTCGTTTTTGGTTTCCATCCACAGGCCAGAAAGTTTATAAAGCTCAAACGCTGTGGGCGCTAACAGGGCCCGCGCGCGTTGGAGGATGAAATTGCCCCTGCGCAAAGTCGCGCAGGCACCACCTGGAGTAAAAACGATGACGGATTGGGTGAAAACCGCATGGCGCAACAAACCGCGTGTGCAAATGCCCGACTATACGGACGAGGCCGCGCTGAATGCTGTTGAGGCTCAGCTTGCCAAATATCCGCCGCTCGTTTTTGCGGGGGAGGCGCGCACACTGAAACGCGATCTGGCGAAAGCCTCTCGCGGCGAGGCGTTTTTGTTGCAGGGCGGCGATTGCGCCGAAAGCTTTGCCGAATTTGGCGGCGATCAGATTCGCGACACGTTCAAAGTCATGTTGCAAATGGCGATGGTGCTGACCTTTGGCGCGAAAGTGCCGGTGATCAAGGTCGGTCGCATGGCGGGGCAATTTGCCAAGCCGCGCTCGGCCGCGACAGAAACGTCCAATGGCGTCGAATTGCCGAGCTACCGCGGTGACATCATCAACGGCTTTGACTTCACACCCGAAGCGCGCATCCCCGATCCGAACCGGATGTTGCAGGCCTACACCCAAGCCGCCGCTTCGCTGAACCTGCTGCGCGCCTTTTCCAAAGGCGGGTTTGCCGATATTCACCGGGTGCATGCTTGGACTCTGGGCTTCACGGAGGCCGACGAAGCCGAGAAATACCGCGATATGGCCAATCGCATCCAAGATTCCCTGGATTTCATGAAGGCGGCGGGGATCACATCCGAGAACAATCACGACCTGCATACGGTGGATTTCTACACCTCGCATGAGGCGCTTTTGTTGGAATATGAAGAGGCGCTGACCCGTGTGGACAGCACCACGGGGGCAACGATTGCGGGCTCGGGTCACATGATCTGGATCGGTGATCGGACCCGTCAGCCGGACGGTGCGCATGTGGAATTCTGCCGCGGTGTGCAAAACCCGATCGGGTTGAAATGTGGCCCCACTACCACCGCCGAAGACCTTAAGGTCTTGATGTCTAAGCTGAACCCGGAAAACGAGGCGGGCCGTTTGACCCTAATCGCGCGGTTTGGGGCGGGCAAAGTCGCGGACCATCTGCCGCGTCTCATCGAGACGGTCAAAGCCGAAGGTGCCAAGGTGGTGTGGTCCTGTGACCCGATGCATGGCAACACGATCAAATCTGACAGCGGATATAAAACCCGCCCGTTTGATATGGTTCTGGCCGAGGTGCAGGAGTTCTTTGCCGTGCACCGTGATCATGGCACCATTCCCGGTGGTGTGCATTTCGAGATGACCGGCAAGGACGTGACCGAATGCACCGGCGGTTTGCGCGCGGTGACTGACGAGAACCTCGCGGACCGTTACCACACCGCCTGCGATCCGCGCCTGAACGCCTCGCAAGCGCTGGAATTGGCGTTCCTTGTGGCCGAAGAGCTGCAAAAAGGTCAAGCGCCGGAAGAAATCGCCGTTTCCGCGTAACTCTTTTAAAATCAATACGTTGAAAGCCGGACTTCATGTCCGGCTTTTTGCTTTTGAACGGCCTGAAATTCCTCAGCCGCGATGAAACACAAAGCCGTTTTCAATCGCCTCATAGCCCGCCGCTTGATAAAAGCTCATCGCTTTCGGCGCCGAGAGCAGCAGGTGGGTTTTGACCTTGGGCGCGGCTTTGACCGTTTCCGCCAAAAGCGCCTTGCCAATGCCATGGCCCTGCATGTCGGTGAGCACGGCCAGATCGGAACAATAGAGGCAAAAGTGCCAATCGGTGATCGAACGCGCCACACCGACCAAGCGCCCAGACTCGTCGCGCGCGGTGACAATCAGATCCGCCCCGGCCAACATCCCGGCAATCCGCGCCGGGTCATCGACCGGACGCCGCTCGGCCAAGGTTGAGCCGTACAGCACGGCGAGAAAATCCTCTGAGGACAGGTCGGGCTCGATGGCATAGGTGATGTGGGTCATGCGGCACTCCAAGGCAGATGCCCCACCCAAGCACAGCGCCACGCAAATAAAAAGGCGCGACACCGATGTGCCGCGCCGATCACCCCCACGATGACTGGATTTCTTCACTCTTCGGCCTTGATCAGGCGCAAAACCGGTTTGCCTTTCGGACGCTGCGGGATCGAGGCTTGGGGATGGTCGGTTTTTTTATCTGTGCCTTTCGCGGTATGATCGTCATAGGCCTTTTTCGCCTCGGCAAAACCTGCCGGCACCGGGGTGCCTGCCGGGGTGGTGGCAAAGCTTTGCTCGGTCGGGTTGTCCGAGAGCAGGGGGCGGCTTTGCACATCGACCACTTCAAAGCGGCGCGGTTGACGGCCAATGTCGCCTTTGGACTGGATACAGCCCAAGACGCGGTTCACATCGCCAAGATCGGATTTGAGCGGGCAGAGCAAAAGCTGTGCATCCATCGCGCCGCGACCAATGCCACGTTCGGCTTTCAGCGTGATAACGGTGATTTGCGGGGTTTCAAACACCGCTTCCAAAGCTTCGGAAATCTTGGCCCGGCTTTCGGGGACAAACATTGCCGTCAACGGCATCCCGCGCACTTCCATGCCCATCAGATCGGTCAGATGCATCCCGGCCAAGCGGAACCGCGCCACGCCCAGAGCGATCCGTTCCAGGATAAAGGCGTATTCGAGCGCCGATTGCATGCCGCGCGGATCAATTTCGGAACGGGCGGGGACGGGGCGGCCATTGCGCAGGCCGTCCCAATAGGCTTCGACCGTTTTGAGGGCCGGGAAATGCATGTCGTTACGACGCGGCATAAGAGATACAACATTGGAGCCGCTGACATATTCGATTTTCATCTCATCACCTATTCTCGCGAGCGCTCAGATCGCGCCACCGATTGTACGTTCCACTGCGGGCCGTGCCTTGCCGTTCGGTCTCTTCTGGCACCGTCCCGCCTGATTTCATTGCCTGCAGTGTTTCACCGCTGGCTTGACCTGAATATGCCACGAGTTTGCCCGATTTGGTGTAAAAAGCTAACCAATGGTTAACATCCGCAGAAGAGAACGCGGGCATGGTGACCAAAAGTTTAACGTCTGCATGTGGATTCTATGGATAAAATTATGAAAAATCGTTCAAAAACATACTGTTGAAAAGTATAACTTTGGGGCGTCCAGAGTTCGATCCGCGCGCCAATCACTTCTGTAAAATTGTATGTATCGCCAGTTT
Source organism: Roseobacter sp. TSBP12 (assembly GCF_009129705.1). Taxonomy (NCBI): domain Bacteria; kingdom Pseudomonadati; phylum Pseudomonadota; class Alphaproteobacteria; order Rhodobacterales; family Roseobacteraceae; genus Roseobacter; species Roseobacter sp. TSBP12. The sequence goes on from NZ_PYIB01000014.1 coordinate 81,457, forward strand.
AGCACAACGGCCCTGCCACAATTTATTGCTAAAGCTGACAGATCGCGGGGCGCAAGATCGGGAATATGGGCAAGATTATGGCGTGCAGTTGCAGCATTTGAGACTCAGTTTGGCGCATTCCGACATGATTGCGTCACAATCGCCAAGCAGTAGCCAAGCCGCGCTCCGCCCGATATAGGAAGAGCGACGACAAAAGGAGCATTTCATGGAAGCGGAGCGGCGCGGTCTTCTCATCATCTTATCCTCTCCCTCAGGGGCGGGAAAATCCACGCTCGCGCGGGCCTTGATGGAGTGGGACAACTCGTTGCGATTTTCCATCTCCGCCACAACGCGCGCGCCGCGACCAGGAGAGGTGGACGGGGTCGATTACCATTTCGTCGATGAGGCCACGTTCAAAGACATGGTCAACGACGGCGAGATGTTGGAACACGCCCATGTGTTCGGCAATTTCTACGGTTCCCCGTCGGCCCCCGTCCGCGCCGCGATCGAGACCGGCCGCGATGTGTTGTTCGATGTCGATTGGCAAGGCGCGCAACAGATCGCCAATTCCGTTTTACGCGATCATGTGCTGTCGATCTTCGTGCTGCCGCCCTCCATCCGCGAATTGCGTCGCCGCCTCGAAACCCGTGGCCAGGACAGCGACGAGGTGATTGCCAAACGGATGGAAAAAAGCTGGGATGAGATCAGCCATTGGGATGGCTATGATTATGTGTTGGTCAATGACGATCTGACGACCACGTTTGAGCGTCTGAAAACCATCATCACCGCCGAACGGCTGCGTCGAGCACAACAACCGGGGCTGATGAATTTCGTTCGCCATCTTCAGTCCGAATTTCAGGAGGTCGAAGGATGACACTCTATACACTTGAGGATCACGCGCCGGTGTTGCCGGAAAATGGCGACTACTGGGTCGCGCCCGACGCCAATGTCATCGGTAAGGTGATTTTGGCAGAGGGTGCCAATATTTGGTTCGGCGCCACTTTGCGCGGCGACAATGAGGCGATTGAGGTCGGCGCGGGCAGCAACATCCAGGAGAACTGCGTGTTGCACACCGACATGGGCTATCCGCTTGTGATCGGCGCGGGCTGTACCATTGGCCATAAGGCGATGTTGCATGGCTGTGTGATCGGCGAAAATTCCCTGATCGGGATGGGGGCCACCGTGTTGAACGGGGCTCGGATTGGCAAAAACTGTTTGATCGGGGCAGGGGCCTTGATCACCGAGGGCAAAGAGATCCCGGATGGATCGCTGGTCATGGGCGCGCCGGGCAAGGTTGTGCGGATGCTGACAGAGGCACAGATCGCCGGTCTGCGCGCCTCTGCGCTGCATTATCAACAAAATGCCCGCCGGTTTCGGGACGGATTGGTCGCGATTGGCTGAGCCCGTGATCCAGATTCGTCTGGGTGGTTTGGCTTTTCCGCCCTTTCATAGGGTCTTTTGACGCATCACCCTGTTAGTGCATCACCTTGGCATTGCGCGGCACGGGGCGCACCGGGATGATGATGTCAAAGTCCAAATGCGGGTAATGCTGCCGCACTTCGTTGCGCACAATCTCCGGCCTCGGCAGGTCTTTGGCAATGACGCGCAACAGGCCTTTGTAATCGACGGAACTGAGGAACGCCGCCAATTCCAGACAATCAAAATGCGCCGAAATGGCCGGGGCCACGACGCTATCCGGGTTGATTGCAGTTAAGATTTCACGAGACAGATCAGCAAATTCGATAAAGAAGACGCCGGACCGTTCAGGGAAATGCTTTTTGAGGGTTTGCATCAGCAGTGGCTCGCCCACCATCAAGACCATGCCTGAAGAGTTCAGGTGTGTGTCCCGGTTCAGAGCGATAATGTCGCCAAAAATGTTCTGTCGAACGGTACCCATATGGCAGGGGTCCTGTATGTTTACGCTCTCATGTCCTCTTCGAGCAAACGGGTAAAGTATCGAAATTGCAACAATCTTTTTATCAAAACCGAAATAATTCGCAAAATGGGAATTTGAGAGACGGAATTTGAGCAAGCACCCGTTTGACAGCCCCCGTTGTCACAGACAGGTTACATGATGTGGGTAGGCCCACGCAGACAATGAAAGTGATCCCATGCGCAGCGTGATAAAAGAAATGGCCTTTGGGGAAGATGTGGTGACCGAAATGGCGCGCGCGATGCCCCTGCCTGTGGTGGTGATTGGGCGCGACGAACGGGTTTTGGCCGCCAATGCCCTCGCTGCCACCCTGTTTTCCGACGCCATGGTCGGGCGGCATTACATCACGGTGTTGCGTCAACCCATGTTGTTGGACGCGATTGAAAACGTCTTGCGCCTCTCAGAACCCGCCGAGGCGGTGTATCGCGTGACGGAAAGTCAGCGCGATTTGGTCTATGACGTGTTTGTGCGCCCGGTGATTGTCGGCGATTTTGCCTGTGTGACGGTCGCCTTTGAGGACAAGACCGAAGTCCAGGAGGCTGGCCACATGCGCCGCGATTTTGTGGCCAATGTCAGCCACGAACTGCGCACGCCATTGACAGCGGTGCTCGGGTTTATCGAAACTCTGCTGGGCCCGGCCGCCGATGACAGCGCTGCGCGCACCCGGTTTTTGGAGATCATGGACCGCGAAGCCAAGCGGATGAACCGGATTGTCGGCGATTTATTGTCGCTGAGCCGGGTTGAGGCCGAACGCCGTGTGCGTCCGACGGATCGGGTGGATATTTCGGCACTGTTGCGCTCTGTGGTCCTGACCTTGCACCCTGTGGCGCGGGCACGCAATGTGACCTTGACGCTTGAGGGTGTGGAGGGGGTCGAAGAGGTGCCCGGCGATTTTGACCAATTGACGCAAGTGTTCACCAATCTGATCGAGAACGCGATCAAATATGGCGGTGCGGGCAAAGAGGTGCACATCTGTTTGACCTCACATGCGGTCGAACCGACGATGCGTTCGCAAGCGGTGCGGGTGGATGTGTCGGACCAAGGCGATGGCATCGCCTCGCAACATATCCCCCGCCTGACCGAACGGTTCTACCGGGTAGATTCGCATCGCTCGCGTGAAATGGGCGGAACCGGGCTGGGTTTGGCGATTGTAAAACATATTCTAAACCGCCACCGCGGACGGCTCAGGATCGAAAGCCACACCGGGCGGGGCAGCTGTTTTTCGGTCATTTTGCCCTATCAGTAAGCCAAATCTATGGATTTTCCCCGCAAATCAGGGGTGAACAGGCTGTCACAATTCCTAACGCACTGTCACATTGGCGGTGTTTTTTACGGCTTTACCTAGCTAATTGCCAAGATGTCTAGGAATTTCCCGGCATCTGTCATCAAACTGTTACATTAGTTTCACAAAACCATTGCGAGACCCCCCTAAACCCGCCGTTGAGGGAGCAATGTCGCTCTCGGACATAAAGCAAATTCAGGAGCAAATGATGTCCTTTGTGAAACTGACCGCCTCTGCGATCGCGATCGCTGCCGTTTCGGCCACTGCTGCCGCCGCTCGTGACCAGGTGCAAGTCGCCGGTTCCTCCACCGTTCTTCCCTACGCCTCGATCGTAGCCGAAGCCTTTGGCGAAAACTTTGATTTCCCGACACCGGTCATTGAATCCGGCGGCTCTTCCGCTGGCCTCAAACGCTTCTGTGAAGGCGTTGGCGAAAACACCATCGACATTGCCAACGCATCGCGCAAAATCCGCGAAAAAGAAATTGCTGCTTGTGCTGAAGCTGGCGTGACCGACATCATGGAAGTCCGCATCGGTTATGACGGCATCGTGTTCGCCTCCCAGCTGAACGGCCCGGCCTTCACCGCCTTTACCCCGTCCGATTGGTTCAACGCTTTGGCTCCGAAAGTGGTCGTAGACGGCGCGCTGGTCGACAACCCCTACAAAATGTGGAATGAATTCAACGCCGATCTCCCGGCTGTTGAAATTGCAACCTTCATTCCGGGCACCAAACACGGCACCCGTGAAGTGTTCGAAGAGAAAGTTCTTGCCGAGGGTTGTGAAGCCACTGGCGCTGCGGCTTTGCTCGAAGCTGCTGGCATGGACGCAGGCGATGAGTGCCTCAAAGTGCGCACCGATGGCGTGTCCACCGACATCGACGGTGACTACACCGAAACGCTCGCTCGCATCGACGCCAACACCAATGGCATCGGCGTGTTCGGTCTCGCATTCTACGAAAACAACACCGACAAACTCAAAGTTGCGACCATGTCCGGTGTGGTTCCGTCCACCGAATCCATCGCGACCGGTGAATACCCTGTGTCCCGCCCGCTGTACTTCTACGTGAAGAAAGCCCACATCGGCGTGATCCCTGGCGTAAAAGAATATGCTGAGTTCTTCGTCTCCGACGACATGGCTGGCCCGTCCGGCCCGCTCGCCGAATACGGTCTCGTGTCTGACCCGGAATTGGCTGCGGTTCAAGCGGCTGTATCCGACGAAGCAACCATGAACTAAGCCTTGTGGCTTTGATCTGACATTGGAGCGGCGCGGGACTCCTCGCGCCGCTTTTCATCCGAACGGGCGTTACACTCCGTCCGTTTGCCCGCTCTGACCTGTTCTGCAAAATCTGCAAGGAAGCGCCTTATGCCCATTCTGTGGCTTTTCGTTCTGGTTCTGGCCCTTGGCCTTATCGGATTTGTACTGGGGCGCATGCGTGCGCTCAAAGATGCACATGGCGATATCCGTCAGTTGCATTCTTTGCCCAATTATTATGGTGCCAACGTTTTGTTCGCGACTTTGATCCCCGGCTTTGCCGTCATGGTGATCTGGTTGATCGCGCAACCGATGGTCATTCAAAGCCAGGTGACCTCTTTGATCCCTGAGCGCGCCTATACGGACGCTGGCTCTTTGAATCTTGTGATGTCGGATGTGCGCCGGGTGGCGGAGGGGCTTGATGTGGCGGTCGCCGAAGGGGCGATGACCCATGAGCAAGCCCGCGATATTCGCTCCGAGTTCACCGATGTGCGTGCGCGTCTGGGCGCGGTCGGTGTGGCGCTTGGGTCGAATGTGGAACCCTATGTTTTGCAAGCCGCACAGAAATATCGCACCCTGTCCAATGGCGGTCTCTGGTTGATGACTGCGCTGGTCTTGGGCGCGGCTGTGCTGGGTTTTGTGCTGTCCTATCTGCGCACCAACAAAGAGCAACGCTCGCGCAATTCGGTCGAAAGAGTGGTTCTGGCGTTGTTGATCGGCGCAGCCTCCATCGCCATCCTCACCACGCTTGGCATCGTGCTGTCGCTGTTTTCCAATACCATCGAGTTTTTCAAACTCTATCCGGCCAAGGATTTCTTTTTCGGGCTGACATGGTCGCCCTCCTTTGGCGGCGGTTCCGAGCTTGGTATCCTGCCGCTGTTCTGGGGCACGTTCTACATTTCCTTCATCGCGCTGGCGGTGGCGGTTCCGATCGGGCTTTTCGCCGCGGTGTACCTGTCGGAATACGCCGGTCCGAAAGTGCGTGCGATCGCCAAACCTTTGCTCGAAGTGCTCGCAGGCATCCCGACCATCGTTTACGGTCTCTTCGCTTTGCTGACGGTCGGGCCGCTTTTGGTCAATCTGTTCGGTGACGGTGGCGCGCTTGGCGTTGATTGGATGAAGGGCGGCACCGCCGTGATGACCGCAGGTCTGGTGATGGGGGTGATGTTGATCCCCTTCGTCTCCTCGCTGTCTGATGACATCATCAACGCCGTGCCTCAGGCGATGCGCGATGGCTCCTTAGGCCTTGGTGCGACCAAATCCGAAACGGTGAAACAGGTGATCCTGCCGGCCGCTTTGCCGGGTATCGTCGGTGCGATCCTTTTGGCCGCCTCGCGCGCCATCGGGGAAACCATGATCGTGGTGCTTGGGGCAGGGGCCGCCGCGCGCCTGTCCGCCAACCCGTTTGAGGCGATGACCACCGTGACCGCCAAAATCGTGTCGCAGCTCACGGGGGACGCCGATTTCTCCTCGCCCGAAGCCCTCGTGGCCTTTGCCTTGGGGATGACGTTGTTTGTGATCACCCTCGCGCTTAACATCTTCGCGCTCTATATCGTGCGCAAATACCGGGAGCAGTATGACTAATGTCCGATATGACCGCAAATACGCAACCGACCCCGCAAAAGAGCACCTCCTCGCTCTATGACGAAACCAAACGCACCAAACGGCGCAACCAATCCGAGGTCCGGTTCAAAGCCTATGGCGTGGCCGCGATTGCGGTTGGCTTGTTCTTCCTTATCGCTTTGCTTGTCGCGATTTTCTCCAACGGTATTCCGGCGTTCAAACAGACCTTCATCACCATTCCGGTGGAGTTGACCGAGTCTGCTTTGGACAAAACCGGCAACCGCGATGTCGCTGAAATGTCGAAAGTCTCCACCTTTGGCTACAAGCCGGTGGTGACCAACGCTTTGGTCACGGCATTGAAAGACGCGGGGATCGCCATCCCGTTCAAAAAGGAAAAGGATGTTGAAAAACTCCTGTCCTCCTCTGTGGCTGCCCAGGTGCGCGATACGGTTTTGGCCGATCCCTCGCTCGTCGGCACATCGGTCGAGTTCCGCCTTTTGGCCTCCTCGCGGGTTGATGGCTATTTCAAAGGCCGCGTGACCCGCGATGCTTTGATCCGCGACAAAAACCTCGATGCCGAACATCTCGACATCGCTGATGCGATGGCAAAGGCCGGGTTGATGGCAACCACCTTTAACGCTGATTTCATCTTTGGCTCCGATGCCTCCGAAAGCCGCCCGGAACAGGCCGGGATCGGGGTCTCGATGATGGGCTCTCTGTTTATGATGATCGTGGTGCTTTTGCTGTCGCTGCCCATCGGTGTGGCCACCTCGATCTACCTCGAAGAATTCGCGCCGCAAAACCGCTTTACCGATCTCATTGAGGTCAATATCTCGAACCTCGCGGCCGTGCCTTCGATCGTCTTCGGTATCCTTGGTCTGGCCGTGTTCATCCAGTTCGTACACCTGCCGCAATCCGCGCCTTTGGTCGGTGGTTTGGTGTTGACGCTGATGACCCTGCCAACGATCATCATTTCGACCCGCGCCTCATTGAAAGCTGTGCCGCCCTCGATCCGCGATGCCGCTTTGGGGGTTGGGGCCTCGAAAATGCAATCGGTGTTCCACCATGTGCTGCCCTTGGCGATGCCGGGAATCTTGACCGGGACCATCATCGGTCTGGCTCAGGCTTTGGGCGAAACCGCACCTTTGCTGTTGATCGGGATGGTGGGCTTTATCGCCTCCAACATGCCCGACGGGATCGCCTCCGGCTTTCTTGATCCGAACTCCGCGATGCCGGCCCAGATTTACGAATGGGCCAAACGTGCCGATCCCGCCTATTATGAACGGGCATGGGGCGGCATCATCATCCTTCTTTTGTTCCTGATGACGATGAACATCATCGCCGTCATTCTGCGCCGCCGCTTTGAGCGTCGCTGGTAATGAGGTCTGAGCCATGAACGATATGCGAATTGTGAAAAGAGACGTGGACATGAACGACACCAAAATCTCGGCCAAAGGCGTACAGGTTTTTTACGGCGACACCCACGCGATCAAAGACGTGGACGTCGAGATCAAAGATAAAACCGTCACCGCCTTTATCGGTCCGTCGGGCTGTGGCAAGTCCACCTTCCTGCGCTGTTTGAACCGGATGAACGACACGATTGATGTCTGTCGGGTGGAGGGCAAGATTTTGCTCGACCAAGAGGACATTTACGACAAACGCGTCGATCCGGTGCAATTGCGCGCGAAAGTGGGCATGGTGTTCCAAAAGCCCAACCCGTTCCCGAAATCCATCTATGACAACGTCGCCTATGGCCCGCGCATTCACGGGCTGGCCGGATCAAAGGCGGATTTGGACGTGATCGTTGAAAAATCCCTGCGTCGTGCGGCGATTTGGGACGAGGTCAAAGATCGTCTTCAGGCCCCCGGCACCGGCCTTTCGGGTGGGCAACAACAGCGTCTGTGCATTGCCCGCGCCGTGGCGACCGAACCCGAAGTGCTGTTGATGGACGAACCCTGTTCCGCCCTTGACCCGATTGCCACGCTGCAAGTCGAGGAATTGATTGACGAGCTGCGCGAAAACTTCTCTGTGGTGATTGTGACCCACTCGATGCAACAAGCCGCGCGCGTCAGCCAAAAGACCGCGTTTTTCCACCTCGGCAACCTTGTTGAATACGGCGATACCCAACAAATTTTCACCAACCCGAAAGATGAGCGCACTGAAAGCTACATCACCGGCCGGATCGGCTAAGGGAGATAGAAATGCATAACGATAACAAACATATTGCCTCTGCTTTTGATCGTGATCTGGAGGCCATTCAGGCCCTGATCATGAAAATGGGCGGACTGGTTGAAGCCAGCATCAAAGACGCAGCTCAAGCGCTTGAAGAGCGCGATGTTGAGCTGGCCGAAAAGGTTCACAAATCCGACAAGGCCATCGACAAGCTGGAAGAGGAAGTGAACGAGGAGGCCGCGCGCCTCATCGCCTTGCGCTCTCCGACGGCAAGCGATTTGCGCACGGTGTTGACGGTGATGAAAATCTCCACCAACCTTGAACGCTGTGGCGATTACGCCAAAAACCTCGCCAAACGCACCGGGGTTTTGGTCAATATGAACCCGATCACGGGGGCCGCCACCTCGATCCGTCGTATGGCGCGCGAGGTCGAGGAAATGCTCAAACTGGCGCTTGATGCCTATATCCAACGCGATGTCGGCATGGCCAACGAAGTCCGTCACCGCGACCTCGATGTCGATCAGATGTACAATGCGCTGTTCCGCGAATTCCTCACCTATATGATGGAAGATCCGCGCAACATCACCGCCTGTATGCACCTGCATTTCATCGCCAAAAACATCGAACGCATGGGCGATCATGCCACCTCGATCGCGGAACAGGTGATCTACCTCACCACCGGCGAATTGCCCGAGGATGCGCGTCCGAAAGGCGACATCACCTCACAGAAAATGATGGATGTGGAGGGCGAATAATGGCCGCTGATCAACCCCGCGTTCTGGTGGTCGAAGACGAACCTGCCCAGAGAGAGGTTTTGGCCTATAACCTCGAAGCCGAAGGATTTGTCGTCTCGAAAGCCGAGAATGGCGATGATGCCCTGTTGTTTGTCGACGAAGATCAGCCCGACATCATCGTGCTTGATTGGATGCTCCCTGGCGTGTCCGGCATCGAGATTTGCCGCCGTTTGAAAACCCGTGCGGACACCCGCGACATTCCGGTCATCATGCTGTCGGCCCGTTCTGAAGAAGTGGACCGGGTGCGGGGGTTAGAGACCGGCGCGGACGACTATGTCGTCAAACCCTATTCGGTGATCGAACTGATGGCACGTGTGCGCACGCAATTGCGGCGCGTGCGTCCGGCGGCGGCGGGGCAGGTGTTGGAATTCGAAGACATCCGCCTTGATTCCGAAACCCATCGGGTGACGCGTGGCGAAAGCTCTTTGAAACTTGGGCCGACCGAATTCCGCCTGTTGTCCACTTTCATGGAAAAACCGGGCCGTGTCTGGTCGCGCGAACAGCTATTGGATCGGGTCTGGGGCCGCGACATCTACGTCGACACCCGCACCGTCGATGTCCATATCGGCCGTTTGCGCAAGGCGTTGTGCCAATATGGCGGCATCGACCCGGTGCGCACCGTGCGTGGGGCAGGGTACGCGCTCGGCTAAGCCCCCCGTTCTTGCAAAATAAACACACACCGCCCTTCAGCAAAGGGGCGGTGTTTTTGTCTTGAGGGGCGTGTGCTCTGGCGACGTGCCGCGCATGGCATCACTTGATGCAAAGACTGGCAACACCCCGCCGTTCTTCGCCGGTGACGGCAAAGTTTTGATTCACGTTTTTCACGAAACCCTTTATGGGATCAAATGAGAGACAGATGCACCGCGAAGGATCAAGACGATGATGACGGCCATCCAAGTAAAGGAACCTGCCCACCTGCGCACCTATCGCGGGATTCGTGATCTGATCCTTTCTGGCGATCTGGTGCCCGGCCAACCTGTCACCATCCAGGGGCTGATTGACCAACTCGGCTCCGGCATGACGCCCGTGCGTGAGGCCATTCGTCGGCTGACTTCTGAGGGCGCTTTGATTTTCCATGGCAACCGCCGGGTGACGGTGCCCGTACTGACTCTGGCGCAAGTGGACGAGTTGATCCTCGCCCGTTGTGGCCTGGAACCCGAATTGGCGCGGCGTGCGGCGATGTGCATTTCCGCGGAGGACATAACAGCCTTGGAAGAGATAGATGAGGCGATTGACGAGTCGATGCGCGCGGGTGACACCCGTGGATACATGATCCACAACCACCGGTTTCACATGGCCCTGTACGCCCCGGCACAGGCCGAAGTGATTGGACCCATTGTCGATGCGTTGTGGCTGCGTTCGGCCCCGGCGCTGCGGGTGATGTGTACGCGGTTTGGCACACAAAACCTGCCGGATATGCATATGGCCGCCATTGCCGCGCTGCGGATGCGCGACGCGGATGCGGCGGCGGAGGCAATCCGGGCTGATGTGTTGCAGGGGATGGAAAACGTCCGCGCCATCCTTTCGGACGGCGCGTCATTGGTGTAGGTGCAGTTTGGGCGAAACCTGAGCTTAGACGGATATTGCCTTGATTTCACAGAAATCTTCGATTCCGTAGACGCCGCCTTCACGCCCATTTCCTGACAGTTTATAGCCCCCAAAAGGCGAGCCATAAGAAATGTCCGAGCCATTGAGATGCACCATACCCGCACGAATGTCGCGCGCCATGGCCAACCCGCGGGACTCGTCGCCGGTCTGGATATAGGCGGCCAACCCGTAAGGCGTGTCATTGGCGATGCGCACGGCGTCCGCGTCGTCCTGATAGGCGATCATCACCAAAACCGGACCAAACACCTCTTCTTGGGCGATGCGCATGTCATTGGTCACATCGCCAAACACGGTGGGACGGCAGAAATAGCCACGGTTAAATCCCTCGGGACGGCCAAGGCCACCCGCAACCACGCGCGCACCGTCCTCAATCCCGACCTGAATCAGGCTTTGCACCCGGTCATATTGCATCTGTGACACCAGCGGACCGATGTGGGAGCCGGGCAGGGACGGCAGCCCCACAGTGGTGGCCTCCGCGGCCTCTTTGGCAATCTCCATCGCGGTCTCATATTGGCTTGCGGGCACCAACATCCGCGTGGGCGCGTTGCAGCTTTGGCCAGTGTTTTGGAAACAATGGCGCACGCCGCGTTTGACCGCCGCGTCCAGATCACAATCGTCCAACAGGATGTTGGGGGATTTGCCGCCCAATTCCAACGTCACACGTTTGACCGTGGCGGCGGCGGCTTTGGAAATTTCCACGCCAGCCCGGGTCGAGCCGGTAAAGGAGATCATCGCCACATCCGGGTGGCTGGAAATCGCCGCCCCGACAGTCGGGCCGTCACCGTTCACAAGGTTGAACACGCCTGCGGGCACACCGGCGTCTGCCAAAATCTCCGCGTATAAAAGCGCGCTCATCGGCGTCAACTCGGAGGGTTTGAGCACCATCGTGCAACCCGCCGCAAGGGCTGGAATAACCTTGAGCGCGATTTGATTGATCGGCCAGTTCCATGGCGTGATGAACCCGCAAACACCAATCGGCTCATGCAGGATCATATCGCCCACGGCGTTTTTGTGGTCAAACTCAAAGGATTCAAGCGCCTTGACCACACCGTCCAAATGGCCAATGCCAACCGCAGCCTGCGCCCGGTCCGAGAGCGAAATCGGCGCGCCCATTTCTTCGGAAATCGCTTGGGCCATTTCGTCATACCGCGCTTGGTAGGCGCTGCGGATTGCGGCCAAAAGCTCCAGACGCTCCGCTTTCGTGGTGCGTGAAAAGGCTGGGAAGGCGGCTTTGGCCGCGGCCACGGCGGCGTCCACATCAGCGGTGGTGCCCATGGCGACAGAGGCAAAGATTTCCTCTGTCGCCGGGTTGATCACATCAAGCGTCTCACCCCCCTGAGGTACGACCCATTGCCCGCCGATATAGAAGCGATCCGTTTTCAATTCCGTCATGTGAGCCTCATATCTGTTTGAATTTCTTAAAACTTGTCACGCAGAGCATACCACGTCATCGCCGCAACCAAAAGCGGTGTGCGCAGCTTTGGACCGCCCGGAAACCGCGGCGTCGGCAGGTGGTTGATGACATCGAACCGCGCGGCCTGACCGGCGATGGCCTCGGCGGCGATTTTACCTGCGAGAGTTGCCAGCGCCACGCCCTGACCGGAAAATCCGGCAATGGAGAGGGCAGAGGGGCCAAGCCGGTCAAAATGCGGCAGGCGCGACATGGTGATGCCCAAAGTGCCGCCCCAAGCATAGTCGATTTTGGCCGATTTGAGTTGAGGAAATACCTCCAACATTGGCCCGCGCACCTTGGCACGCAGGTCAGATGGGAATTTATAGCCGTAGCTTTCGCCACCGCCGAAAATCATCCGATTGTCCTCGGAGAGCCGGAAATAATTGATCACAAAGCGCGAGTCGGCCACGGCATAGCGGTTTGGGATCAAGCTGTTGGCGAGATCTTGGGGCAGGGGGTCCGTCACCGCGATAAAATTATTGATCGGCATCACCCGACGGCTGACCGTGGGCAACAGGTTGTTGTGATAGCCGTTGAGCGCCACGATCAGATGATCGGCCTCGATCATGGCAGACCCGGTGTGAACCCGTGGTTTCGCCGCTGTGTCCACCTTGGTGACGCGCGAGGTTTCAAACATCCGCACGCCTGCCGCCTCGGCCAAACGCGCCAGGGCAAAGGCGTAGCGCAGCGGGTGTAAATGCCCCGATCCCATGTCCAGCGACCCGGAATGATAGCCCGGGCTGCCGACCTCATGACGGATCTCGTCGCGCGAGAGAAAGCGGATTTTGTCATAGCCATAGGTGCTGTTGAGATGCTCGACATGCGCCTTGGAATGGGCGCCATAGCGGGCGCGGTGATTGGCGTGAATGACGCCATCGGTCCAGCCACAGCCATCGCCATCCTCATGGATCAACGCCTTGACCAGATCGACCGCCTCAGATCCCATGTCCCAAAGCACACGCGCCGTGTCGAGACCGACGAGCGTCTCAAGATCGCCCTGTTCCAACCGCTGCCCGGTGGAGACCTGACCACCATTGCGGCCAGAGGCGCCGGAGCCGACCCGCGAGGCCTCCAAAAGCACCACATCCAAGCCCTGACGTGCCAAATGCAGCGCCGCAGACAGCCCGCCGTAGCCGCCGCCAACGACGCAGACATCGGCCTTGATCGCGCCTTCGGCCGCAGGGTAAGGACCGGGCGCTTCGGCTGTGGCGGCGTAAAAGGAGCGGGGGTGTTGGCCGGGCGTGTCGTTGATGGTGAGAATGTCCATAAAGTTATGCTGAAACGTTCAGCCCCTCCGCGTTGAGATAGGCCAGAGTTTCGTCCAGTGAGAGCCGCGCGCGGTCGATCAGGATGTCGATTTCCGCCTTGGTGATGATCAATGGCGGCGAGATGATCATCCGGTCGCCAACATGGCGCATCACCAGATTATTGGCAAAACAGCGCTCGCGACAGTAATAGCCGACAGTGCCTGTGGGGCTTGCGAATTTGGCGCGGGTGGCTTTGTTTGGCGTCAGGGCGATGGAGCCCATGAGACCGACGATTTTCGCCTCTCCGACCAGCGGGTGATCGGTCAGGCTTTCCCATTTTTCTTTCAGATAGGGCGCGATCTCAGACCCGGCGCGTTCAACAATGCCGTCCTCATCCAACAGTCGCAGGTTTTCGAGTGCCACGGCGCAGGCGACCGGATGTCCTGCATAGGTATAGCCATGGGCGAATTCGTCGGCGGCATCGAGCGTGTTGAAAATCTCGTTCGAGACAATGGACGCGCCCAAGGGGATATAGCCCGAGGTGATGCCCTTGGCGCAGGTCATGATGTCGGGGGTGAAGCCCATGGTTTGACAGCCGAACCAGTTGCCGGTGCGGCCAAAGCCGGTGATCACTTCGTCGGCGATCAACGGGATGCCATATTGCTTACAAATCCTTTGAATTTCAGGCCAGTAGGTGACGGGGGGCACGATCACACCGCCTGCGCCCTGCACCGGTTCCGCGATAAAGGCTGCGATCTTATCCGCGCCAAGCTCAAGGATTTTCGTCTCCAGTTGACGGGCCCGTTCCAGCCCGAAATCTTCGGGTGTCATATCGCCACCTTCGGACCACCAATCGGGCTGATCAATGTGCACGATGCCGGGGATCGGCAAACCGCCTTGGGCATGCATGCCCTTCATCCCGCCCAAAGAGGCCGCCCCCATGGTCGAGCCATGATAGCCATTCCAACGCGAGATGACGATGGAACGCTCCGGCTGGCCCTTGGCGGCCCAATAATGGCGCACCATGCGCAGGTTTGTGTCGTTGGAATCCGAACCAGAGCCGTTGAAAAACACATGGTTCAAATCCCCCGGCGCAAGCTCGGCCAGACGTTTGGCCAACATGATCGCGGGCACGGTCGAGGTTTGGAAAAAGGTGTTGTAGAACGGCAATTGCAACATCTGGCGGGCGGCGACGTCGACCAATTCCTGACGCCCGTATCCAATATTGACGCACCAAAGACCAGCCATCGCATCAAGGATCACTTCGCCGTCGCTGTCGGTCAGCCACACGCCCTTGGCGGAGGTGATGATCCGCGCCCCTTTCCTGGCCAGTTCCGCGCTGTCGGTGAACGGGTGCATATGATGGGCGGCGTCGAGCGCCTGAAGCTCTGCGGTGGGCAAATGATTGTCACTCATGCGATCAATGTCCTTTGATGATCACGCCCGAACACTCAGGCCGGGTCGGAATGCGGTGGTGGCATGCGGCCACAGTATCGCCACACATAAAAGGAGCCAGCACGGCAGTTTGTGCGCAACTCCGAGCGTGGACGAGAACTTGTGCAAAAATATGATCAAATTTTTAGGAAGGTCAAGTCCTGACCACTCCGGGCCGGCAAATTCAAACCCGCTGAGGCGGTGGCCGAAGATTTGTTCCGCCTGCATGACCAGATGGGGATTGCCGGCTGTTGGACCATGATCATATCTGATCGAAAGTCTCCGGCTCTGAACGCATCTCACGCCAAGATCCGCCCCATGCGGATGCAATCCCCTTCGCGCGCACCATCGTTGAATGGTTTCCGGACCGCACCGGTTGGGGCACCGATTGGCCGCACCCGAACTTTCTCGCAGATCCGCCAGATGATGGTGATCTGTTTGATCTGCTCGCGGACATCGCGCCGACCGATACGTTTTTGAACACGCTGATGGTCGACAACCCTGCTCAACTTTACGGTTTCAAGGAGAATATTTGATGGCTGGTCGTCTCGTAGGAAAAATCGCACTCATCACCGGCGCGGGCTGTGTTGGTCAGGGCTGGGGCAACGGTCGTGCGGCTTGCGTGCCGTTTGCAGAGGAAGGCGCAAAAATCTTTGCCGTTGATCTCAAATCCGACACGATGGTCGAAACCCTTGAGCGGGTCAAAGCCGTGGCGGGCGAGGTCGAACCTTACCTGTGTGATGTCACCGACAGAAAAGCGGTTGAGGCCATGGTGACCGCCTGTGTGGACCGTTCGTTTTGGCACCGTTGGCATCCTCGTCAACAATGTCGGCGGCTCCTCCAGGGGATGTCGATAAGCTTTTGGAAAGCCGCCTCAAACGCAACCCGATGGGCTGGATGGGCGACGGGTGCGACACCGCCAATGCCGCGTTGTTCCTGGCCTCTGACGAAGCGCGCTTTGTGCCATTTCGTCTGTGTGACCGAGGAACAAAGCTTTTCCAAGGCTGCGGGCCGGTTGCGTATTGCCCAACCCCCCGCTCAGCCGCCAGATCGCCGGCCTTGAACGGGATCTGGGCATTCCGCTTTTTGATCGTCGAAAAACATCAGGGGACACTCGATGCGCGCCCGGTCACCGACCCAGAGGTGACATGGCCCTAATGTGTCGCGACAAGCCGTGAACAGCGGCGCAAAGGCGCGGTGCGCACGATTGGGGGCCTGATCGTCGAAATCATGCGTGAGGTGCGCGAGGAGGGGGGATGGAAGTGACCGTTTGCGCGGTGTTTCTCCAGCCGCATATGGCGTGTTGGCCTTCAAAGGTGTGTCCCATATTTGCCGCCATCTGCATGTGCGCCAAATAAGGTCAAGGTGACGAGAGTGGAGCGTGTGAGGCGATGAAAAGGCGTTTCATCTGCCCTGCAGCTCCTGCGTTGCGGCGATATAGGGGGCGAGGGCGGTTTCAATGCTCGCCAGCAACAGGGTGTTTGCGTCGGCGGCAAGGTGGCCTGCGCGAACTCTGGCGGCAATCTGGCCCAGATATTGGCTGATCAGCGGCTCCGGGATTGCATCCGCACCGAGCATTTCAAGCAGGGTGGTCACAGCGGCGTCGGCCCTTGGGTCTGGCCAGACATAGCGGATGCGGTCGCTGAGCGAAAAATGCCGCAGCAGGCGTTGCTCCTCCGGGGTGCCCTCATAATAGGACAGCCAATACGCCGGGTGGTCGAGCAGAACCTGCTCCAGAGTGGCGCGCAGGCAGATCGGTCGGACGCCGGGATGGAGTTCTTCGGCGATCAGGTCAAGCCCGTATAGGGCCTCGCGCAGAGCAAAGGTCAGGCCGGGACCGACTTTCAGGATCGCGAATCCATCGCGCACAAGGGCGGTCAGGGCCGCGGGAGTTTGATAGTCCGTCGAGTGGGCCTCGAAAACCATGCCGGGCAAGTCGGCGCGCGCGGCGCTCAGGGCGCGGGCGGCGGGGGAGGCGTAGTCGATCACATTGTGATTGCCGAATTCCACGCCGGGTTGCACCACGAGGCCGATGACCCGATTGAAAATGGCGGTAAGACCCGCCTGGGCAAAGGCCGCCCGGTGTATGTCGACGGTGGTGCGGGCGGCGGCGGGGGAGGTAATTTCGAGCGTGTCGAGAGCCTCCATCGCGCCACCGGGAACCGGGACTTCGGTGCCGATGATATAGACCGGCGGTGGCACGGGGGCACCCGGCTGGGCGGCTTCGGGCTG
>NZ_PYIB01000015.1:0-1002 GCF_009129705.1 Roseobacter sp. TSBP12
TCACCCAGTACAGACTTCTCATACCCTTTGAACAAGCCCTTGCGTCCCTTTGCCGATGCATATTTGCCACCAACGGTCACCGCCACGCGGTATGCCCGTTTTTCATTCCATAGAATATCGGCAACAGTCCCGTCGGGGTCTGGGTCTCTGGATACCTCAAGTAGCGAAGTTACCGACGCAATGAGTTCGTTGTCTCGTCCGCCTGTTTCAAACTGCTCAAACTCCGGCCAGACCTTTGATTTAACTTGGTTCCGAGGGTTCTTGGTCGCCTTCTCTTCGCAGATGACAACATGGGCAATGCCGTCGCTGTCGAACTCAATAATGAGGCCATCCAACCCTTTGTCCGCTTTAATCATCTGTGGAGCCCGTATGAGAGCCTCATCGTCGAAACGGTGAGCGGCGATCCACGCAATGACCTGAAAAAACCAACCATCCCGATGGTAGGTCTTGTCGCCAGTGCCGACGGTCAAAAGCTTTCGCGCACCTTCGAAACCGCCTTTGGGATAGCGCGCGGGCAAATCGCCTGTGGCGCGCAATATGCGCTCCACTGTTCGCGACTGACCTATTGCGACGCGGGCCAGGAGCTCAGCAAGCTGGTCCTCGTCCTCAATCGTCCAAGTGGAGCCCGACCAACAATCTTTCTGCCGTATTGGGGTTAGGGTTACTGGCATGAGCTAGACGCGCAACTCAGCGATGTCGATCAGGCTTGGCGTCTTAACGGTAGCTGCAGAATGAGTGTTTCTCATCGTCGGACTCGCTCAAATGTAGAACTTGAATGGCTGGCGTTCGGCGTCATTGGCGCTTCCCATGACCAGAACATATTTATTTGTCATTGCGCTGCCCTTGTCTCGGCCAGAAAAGCTGCAAACGGTCGAATATCTTCCCTCACGCTCGCTGTCTCTAAAGCGGCCATGTAAGCCGCGCGCTGTTCGAGCTTGATGACTGTCCATGGTTGCCCGGCAGCGGCCATCATGACGTTCATCAGAAAGCGCGCTATTCGAC
>NZ_PYIB01000016.1:0-1070 GCF_009129705.1 Roseobacter sp. TSBP12
GCGCAGCACCTCGTCGCCGACCGGCTGGCCGAGCGCGACTTCATGCAGATGGGAGTTCCCGAATGAGACATTTTCTCCTGACCGTGGCCGCAGTCACCACACTCGGGTTTGCCTCGCCCGCAGCGGCGCAGGGCGTGCCGACCTTTGATGGATCACAGCTTGGTCAGCTCGTGGCACAGCTCGAGCACATGGCCGAGGACCTGAACGTCCAGATGCAGCAGCTCGCCACCATGCGGCTGGAACTAGAAACCCAGTTGTCGCAACTGACGAACCTCGAGGCGCAATTGACTTCACTGATTGAGGGCAGCGGGCTCGGAGAACTCTTCGCCACTGTCGAAGAATTCCGCGCGCTGCGTGGCAAGCTGGTGGCCCCCCTCAATACCGCGCAGTCACTGGCCAGCGGCGATTTCCTGAGCGGATTCAATCCAGGCGCAGAACTCTCGGCTTCGGTCGAGCGTGTGCTGTCTGGCAGCGGCTTCACCTCGGAACGCCTGAGCACGCTTTCGGGCTCCGATCAGCCTGCCGACAACCGCATCGCCGCCTCGGCCGGGGCCAGCGCCATGCTCTCCGTCGCGGCGCAAGAAAGCCATGAAGAAGCGGGGCAAAGCCTCGAGCGGCTCGAGACCATGGTCGGGCTCATCGACGATCAGGACGGGCTGAAGGCCGCCGTCGATCTCAACACCCGCGTTACTGCCGAGCTCGGCATCATCCTAACCCAGATCTGGCGCCTGGAAGCGGCCCAAGGCGTCAGTGCCGGCCAACTTGGCGTCGTCGATGCCGCCACCCTCGCGGACGAGCGCAAATTCCGCTCAATGGCGGTGGATCCATGAGGACCTCCAAGCTTACCCCGAGCCGCTTCACCCTGAAGGAAGCCGGACTTCTGAGCCTTTCGCTTGCCCTGCCGCTCGGCCTCCTTGTCTTGCCTGACGCGGCATCAGGTCAGGATCGGCCCTTCACCTCGATGGAGATCGCACGGGATGAAGAGGATGCGTGCCGCGTCCCCAAACCCCCGGTGGATCTCGCCGAGACCGCTTACCTGCGGAACGGCTACCGCGCGATCCTGCGCATCC
>NZ_PYIB01000017.1:0-1013 GCF_009129705.1 Roseobacter sp. TSBP12
CGCAAGACATCCCGAGATCGCGCTTCGGCTGACAGGAGCGCGTAGGAGCAGTTAGCCCAACGAGCTGCTCCAGAATGGAGCGCCCCGGTAACGTGGCGTTCTACTACCTGAGAGGCGGGTTATGTCACCCCATCACCACTCACCCAGCATGATCTGCCTCTCTCCTTACTTGAGCAAAGCGAACACATTATGAATGATACTCAAAATCACTTAGAGATTTTTAGCTGCGAATCAAGAGATTTGGTGGCTGAGGCCCTGCACGCAAGCTTGATTGCACAATCTTCTGGTTTTCGCGCAACAGCGCATGCGTTGAAGCAGGTTGCGTTGGAACAGAACAAATTATTCCAATGTAGCTCACTCACGCTGAACCTGCATTCAGCCTGAGATTTGTTTTCGTGGCGTGTTTATAGGCGCTTAACCTACTGTGGATGAGATATGTCTCACCTGCGGGCGGGTGGGTGAAATAGTCCTAAAGATTATCAAAAAAATCTAGATAATATACTTTAGTTTTAATATACAGCAATAAGATATGATGTGCTTGGTGGGCTCATAGGCCTTTGGGAAATTGGGAGAGATGAACGATGGTAACCACCTCCATTCAGGCGGGTCCTGAAATTAGTGTCAAAATCGACGTGATGCGGGACGAAGTGCTGCGTTACTCTAAAAATGGAGACAATTTGATCATTGATCTTAAGAGTGGTGATCAGATTGTTGTTAACGACTTTTATACTTTTGCCGAGAACCAGTCTCTTCACAGTTTAGTTTTTGGTGATGGAACGGCCAGCGGTGTTACGGGTGATCCTGCGACTGCGGCAGGTCTGGGAATGGGCTTCTCAGAAGAAGGCATTGCAGCTGCCGTTTTCGGTGGGCTCGGTCTTGCGGCTCTGGCGGCCGGTGGCGGTGATGACAGCGATGCGGATGCGGATGCCGACGCGGATGCCGATGCTGACGCAGATGCCGACGCGGATGCCGATGCGGATGCTGACGCCGATGCCGATGCCGACGCGGATGCT
>NZ_PYIB01000018.1:0-26736 GCF_009129705.1 Roseobacter sp. TSBP12
GGCCATCTGACCCGAAGGATGTTCTAACACAATCTCCAAAGGTCCACGCTCAGGCACTGAACAGAGACCCTCGGCCACTGAGCCGGGCAGCAAAAGGCAACTGGCAAGGCATTGTGCGCCGGTCACCGCCAAGGTCGGATGACAGCGTACGGGCATGAAATACCGCACTGACGCTTGTCCACCCTGCTGTGCGGGCGCGATCAGGGCAAATTTGGGCGTGACGCTATCGGACACGTCTCCCATCCCCATCAGTGCCCCTGCCTGGACTCGTATTCTTTCGCGACGTGCCGTGAAAACCATATTATCGTCAAGCTCTTGCGCCGTCTCATAGCCTGTGAGACCAAAGGTGTCGGCGCGTGCAATCACCACCGGCATCGCAACGTCAAGACAAGTGACTAGAATCCCGTCGATCACATCAAGAGGCAGGCCTGTCGGCAACATCATGCCAGTGCCTGCGCCTACGGTTTCGCGAAACATCAATGAGACGGGGGCGGCAGTGCCTGGAACACCGTCGATCGCAGCAGTGCCTTCATAGTGCATCTGCGCATTTGGCGTTTGGATCACAATGTCAATCAACGCCCCAGTATTAACTGCGCGCACCCTCACCGGGGTTTCCCGCTGTTGCGCCGTTATCAATCCCATCTCAATGGCCGCTGGACCAACCCCCGCCAACATATTTCCGCAGGTTGGTTTGAAATCGACACGCCGCTCCTCCACTGAAACCTGAGCAAAGAAATAGTCGATGTCGACATTGGGATCGTCTGACCGCGACAGCATCGCCACTTTCGTGGTGACGGCCACACCACCGCCAATCCCATCAATGTTGTTGGGTTGCCCCGCGCCCATAACCGCGATCAAGACTTCGGCCAATTGATTGCGGTTTTCGGGCAGGTCCGCACGATTGAAAAAAGGCCCGCGCGACGTACCGCCACGATAAAACAGAAAAGGGAGGGGATGTTGTGACATGGCAAAGCTCTCCTGTCAGAGCGTCACAGGGTGCGCTCCGTTTGGTCATGAAAGGGCTGGGGAATGGGCGCGGAGAGGCACCCATTCGGGCGATCAGGTTAGCGCATCGCGAATATGCAGCTGATAAAGCGGGTCTAACTCAAGCTTTTCGCGATAGGCCAAAAGATGTGGCAGCTTTGGAAGGCGTGGCTCCTGGGTGCTCAAAAGCCCCAGTCTATGCACTGAGGGGGCCGCCGTGATGTCTGCCAGGCTCAACGTGTCGCCTGCGATAAACGGGCTTTGGCCCAATTGCCAATCAAGCAGAGTAGCCGCCTCGATCACCGCGGCCAATTCGCCTTCGCCACCTGCCGCTCGCACTTTGCGCAGCCGAGTCAAAGGTGGCGTCAGCGACAGGGAAGCCCAGTCCATCCAGCCGTCTATTCGGGTCTGTTGCCTCTGATCTTCGGGCCACACGGTGTTGCGCTGTGTGCGTTTGGCAAGAGACCGCAGAATCGCGTTTGATTCCCACGCGACCAGCGCCCCATCGGTGATCACGGGAACCTTGCCAAACGGGGTGAGGCGTTCAAACGCAACAGTGTCCCGCGCGCCAGATCCGCGTCCCATAGGGATAAGATCAAAAGGCAGATCAAGCAGATCGAGTAGCCAAAAGACTTTGGCGCAATTTGAGGAATCGCGGCGAGCGTATAAGGTGATCATCAGCAGGCCTCCTTGGCGGAAACCCGTTGGAGGAGGTCTACGAGACTGTCCTGAGGTTGCAACGCAAGGCAGGCGGAAAAGGCCGCGCGCGCGCCTTGTTCGCCCAAAGTGCCTGCAGCACAATCGATGAACTTCTCTTTCAGTTCTGTGTCACTCATTGGGTTGGTCGGGCCGCGGCCAAATCGGGTGGAGGCGTCGGCTTGTAAAATTGTCCCATCCGTCAAGGTCACAGAGACTTGGCCAAAATAGGCGTCCTCCTTTTGATGTCCTGTCGAGGTGATCTTTGGCAAAACGGCGGCACATTCAGGGGTCAAAAAGCTGTCATCCGCAAAATCCCCAAGGCGCAACCGCCCTGCCGTCAATGCTTTGGCGGTGAGGAACTGCACTGAAAACTTCGCATCAAGACCGGACTTTGGATCGGGGCGATTGGTATGCGCCAAACGGCGTTCGTGGGTCTGAGTGGCAATCGAAGCGATGCGCTCGGGTGCGAAAGTGCCATGTTCGGATACCAAGGCCAGCGCGGCATCAATGGCGGAATGGGCACTGCCGCAACAGGGGTGTTGTTTGATCGCAATGCCTGGATCAAGCAGTTCCAACGGCCCGTCCCAGTCCGTCAAAATCGCCTGAATGTCATAGGTGCCCGCACCATTGAACAGGTTGAAAAAACCGTAATTATGTTCAAACGCTTCTGGATTTGCACTCATGCCCTGCTGTGTCAACAGGGCGGCCAAGACGCCGTTATGTGCCGCTTGCCCCACATGTATCGGTTTGACCGGGGTCCCAAAATTGGATTTTAATCCTGTGGCCATTGATGCCGCCATGGCCAAAGTATTGGCCATGGCGGCAGCGTCAAAGCCCAACATGCGGGCAGAGGCGGCCGCCGCGCCAAAGACCCCAAGCGTGGCGGTCGGGTGCCAGCCTTTTTCGTAGTGATGCGGCAAAAGTCCGCGGGCGAGACGGGTTTCGACCTCGACCCCAGTCACATAAGCCTCAATGGCCTGTCCCGCGGAGGCATCAAGTTGCTCTGACAGGGCCAAAACTGCAGGCACGATTGGGGCCGACGGATGCCCGCCCATCGTTGTCGAGCAATCGTCAAAATCCAACGCGTGCGCTGCCGTACCATTGACCATCGCCGCATGAAGGACCGAAGCCTTTGCGCCACCCGCTCCCCAAAGAGTGGCCTCTCCTACGGCTGATGTGATCTCAAGCGTTGCCTCAAGAGTGGTCAGATATGGAACGGAGCGGCCGGCAAGGGCAACGCCAATCGTATCTGCGACAGCGCGGCGCGCGATGTGAAGGGCCGCATCAGGGAGCGTGTCGAGCCGGATCGACAGGGCGCATTCGGAAAGGTGTTTTGCGAAACTCATAGTGTTTTCCTCTGATCTACAGCGTGGCGGAGGCGATGGTGGTTGTGAGCTGTGCCACATCGGGCAACGAGTCGAGGCGCATCAGCATGTCAAACACCTCCGCAGTTCCTGCATCGCTCAGACTGCGGCTGGCGCAGTCGCGAAATTTGGCCTCAAGCATTTCCTGTGGCAGTGGGGATTCTGGTCCGCGCCCCAGGGGAACGTCGACGAACGCGCGAACTGTGCTGCCATTCTTGAGACGTACCTGCACCTCGGCACCATAATCGGAAAACTCGGGGTCGGTTTCTTCCATTCGAATAAGCTCCATCACCCGAGTGACCTCGGGATCGTGCAAGGCGCTCTCTTCGAAATGCTCAAGTTGCACTGCACCGTTCACCAACCCCCGCGCGACAGCATAAGGCAGGCTGAATTTGGCATTCAAAGCACTGGTTGCCGGATTGCGCACATGCGGCAAAAGTCGGCGCGGGTGCATCCGGACCACGACATCCGCGATCTGTGTGCTGTCGCTCAAAGGGCCATTGTGCAGTGCGATCACCGCATCAATCGCCGCGTGAACACTGTACACACAGGGGTATTTTTTGATCGAAATGCCAGGGCTCATCAGATCAAGCGGCGCGCCCCATCCGGTCAGCATCCGCTCAATTTCGTAATGGCCTTTGCCGTTGAAGACCTCCAAAAAACCCTGAGGATGTTCCATTACGGTGGGGGAGGCGTTGACACCGTCTGCGGCCATCAAGGCGGCAAAAAGACCATTTCGCGCAGACAGCCCTGCGTGAAGGGGTTTGGTGTCTGTGCCAAAATTGGCTTTGATGCCGGATGCCAAAGAGGCGGCCATGGAAATCGCATGGGCCATTTTTTTGGTGTCAAGTTTCAACAAAATGCCCGCCGAAACCACGGCGCCAAAAATCCCAAGCGTGGCGGTTGGATGCCACCCTTTTTCGTAATGGGCAAAGTTTACGCCCCGCGCAAAACGGGTCGCGGCTTCGACGCCAATCACATAAGCGTCGAGCAACTCTCGCCCGGTGGTCCCCATGGTTTCTGCCAGTGGAAGAATGGCCGGGATGATGATGACGGTCGGATGCCCTGAAAGCGATTTGCTGGTGTCGTCGTAGTCAAGTGCATGACCGGAGACACCATTCACAAAGGCCGCATCAAGGCGACTCAACCGCTCATGACGACCCAATACATGGCAGGGTCCAGTGCCATGAACGCCGGTCAAAAGCGCGGAGTGTGTGGTTTGGCTTTGGGCGCCCAACAAAGCGCAACCGATCATGTCGGCAATCGCCACACGGGCAAAACCCAAAGCCTCTGGGTCGAAATGTTCGGGATCAAGCGCTTGCGCGCGCGTGGCAAGCTCAAAAGACAAAGACATGGTTTCCTCCGGTCTTTATTTGGGGGGCGGGGGGCATATCGCAGCGGTGATCGGCGCGAGCGAGGGGAAGGTTTCAAGCTGCATCAAGGCGTCAAACAGCGCGGTGCTTTGATCCGAGGGCGGGACGCAATCGTGGAATTTTGCGCGGACCTGTGATTGGGTCATCGGATTGGACGGGTCGCGTCCCATGGCCACGGTCGCCTCTGCGGACAAATGCCGCCCATCCGCGAGCCAGACATGAACAAGTCCCATCGAAAGCCCCTCCTCGTGCGGGACCAAAGCGACCTTGGCGGCCAAAGCGACCACAGTTGGGTCAAGCACCCGTTCTGGATGAAAATCATCCAAGCCGACGGTGCCGTCGATCAGGGCACGGGCTGTGAGGTGCTGGGTTGAAAACTTGGCATCCAACCCGTCTTTTGGCATTGGGCGATCAATGTTTTTGAGCCGTTTGTGATGGAGCGCCACCTCAATGCGCTCAATCTGAGCGGTCTTGATGTCACCGCGCAGCTGAGCGGCGGCATCGATCGCGCAGTGAATAAACGCACAACACGGATATTGCTTGATCGCGATCCCAGGCGACAAAAGTGCAAAGTCTTTGCCCCAGCCGTCCAATGCGGGGCCCGGATCAACATCAAAGCTGTCACCAAAGGCTCGTAAAAAACCGAATTTATGTTCAAGCGCACTCAGGCGCGCGGTGTAGCCCGCTTCGGCCAACAAAGCCGCCTGAACACCATTGCGATTGGCCTGTCCGGCGTGAAACGGTTTGGTCATTGTGCCGGAATTGGCCCGAAGCCCCGCCGCAGAAGAGGCTGCTATCGACATGGCGGTGGCGGTATGTTCCGGCGATAAACGCATGAGATGTGCGGCGGCCACTGCAGCCCCGATCACGCCAAAGGTCACCGTCGGATGCCAGCCACGTTCCGCATGGGCAGGATTGGCGATCCGCGCGAGGCGAATTTCGGCCTCCACCCCGGCGACATAGGCGGTCAGGACCTGTGCACCGGAGGCGTTGCGTGCTTCGGCCAGTGCAAAAAGGCCGGGGACAATGGACACGGACGGATGGCCGTCCATCTCCAAATTGCAATCATCAAAATCCAATGCATGAGCAGCAATGCCATTGATTTGTGCGGCATCCAAAGGATGCAGCCTGTGCCCGGTTCCAAACACCAGGGAGGGGCCGGGGCTTGCGGGCAAAACGCCCACAGCCAGTCGCACCGCAGGTTCATTGACCCCGGCCAAAGCGCAGGCCAGCGTGTCCGTGATGGCGCGTTTGGCCCAGTGCTGAGCAGGGTCAGAGAGGTCACACAATCTGAGCCCTGACGCGAGGCGCGCAAGGTCGAGTGTCAAAGCGGACACGAGGGATCTCCTTTAGCCAAGAGAGTATGTGGGTTGTAAAAATGTGGGGCGGATCAGGGGAGAACCCGCCCTGGGGAGGCCTTAATGTTTGAGGATTTGTTCAAGGAACAAGCGCGTCCGCGGGTTCTTTGGATTGCCAAAGAACTCTTCAGGCGTGCCGCTTTCGACCGTTTTTCCATCGGCCATGAGGATCACATTATCCGCGACAGTACGGGCAAATCCCATCTCGTGGGTGACACAAATCATCGTCATGCCGCTGTCCGCCAGTTCAATCATGGTATCGAGCACCTCTTTGATCATTTCAGGATCAAGCGCAGAGGTTGGTTCGTCAAACAGCATGATTTCGGGTTGCATACAGAGCGAACGCGCAATCGCGACACGCTGTTGTTGGCCGCCAGAAAGTTGAAGCGGGTATTTTTGTGCCTGCTCTGGAATGCGAACCTTTTCAAGGAACTGCATCGCCAACTCTTCGGCGTCTTTCTTTTTCATGTGCCGCACCAGCATCGGTCCGATGGTCAAATTGTCGAGGACATTGAGATGTGGAAAAAGATTGAACGACTGAAACACCATGCCAATGTTGCGGCGGATTTTTTCGATGTTTTTTACATTGTCGGTCATCTCGATACCGTTGACGATGATCTCGCCTTTCTGGTGTTCTTCGAGACGGTTGATGCAGCGAATAAGCGTGGATTTTCCCGACCCGGAAGGGCCACAGATCACCACACGTTCGCCTTTACGGACGTCAAGGCTGACATCGTGTAACACCTGAAAATGGCCATACCATTTGGACACATCCCTGAGCTTGATCATGGGCTCTTGGTCAAGCCTCTGAGAGGGTGAGGGTGAGGGTGAGGGTGAGGGGGATTGAGTTTGGGCGATGATGTTGGACATGAGTATCTCCTATCCGGGCACAGTCAGATGCGACCCGAGTTGATCCATTTTTCGACTTGGCGTGCATAGAGGGAGAGCGCGTAGCCAAAAAAGAGATAGACAGCGGCGACGAATAGATAGGCTTCGATATAATAGCGGCGCCATAGTGGGTCCTGCATCACGGCAGTGGTCGCCGTCAGAATGTCAAAAAGCCCGATGATGATCACGAAGGACGTGTTTTTCATGGCCGCGATGATGTGGTTGGTGATCGCCGGAAGGCTGATACGCAGCGCTTGCGGCAAAATGATTTTGCGGGTGGTTTGCCAATAGCTCATGTTGAGCGATGCCGCTGCTTCATATTGGCCAGTGGGAATGGCCTGTAGCCCGCCGCGGATCACCTCCGCCTGATAGCAGGCAAAGAAGATCGCAATGCCCACTGTGATCCGCAACAGCTTATTGACCTCAACCCCAGCCGGTAGGAACAACGGAAACACGTTGACCGCGACAAAGAGGATGGTGATGAGCGGCACGCCACGGAGCGCCTCGATGAAAACCACGGAGACGCCGCGCGCCACAGGCATCGGCGAACGCCGCCCCAAAGCGAGCACAACGGCAACGGGCATCCCAATCAGAACCGTTCCGGAAAACAAAATCATCGTCAGCGGCAGCCCGCCCCACTCAGACGTCGGAACGTAAACGAGACCCAACACGCCGCCGAACATCAGGATGCCAATCGAGGTCACGGAAAGAATCCACAGTGGGATGAGGATTTTAAAGTTCCAAAGCTTTGGCATCAACGACGCCACGATCGTGGAGAGATAGACCACCATCATAATCACCAGACGCCAATGTTCGTCATAGGGATAAAGCCCAAAGAGCATCGGGCGGTGTTTTTCCACGATCACGGCCCAACAGGCCCCCGCCGCCGCGCGGCAGACGTCCGGGTCAGGGGTGTAGAATACGGCGTCAATCACTCCCCATTTTAACACAAACCAGGCAAAGCGAAGCAGGAGCGCCGCAACGACAAGCGTCATGAGGCTTTGCCAAAGGGAGGTGAACAGGTGCTTTTGCACCCATTTGGCAAAGGGTACTTTTGCATTCGGATCGAATTGCATCACGGGTTCAAGGGGGGTGGCCATTTTCGGCGCGTGTTGAGACTGTGTTGTCATCTTTTAACGCTCCTTGATCGCCACGAGGCGGTTGTAAAAGTTCATAAAGGTGGATGTGATCAGGCTGATGGTCAGATAGACGAGCATCATTACAGCAATCGCTTCAACGGCCTGCCCCGTTTGGTTCATAACTGTATTGCCGATATTGACGAGATCAGGATACCCGACCACCACCGCAATCGAGCTGTTTTTGATCAGACTCACGTATTGGCTGGTCAAAGGCGGAACGATGACACGCAAGGCCTGCGGCAGTACGACATAGCGCGTCACAAACCATGGGCGAAAGCCCATCGAACGGGCCGCTTCGATCTGTCCTTTTGGCGTGGCCTGAAGACCGGCACGCACGATTTCTGCGATAAACCCAGAGGCATAGAGTGCGATCCCGATCAAAAGGGCGGTAAACTCCGGCGAGATGGTGACGCCGCCTTGAAAGTTAAAGCCTTTTTGCACAGGATAGCTAATGGCAGTGGGCGCGCCGCCAAACAGCCAAGCCAGAACCGGAAGCCCGATAACAAGTCCGATAGAGGGCCAGAGCATATTTACGTATGTTCCGGTACTTTCACGATGGCGTCTGGCCCAAATCGACCCGAGAATGGCCAAGACGATACCAGCCACAAGTGCAATTCCCATCGTAGAATGGATCGGATGCGTTGCGGGCACAGCAAAGGTCAGACCACGATTGGTGAGAAAGCCGACGCCATACACCTCAACCGCATTGCGCGCATTTGGCAGGTTGCGCAACAGCACCGACCAAAAGATTACCTGCAGGATCACCGGGATATTACGAACGATTTCAACATATCCTGTCGCCACTTTGGACAGCAACCAGTTGCTTGAGATCCGCGAAATCCCGACGGTGAACCCGATAAGGGTCGCCAAAAAGATTCCGGCTGCGGAGACCGACAGAGTGTTCAGCAGCCCGACAACAAAGGCGCGGCCATAGCTATCGCGCGCGCTGTATGTGATCATCTTTTCGCCAATGTCGAATTGCGACGTTTGTTCCAGAAATCCAAATCCCGTCGCGATATTTTGCGCCCGCAGGTTTTCGACAACATTTTGGTAAAGAAAGAGACCGATAAAGATAACGACTGCCGCCATGACCACTTGGGTCACAGCCGTTCGAAAACTCTTACTGTAGAGAAGAGTACTGAGCGTCTGGCGCGGTTTGGCCCCGCGCTGATCACTCCCATCAATATGTGTCACTGATTGCTCCCGTGAGGTTTTGGATATCATGCTTCATACGGCTGTCGCCGGACTTCAAAACGTCACAGCCGGGCGACAGCTCCCGCAAGCGGGTTACTTGATTGGGAAACCGTAAAGCAGACCTCCATCGACCCAAAGAGTGTTCAGGTCGCGATCCAATTCCACCGGGCTGCCCGGGCCAAAATGGCGCGCATAGATTTCTGCATAATTTCCGACTTGGGTGATGACGTTATAGGCCCAATCCTCACTCACACCGAGCTTGGAGCCATAGTCGCCCGTGACCCCCAAAAGCGATTGAATATCCACGTTGTCAGAAGATTTCATGTCGCCAGCATTCTCAGAAGTGACGCCCAACTCTTCGGCGTTAAACGTGGCATAGGTCACCCATTTCACCAAATCGTACCACTGGTCGTCGCCTTGGCGTACAGCCGCGGCCAGCGGTTCTTTGGAAAAGATGCCGGGCAAAAGCACATGTTCTGCCGGGTTTTCGGTGTCATAGGCGCGCACGCCTGGAAGAGCGGCCTTGTCTTTGGTCAAGGCGTCACATCGCCCGGTGACATAGGCATCGACAAGCTGTTTGTTGTTTTCGATCACAACAGGTGTGTAGTCCATGCCGCGGGTCGCAAAAATTTGCGCCACATTGCGTTCTGTGGTTGAGCCGGGGGCAACACAAATGGTGGCCCCATCCAGATCTTCGACCGTTTTCACGCCAGAGTCGGCATGCACAAGAAAACCTGTACCAGTGTAGAAAATCGGTGGCGCGAAGTTCAGGCCAAGTGCCGTATCACGCCCCAGCGTTGCAGTCACATTGCGCACCAAGACATCGACCTCGCCAGACTGAATGGCAGGAAAACGTTGTTGCGATGACAGGGCGACAAACCGCACTTTGTCCGCATCGCCAAAAACCGCGGCGGCAATAGCGTGGCAGTAATCCACTTCAAAGCCATCCCAATGCCCTTTGCTGTTTGGCGCAGCAAAGCCGTGACGTGCCGGATGCACGCCGCACAGCACTTCACCACGCTCTTTGACGCTTGCAAGCGTATCGCCCGAATCAGCAAAGCCAGCGCTCCCCAAAGTGGCAAGGCCGATGGCGCACAACGCGGTTTTCAGTTTGAAATCTTTGTTCATTTTTAGTCCTCATCTGTTGGGTCTTTGGCGTTCTTGGGTCCGTTCGCACTGACGGATTTAGTCATGTCGTTGACGCCTTCTGATTCTGTGTATACAAATGTTTTCAGTAGAGTGCAACAGCGAGCAAAAGCATCGCAAAGACGCCGCGCATACCGAAAATGACAAGGAATCCTCGTTTATGACCTCTGATGACATGGAATTTGACACCCAACTCACACAGTGCGGACGCAACCCAGATCAGCACTTTGGTGCCGTGAATACCCCGGTCTACCGTGCTTCAACGATCCTCTTTCCCACTCTCGCCGCATTGGATGCCAAAGAGGGCGCGCGTCTGCGGTATGGACGTCGTGGCACGCCCACAACCCATGCCCTCGAAGATGCCGTTTGCACATTGGAACACAGCGAACGCGCTCTGGTGACTCCCTCTGGTGTCAGTGCCATTTCAAATATTCTGATGAGCTTTGCAGAACCCGGTGCCCATTTTTTGGTAAGTGACAGTTCCTATGGTCCAACCCGGAAATTTTGTGATTTCGTATTGCGGGGATTGGGTGTGGAAACCACCTATTACGACCCCACGCTTGGCGAACGTATCAGCGAATTGATCCGCCCTGAAACCAAACTCATATGGATGGAATCTCCCGGATCGCAGACCTTTGAGGTCCAGGATGTCGATGCTATCGTTGCTGTTGCGCGCGCGCATGGCGTTGTGACAGCAATCGACAACACATGGAGCGCTGGCTACTTTTTCCAGCCGATGACACATGGTGTCGACATTTCCATGCAAGCTGGCACCAAATACATCTCCGGGCATTCCGACATCATGCTGGGCACCATCGCCTGCACAGAAGAGATTTATGATCGTTTGCGTGAAACCTATCTGCGGTTTGGATTTTGCGTCAGCCCAGATGACGCCTATCTCGCCTTGCGTGGATTGCGGACCATGCCACTGCGGATGCGCCAGCACCACGCCAGCGGGTTGGCCATTGCAGATTGGCTCGCGCAACAAGGTGAGGTGATCCGGGTGATGCATCCCGCGCGCCCACAAGACCCGCATCATGCGCTTTGGAAAAACCAGTTTTCTGGCGCGTCCGGTTTGTTTGGCTTCGTTATCAGTGAAACGGATCGCGGCCGTCTCGCCCGGCTGTTCGATGGCCTGCAATTTTTTGGCATGGGCTCAAGCTGGGGTGGTTTCGAAAGCTTGCTTGTTCCCACAAATCCGACAGTTTATCGCACCGCCACCGATTGGACTCCAATGGGTCAAACCATACGCATTCATGTGGGGCTTGAGGATCCAAAAGACTTGATCCGTGACCTGCGGACGGGATTTGATCGTTTGCATGATGCGTAGCCACACGTGCGACGCACTTGTGGCGCTGTGCGGCATAGTGTCCTTGAGGTCAAGCTTGGCTTTCACTGGGACCTTATGTATACAGACCTGGCGCGGCCCATTCCTTTCCGGGCCGTGTATTAGGGTGCCCCAACAGAAAGTTTCATCGGTCATGAAAGCCATAATGGAAAAAAACATGCATCGCGGCACGCCTTTGGAACAACTCCTGGATGCCATCGAAGATGGGAAACTGACACCGGGCACTCGGCTGCGGGAAACCGAATTGGCCGAGCAACTTGGGATTTCGCGCACCCCGGTACGCGAAGCTTTGCACCGGCTTCATGCGATGGGACTGGCCGAACATGGGCCACAGCG
Organism: Roseobacter sp. TSBP12; assembly: GCF_009129705.1. Lineage (NCBI taxonomy): Bacteria > Pseudomonadati > Pseudomonadota > Alphaproteobacteria > Rhodobacterales > Roseobacteraceae > Roseobacter > Roseobacter sp. TSBP12. Next base: position 11,830 of record NZ_PYIB01000018.1, read on the forward strand.
GGGATTGATCGTCTCACATCTGGATTACGACCATTTGCGCCAGCTCTTTGCTGTGCGTGAAGGCTTGGAAGGTATGGCCGCGCGGCTTGCCGCGGAATACGCCACCCCTGCCGAAATTAGCCTGTTGCGAGAACTCGTCAGCTTAGATGTCGGGGTGGACAATCCCGACACGCTCAAAACCCACAACAAACAGTTCCATCTGCAAATTGTGCGCGCCTCTCACAATGCTTATATGATTGATGCGCTCGCAAACCTGCGTATTCATCTCAGCTTGTTGCCCGGTTCAACCTACAGCATTGCGAAACGGCGCGTCCAAGCACAGGATGAACATCAAGCGATCATTGACGCGGTTGCGGCGCATGACGGAGATGCTGCGGAACACGCTGCCCGTGTGCATATTAAATCTGGGTACCGGGCGCGTTTGGAGCTATTGTCGTCTCAGCAAGGCTGACGATCCAAATCCGCTCCAGTCCTTGGACCAAAGATTTCGCCCAAAATGGCAGCATGAGCCCGCCCTTCCCAAGCTTCACAAACTAAGGCCTTTGCCAGAGGTTTTGTCAGCATGGAGCGTGGACGCCAAGCCACGCTTTGTGGCAATGAACGCGGCGAAAAGCTGGATCGCTCCACCATCACCTCGAACGGTGAATGGTCCTGTGTGGATGGCTCCTGCATTGCAAAAAACGACAGACCCTGTGCCCGTTTTAATCGGTGATTGAGGGTGGTATCTTTGCTGCGATTGATCCTGCGGATCTGGAAAGATTTTGTTGTGATATCAATGCTATTTTCTGCAATGCGGCGTGGTGGGTTGAAAAAACTCTCAAAAAAGACTATCTATGCGACGTGGTCCACGCGGCGGACCCGTTCGGTCTCTCATAGATCGACCCGTAGAGCGCGACGCCTTTCTGGCTGGTCTTTGCTCCTTGCCGCGCTGCCTTGGTGATGAGGCGGGTGGGGCGCGCAGAACCTGAATAACAGAACAGACCTTAGAGCACCCAAAAGGAGCTCCCCATCAAGGATTCTATCTCCCATACCCCGTCGCTTCCCTACAACCGCATCGCTGTGCTTGGCGCAGGCAGTTGGGGGACAGCGCTCGCTACCGTTTTGGCCCGCAATGGACGTGAGGTGCGCCTTTGGGCACGCCGCCCCGATCTGGCGGAACGGATCAATCTCACTCATCAAAACTCTGACTACCTGCCCGAGGTCGACCTTCCAAACGGTCTGACCGCCACTGCCGATCTGGCTCATGCGCTTGCGGGTGCTGAGGCCGTTTTGATGGTGACGCCCTCGGCCACGTTGCGTCCGATGTGTCAGGCCATAGCAAGCCACCTGCCAGTGGGCATTCCGATCGCATTGGCCTGTAAGGGCGTTGAACGTGGCACTGGATATCTCTTGTCCGAGGTTGTGTCCGAGGAACTGCCCGGTCATCCGGTTGGTGCGGTTTCCGGGCCGACGTTTGCCCGTGAAACCGCTTTGGATCATCCGACCGCGGCCACGGTGGCCTTTCCCTTCGCGTATCAGGATCGTCTGACACCGGAAAGCAGCCCGGCGGTTCGGCTGACGATGTCGCTCTCTGGCGGTGGGTTTCGGCCTTATGTCTCTGACGATCTTGTCGGCGTTGAAGTCGGCGGCGCTGTTAAAAACGTCATCGCCATTGCCTGCGGTATGATGTCGGGCGCGGGTTTTGCCGAAAACACCCGCGCGGCGTTTATCACCCGTGGCACCGATGAGATGAAGCTTTTGGCCCAGACGCTTGGCGGCAAACGCGAAACCGTCACCGGCCTGTCCGGGGCGGGTGATCTGACGTTGACCTGTTCTTCGACCACCTCGCGCAACATGTCCTTGGGCTATCAATTGGGTCAAGGCATTGCCCGGCCCTCCTGTTTTGAGGGGCGTTCGGTCGTGGTCGAAGGCGAGGTCAACGCCGCCTCAGTGACCGATCTTGCGCGTCGTCTTGGGGTCTCCATGCCGATCTGTGAGACGGTGAATGCGGTGTTGCACAAAGGGGCCGATTTGCGTGAGGCCTTCACCGCATTGTGGTCTCGCCCGATTGAGGCCGAACCCTATGCGCTTGATCTCTCAATAGATCATCCTTCCCCCGATCTTCCGCTACAATTCGGAGCCGTTTGACTCATGAACGTACACACCACACCGCGCCCGGCCATCGCCGCGCGCCGCTTTACCCTTGCGACCGACCTTGATGGCACTTTCTTGGGCGGCACGCCTGAGGATCGCCAACGCCTTTACTCTTGGATCGAAGAGAACCGCGACAGCGTGGGTCTGATCTTTGTCACCGGACGCGACCCGGAATTTATCATGCAGATGTGCCGCGAGCAGGGCCTGCCTTGGCCGGAATTTGTTGTCGGCGATGTCGGCACGACGATTGCCGAGGTCCGCCCGGACGGGTCCATCGCCCCGATTGCCACCCTCGAAGAAGACATCGCCGCGCGTTGGAACGACCAAGGCCAAGCCGTGCGCGAGGCCTTTGCCGATCATCCGGGGCTCAAGCTCCAGCCCACCGAATTTCGCTATCGCGTCAGTTACGATCTGACGCCGACCGGCTATGACGTGACGGCGGAAGCGAAGGTCGAAGCGATGGGGCTCGATTGGCTCATCTCCGACAATCGTTATTTCGATGTCCTGCCAAAAGGTGTGTCAAAAGGCCCGTCGATCCGGCGTTTGATCGACCATCTAGGCATTCCAGAGGAGCGTGTTCTTTGCGCCGGGGACACGATGAACGATCTGTCCATGTTGATCTCTGGCCTCCCATCCGTGGCCGTCGGCAATTCGGAAACCGCCCTCATGCAGCGGCTTCATGACATAGATACCGTGTATCACGCCAAGGCCCATGGGGCCGCCGGTATTTTGGAAGCCATCGCCGCGTTCGAGCTTCACGATATCCCAAAAGGAGTCTGATATGTCATCTAATCTTGTCATCGTTTACCACCGCCAACCTTATGAAGAGGTCGAGGTGGATGGGAAAATCGAATACCGCGAAAACAAAAGCCCCAACGGCATTGTGCCCACGCTCAAAAGCTTTTTCGGGCGTGTCGACAAAGGCGCGTGGATCGCGTGGAAACATGCGAAAGACCCCGCCAACCCCGAGTTTGAGCGGGTGATCGAAATTGACGATGCCTATGGCACCTATACCGTCTCGCGCCTGCCGCTGACGCCGGAACAGGTTAAAAGTTTCTATCATGTCTCTTCGAAAGAGGCGTTTTGGCCGATCCTGCACGGGTTCAAAGAACGCTACAACTACGATCCCGTCGATTGGCCGACCTTTCGCGAGGTGAATTGGGCCTTTGCCGAAGCTGCCGCCGCCGAAGCCGCCGAAGGGGCGGTTGTGTGGGTCCATGACTACAACCTCTGGCTGGTGCCGGGCTATTTGCGCACGCTGCGCCCGGATGTCAAAATCTCGTTTTTCCATCACACGCCCTTTCCGAACGCCGATATTTTCAATGTGCTGCCCTGGCGCAAAGAGATTTTGGAAAGCCTCTTGGCCTGTGATGTCATCGGCTTCCACATTCCGCGCTACGTGAACAACTTTGTGTCCTCCGCCCGCTCCCTGTTGGAGGTCGACACGTTGAAACGCGAAAAGGTTCACCCGGATATGGTGCCCGAAACCTCTGCGCTCTCGGAACAAAGTGTGGTCACCGAAATCGGCTATGAGGGCCGCACGGTGCGCCTTCAGGCCAGCCCCGTGGGCGTTGATGTCGATTATATCGAAGAGGTGGTGGCCAATGAGGCCACGGCCAAACGGGTCAAAGAGATCAAGCAAGAAATCGGCGACGGACAGCTCATCCTTTCGGTCGGGCGCACCGATTACACCAAGGGCGGGATCGAACAGCTGCAAAGTTTTGAGCGGATTTTGGAAACCCGTCCTGACCTGCGCGGCAAGGTGCGTTTGATGCATGTCTCGGTGGCGGCCAATTCCGAAATGACCTCCTATGAGGAAATCCAGCGCGATCTTGAACATCAGGCGGGGATGATCAATGGCCGCTATGGTAGCTTCGATTGGCAACCCGTCGCGCTGATTTCCCGGCCGGTGAAATTCACCGATCTCGTGGCCTATTACCGCGCCGCCGATGTGGCGTGGATCACGCCTTTGGCCGATGGGATGAACCTTGTGTGCAAGGAATATTGCGCGGCGCGCACCGATGGTGACGGGGTCTTGGTGCTGTCCGAATTTGCCGGGGCTGCGGTGGAATTGGCCTCGGCGGTGCCGACCAATCCGTTCTCGCATAAGTCGATGGATGGCGCGATCCAATTTGCCTTGGAGATGCCAGAAGAAGAACGCCGTGGTCGGATGAAGAAAAACCGCGAAAAGGTCCGCACTCAGGACATTCGGTTCTGGGCCGAGGACCAAATGCGCGCCTTTGGCGAAGAGATTTTGCCCGCGCGTCACGCAGAGAATGCAGCGTAATCTCCTCTCTCTTTGACTTGGTTCGAAAGGATCTCTTTCGACCTTACGCCTGATCCACGCTCTCACGCGGGATCGGGCGTTTTTTTCCAAAGTGCAGATCATCCAAAACCGCGACCACAGCGGGCGTCACAAACAGCGACAAAACCGTCGCAACCGTTAGGCCAAAGGCAAGGCTAGCGACAATCGGGCGGAGAAATTGCGCCTGTGTGCTTTGCTCAAAAAGCAATGGTCCAAGCCCGACCACCGTGGTCAAGGAGGTTAGGAAAATCGCCCGAAACCGTTCCCGCACCGCCTCGCGTCCGGCCTCGATGATCCCGCTCCCAGCGTTGCGTTTGTCTTGCATGAAGGCATCCAAAAGGATCGAGTCATTGACCACGATCCCGGCCAGCGTCGCCAGTCCCACAAGGCTCGGTAGCGACAGTTGCAATCCCAAGGCCATATGCCCCCAAACCACGCCGACCAGCCCAAGCGGGATGGCGGCGAGAATGGCGACGGGGCGTAGAAAGCTTTTGAGATGAAACGACAAAAGCAGGAAAACCCCGATCAATCCGATGATCATATTGCGTCCCAGGGAGGCCCCGGTGGTGGCGGTATCTTGGGCCTCACCCAAGATCGAAACAAAGATGCCGGGATGGCGCTCTGGCAAGGTCGGTAGGTAGTCCGATTTGAGCGCGACCATCAGTTCGCGCGCATTGGCGATGGTTGGATCAATCGAACCCTGCACACGCACCGTGCGTTTGCCGTCGACCCGCGTGATCGTGTCAAAGCCACGGGTCAGGCGCACATCGGCCACGGCGCTCAGCGCCACATGAGTGCCATTCGCGGCGGGAACGCGCAGATCAAGGATATCGGACAGGCTGCGCCGATCGGTGGCGGCTAGGCGGGCAACCACATCGACCTGACCGTACCCATCGACAAAACTTGTGGCACTGTCGCCCTTGAAGGCTGCGCGCAGTTCGTTCCCGATGGCTTGAGGCGTGACGCCAAGGGCATTGGCGACTTCAGAGCGCAGGGTCACAACAATCTCGGGCTTGCCGGGTTGCAGATCAAACGTCACATCGCGCACACCGTCAAAGTCGCGGAAAAACCGCCGAATTTCGCGCGCGGTGACGGAGAGTTCATCCAGATCATCGCCGGTCAAGCGCAGGTCAATCGGCTTGCCACCCGCACCGCGTTCTTTGTCGGTAAAGCGCAGTGCGGCCATGTCGGGCATCGGCCCGGTGAGTTTTTTCCATTGGCCGAGGATGTCGCCGACCGCCGTTGTGCGCACACCTGCGGGCAAAAGCGCGGCGCTGACCGTGGCCATATGCGCGCCCGATCCCGCCGCATCCGTATTGACGCCATAGGTGATCGTGTAGCTTTGGACCAAGGCCTGTCCGTCCGGTTGATCCGGGGTCCAGTCGGCGTTCATCTGTTCAAGGGCTTTGACGACCTTGGCGACCCGTTGTGCGGTCCGTTCCAGAGGTGCACCTTGCGACAGCAATAGCCGCGCTTCGACCGTGTCGCTCTCAAGCGTCGGGAAACTTTGATATTTGATGAAACCGCCGGTATAGGGCGCCACGGAAAACAGAATGACAAACAGCGTCAGCCCAACAGTCAGATAGCGATAGCGCAGCGTCAGTTCGGCCAAAGGCACGATGGCGCGATCTCTGAGGCGCTCAAACAGACCATTGATCCAGCGGCTGATCCGCCCCGGACGCATATCGCGGTCCAGCGCATGACGCATATGCGCGGGCAGGATCAAAAACGCCTCAACCAAACTGACGGTCAGCGTAATCAACAGCACAATGGGAATGTATTTCAGGATCGCGCCAATGCTGCCCGCCATATAGGCCAGCGGTCCAACGATCATCGCCGTGGTCAGAAACGAGGCGATGACACTGGGCAACACCTGACGCGTGCCATTGACGGCGGCATCGCGGGCGCTTTCCCCGGCCTGGCGGCGGCGCACAATGTTTTCAGAGATCACAATTGCATCGTCCATCAACAGCCCGACCGCGACCAACAGCGCCACCATGGTCATCATGTTGATGGTGTAGCCCAAAAGCTGCATCGCAAAGATCGCGCCGAGGAAGGACACCGGAAGCCCAAGGGCGACCCAAAACGACATGCGAAATCCGAAAAACAGCCACATGGTGAAGAACACCAAAATCAGCCCCTGAAGGCCGTTGTCTCCGATGATCCGAAGCCGATCACGAATATTGCCTGTTGAGTCTTGTGAAATGGCGAGGGTGATGTTGCCGGGGGCGTCGCGTTGCGCCTCCAGAACTTGACGGTCGAGCGCGGCTTTGACCCTGAGGGCGTCTTGGCTCGCGGTTTTGCTCACGGCAACAATCGCGGCGCGGTTCTGGCCGAAATAGCTGGCCTGAGACGGATCATCAAAGCCCGCGCGCACCGTGGCCACATCGCCCAAGCGCACATCTCCGCCGCCGGAGCGGCTGATCAAAGGGATGGTTTCCAATTCGGCGGGCGTGCGTTTTTCGGCCAAGAACCGGATTGCGGCATCGCCGGAGGCGCTTTCGAGCGAGCCTGCGGGCATATCGAGGCTGTGTTTGGCCAAAAGAGCGGTGATTTCAGACATGTCGAGGCCGAAGCGTTCGAGCGCAGATGCATCGAAAGTGATGGCAATTTCGCGATCCGAGAAGCCGTTGACGGTGACTTGCGAAATCTCGGGATCGGTGCGCAGGCGATCTGCGAATGTTTGGGCATAGGCAAAGAGCACCGCCGGATCATCCGGCCCGGTGACTGCCACGGAGGCGACCGAGGCCACACGTTCGACCACGCGGGTGACCGGATCATTGGCCTTGTCGGGCAGGGTGGAAATGCCGCCCACCGCGTCTTTGATGTCATTGTGGAACCGTGTCATATCGGCCCCCTCAAAGATCACAGCGGTCAACACGGCGGCGTTTTCTTGCGACAGACAGGTCAGTTCATCCAGGTTGTCGATCTGCAAAAGCGGCTCTTCGACCACGCTACAAATCCCGGTTTCGACCTCAGAGGGCGCAGCGCCGGGATAGGGGATGCGAATTTCGACATCCGTTGGCGCGACCAGAGGAAAGGTGTCACGTTGCAACATCGGCAGAGCCAAGAGGCCCAGCCCCATGAGGATGATCATCAGGATATTGGCCGCCGTCGGGTGCGTGGCGAAAAGACGGATCATTCCTGCGGCTCCGATTTTTTACCCATGCCGGATCCTTGGCCGGATCCTGCGCCTGACCCGCCACCTGAACCGGGAACAGGCGCACCCGCGGGTGTCCCCAAAGCGGCGGCGGCAAGACTGGCGATCAGGGCCGTATCTTCGACGGGTTTGACCGCCATGCCGGGCACCGCAATGGTCGGATCGGTGACGACAAGCACGTCGCCCACGCTCAAGCCTTGTGTGACCACCGCGATGTCATCCGAGGTGAAGCCAACCACAACTTTGCGGTTTTCAAGCGTGCCCTCGGCGGAGACCACTAACGCCGTGCCGTCGCGCACCGCGTCACTTGGCACAACAATTTGCGCTGATCTGGGGGCGGACAGAACCACCTCCACAAACATATTGCGGCGCAATGGTGGGCGTTCCCCGGCCACGCTTTGCCCCAGCGGATCAGTAACGCGCACAACGATGGCCGCGCTTTGGGTTTGGGCATCAATCGCCTCGCCAACACGTTCGACTGTGGCGGGCCAGATCACGGCATGGTCCGGCGCGGGAATGCGCACCTGAGCCCGTAGATCGAGCGCGCTCGTGCCCTCTCCCGCCAGTCGCAACAGCGGGCCAATGCGGCCAATCGGAAACTGCGCAGCAATGTCCACAGCTTCGGTGCCCTCTGCGGACAAAAGTGTTTGCCCAGCCCCGACAAATTGACCCAGATCGGCGGTCACCTCCGTGAGACGCAACTCATAAGGCGCGCGAATTTCGGTAAAGCCAAGGGCACGTTCGACGGAGGCGCGTTGGGTGGCAAGCACATCGCGATTGGCGACATTGAGCGCGCGCTGATGTGTCAGCTCAAGATGTTTGGTGCGGGCTGTCAACTCTTGTCGCCGGGTCGCGTCAAGCGCGGCTTGGGTGACCACGCCTTGCTCCGCCAGCGTTTGTTGCCGCGCCAATTCATTTTGCATCAGGCTCAGGTCGGCCTGCGCCAATTCAAGACTGGCACTGATCGTGTCGTCTTGCAGCCGGGAGGAGGCCAGCTGCGCGTCGATTTGCGCCAAATCCAGACGCAGATCGCTGTCATCTATCCGAAACAACAGTGCGCCTTCGGGCATCACCGCGCCGGGGGCAAGCCCTTTCGCTGTCTCGATGATGTCCCCCGGAACCCGCGCCACGGCGCGCCATTCGCGCACCGGGGCAACGGAGCCATAGCCGATCACATGCGGCACCATGTCGATCGGCTGCACGGTGATCACGCGCACGGCGGTGGGCGGACGTTTGACCTCTGCGGCGGCGGGGGCCTGTCGCAGGGTGTCCGAGTACAAAACACTGGTGATCCCAAGGGCTGTTGGCAGGGCAACAGCCAAAGCCCGAAGAAGAAGTGTGGTTGATCGTGCCATGGTGCCCCCGGTGTCCGAATCTGATATTCATATAACTCTATACAAAAGATTGGGCCCCGGGATGTGAATTAAAAAATTTCAAACAATCCCGCCGCGCCCTGGCCACCGCCAATGCACATTGAGACCACACCATAACGTGCAGCGCGGCGTTTGCCCTCAAGCAAGATATGCCCGGCCATGCGCGCGCCCGACATGCCATAAGGATGGCCGATGGAGATCGCACCGCCGTTGACGTTGAGTTTTTCATCAGGAATGCCAAGCGTGTCGCGGCAATAGAGCAATTGCGCGGCAAAGGCTTCGTTGATCTCCCAAAGATCAATATCGTCGATGGTCAGGCCTGCACGTTTTAAAAGTCGCGGAATGGCATAGATCGGACCGATGCCCATTTCTTCGGGGGCGACCCCTGCCACGGCAAAGCCTCGGAAGGCGCCAAGCGGCTCTAATCCACGTCTTTCCGCCTCTTTGGCCGACATGACGATACAGGCAGAGGCCCCATCCGACAGTTGGCTGGCGTTGCCCGCCGTGACGGATTTGTCCGGGCCAAGCACGGCTTTGAGACTGCTCAACCCCTCAAGCGTTGTACCGGGGCGATTGCATTCATCCGCCTCCAGCCGCACGGTCTCCTCATGGCTTTCGCCTGTGGCTTTATCCGTCACGGTTTTAATCGCCTCAACAGGGACGATTTCATCGGAGAATAGACCCAAATCCTGGGCCATTGCGGTTTTTTTCTGCGAGGCCAAAGCATAGGCATCCTGCGCCGCGCGCGTAACGCCATAACGTTCGGCCACCACTTCGGCAGTTCGATCATCGACATGTAATAGGCATCCGGCACGCCCGGAGATGGGTAGCGGTAGCCGTTCCAGTGAGTGTTTTGAACCAAGGAAATAGAGTCTAATCCCCCTGCAAGCGCCACATCGACGCCCTCCGCCATGACCATATGGGCAGCCGATGCGATGGCATTGAGACCCGAGGCGCATTGCCGATCCAGAGTGACCCCCGCGACCGTATCGGGCAGCCCTGAGGCCAGCACGATATGGCGCGCGACGTTGATGCCGGTGGAGCCTTGGGTCAGGGCCGATCCGAAAATGGCCTCTTCAATCTCACCCCCTTCAAGACCTGCACGCGCCACGGCAGCACGCACCGCATGGGCGGCCATGGCCGGGCCTTCGAGGTTGTTGAACGCGCCACGATAGGCTTTGCCAATCGGCGTGCGGGCGGTGGAAACGATAACGGCTTCGCGCATGAGTTCGGTCCTTAAATATTTTCGACGCCGCACCAATCGGCGATGAACAGGGCCGTGGCCCCTGTGATGCGGCGGATGCTTTCCAGCTCCACGCGTTCGTTAAATCCGTGGATGGCCTCGGCGCGCGGGCCGTAGACCAGCGCGGGCGTGTCGGCGTAAAGGCCAAAGAACCGCGCATCGGTCGTGGCGGTGATGGCCGCGTGATCCAAGGCCTCGCCCGTGGTGGTCAAATGTGCGCTCTCCAATGCCCCAATCGCGGCCTGTGCCGTGGCGGATGTGTCTTCTGAAAGCGCATATCCTTCGGCCATAAAGCCGTGATAGATTACCTCCGGCAGTGCATTTTTGAGAAAAGCGTTTTGCCGCGCGGCCTCATAAATGGTCTGTTCGATCTCCACCTTTGCGGCCTCGATGTCCTGGCCCGGAAAAATCGCCATGCGCACGTCTATGACCGACCATGCGGGCACGGAACTGGTCCAGTCGCCGCCTTGGATTTTACCGATATTGAGGTTCAGCGCATGGTCGTGATGGGCGAAATCTTTGTGCCGTTTGTCGGCAGCGTTCCAACGATGTTCCATTTCGTGCAGCGCATGGATCAATGGGATCGCCGCCTCAATCGCGTTCGCGCCACTGCCCGCATATGCAACGTGGGTCGGCACGCCCTTAAGATGCACCTGAAACCAAATCACTCCGATCTGCGCGGTGACGAGTTTTTCCTCAAACGGCTCGGGGATCAGCGCGGCATCGGCTGTATAGCCCCGCGCGAGACACGCCAGCGCGCCGTTGCCGGTGCATTCTTCCTCGACGACGGATTGAAAAAGCACGTCGGCAGCGGGGGCAAGGTTCAGATGACGCAGGGCATCAAGGGCGAAGAGGTTTGACGCCAGTCCCGCCTTCATATCACCACCGCCGCGCCCATAGAGCCAGCCATCGGCCACATGCGGTTCAAACGGCGGCTTGTCCCACATGTCGAGCGGCCCGGCGGGCACCACGTCGATATGGCCATTGAGGATCAAAGAGCGGCCCTTTTGGGTTCGGCTTTTATGGGTGCCGACGACGTTTTGGGCATCCTCATACGGGCCAAGCACGGGGGAGAAGCCGGGCAGATGGCTGATGTCATCGACGTTGATCTGCCATTGATCGACCGCCATACCGCGCGACGTCAGTTCGGAGGCCATAAAGGCCTGCGCGCTTTGCTCAAAGCCACGCGTCGAGGGGTGCGATGTCAGCTCAGATAGAAACGCGATCTCCTGATCAAACAGGTCATCGACCGCTGACAAAATGCGGGTGGAAAGCTCTTGATCCATGGGATGCCTCAAAAGGTAGGAATGTCAGTGTCAGGTACGATCAATGGCGCGCCCGTGGCCTCGGTGACCTCTTGGACGGTGACGCCCGTCGCCAATTCGCAAAGCTCAAATCCATGTGCCGTTACGTCGATCACCGCCAGATCGGTAAAGATCCGTGCCACGCGGCGCTGGGCGGTCAGGGGCAACGTACACTGTTGCAGCAGCTTCGGATTGCCGTGCCGATCCGTGTGCGTGGTCATCACCACCACACGCCGCGCCTTTTGTGCCAATTCAATTGCGCCGCCTGCGCCGGGGGAGAATTTTCCGGGGATTTTCCAATTGGCCAAATCGCCGTTTTGTGCCACTTCGAACGCGCCCAACATGGTCAAATCCAGCCGACCAGAGCGCACCAACGCAAAGGACACGGCACTGTCGAAATAGGCGGAGCCGGGGATGGGCGAGACATAGGCCCCGCCCGCGTCGATCAGGTTTCGGTCAGCACGCTCATAGGGCAGGGTGGCGCCAATTCCGGTCATGCCGTTTTCGGTATGAAGGCAGACGGGCAAATTGGCGGGCAGGTGATTGATCACTTTGGTCGGCAAACCGATGCCAAGATTAACCACCATACCGGCGGTGATTTCACGGGCGGCGCGGGCGATCATGCGGGCGCGTGCGTCAAGGGGGTTAGCGTCTGACAATGCCGTAATCCTCAGAAAGTTCAGAGAGTTCCGCGACGTGATCGACAAAGGCTCCGGGGGTTTCAACGGCCTCGGGGGAGAGACTTCCCAAAGGCCCGAGGGTTTCGACTTCAGCGATCACCATAGGGGCAGCCATGGCCATCAGCGGATTGAAATTCCGTGCCGTGGCGGCATATGTGAGATTGCCAAACGGATCGGCGCAGTCGGCATGAATGAGGGCAACATCGGCGCGTAGAGCGCTTTCGACCAAAAGGCGTTTGCCGTGCATCTCCACCACCTGTTTGCCCTCGGCCAATTCTGTGCCGAGACCAATATCGGTGACAATTGCGGAAAGCCCCGCCCCCCCGGCGCGAATGCGTTCGGCCAGGATGCCTTGGGCACAAAATTCGACCCTAATCCGGCCCGAATTGAGGGCGGAGATGGCATTGGCGTTGAGGCCGATATGGGTTGAAATCAGGGTTTTCACCTGTCCATTTGCAATCAAAAGGTCGATGCCCATCCCGGTTTCATTGGCATCGTTTTTGATCAGGGTGAGGTCTTTTTGACCCTGACGCACCAATTCACGGATCAACGTAAAGGGCGTGCCGGGCACGCCAAAGCCCCCGACCATGATCGTCGCCCCATCAGGGATGCGCGCCACGGCCGCCTCGATCGTGGTGGTTTTGTCCGGCAGGCTCATTGGCCCATCACCGGCAGGTCGTGGTTGGCGGCAAAGGCGTCCAAACTGTCGATCAAAATCGCCATGATCTCGTCAATCTGCGTCTCAGTGATGATCAGTGGCGGGCAGACGAGGAAGTGATCGCCCTCAACGCCGCCACGGGTGCGGCGGGAATAGAGGATGAGACCGCGCGCATAGGCCAGTTCGACCAGCTCGGAATGGGCGTTCATCTCTTTCGGCAGGGGATCTTTGGTGTCGCGATCCGACATGAGTTCAAAGGCCTGCAACAATCCCTTGCCGCGCACATCACCGATAAAGGGATAGCGGTCCATCAGGGTCTTGAGCCGGGCGTGCAAAACCTCGCCCATCGCCGCGCAATTCTGAACGATATTCTGTTCTTCCATCTCTTCCAAGACGGCCAGACCGGCGGAGCAGGCCAAAGGGTTTCCGGCATAGGTGAACCCATGCAAAAAGCCCCCGGCCCCCATCAAAGCATCAACCATCTCACGACGTGCGGCGACCGCGCCCAAGGGCGCATAGCCTGCGCCCAAGCCTTTCGACATGGCGATAATGTCGGGGGTGACGCCCCAATGTTCACAGGCCAAAAACGTCCCCGTGCGCCCCGCGCCGGTCATGACCTCATCAAAGATCAGGATCACGCCATATTCGTCACAAATCTCGCGGATGCGTTTGTAATAGCTGTCAGGGGCGACCAGCGCGCCGGTCGACGCGCCGCCGACGGGTTCCATGATAAAGGCCAAAACCGTGTCCGCGCCCTCCGCCTCGATCCGCTCGCGGAGCATTTCTGCGTATTTGATCCCGCGTTCTTCGTCGGTCAGATTGTCACGATCCAAGTAACAGGTGGGAGCTTTGACATGGGGCATGTCTTGGAACATCGGCGCGAAGGGACCGGCAAAGAGTTTCCCGCCGGTGAGCGCCAGTGCGCCCAAGGTGCCGCCATGGTAGGCGGGCGTGCGGGCGATGACTTTCCAACGGCTGCTTTGGCCTTGGGTCACCGCATATTGACGGGCGAGTTTCTCGGCGGTTTCCACCGCTTCCGAACCACCGGAAACAAAGAAAATCCGATCCAACCCCTCGGGCATCAAACCCGCGAGTTTGGTGGCCAGATCTTCGGATGGATGGGTGCGGAAATGCAAGCGGTAGCCAAAGGTGGCCTTGTCCATCTGTGCTTTCATCTTGGCCAAAACGCGCGGGTTTGAGTGGCCAATGTTGGACACCATCGCACCAGAGGAGCCGTCGATGTAGCGCTTGCCGCTTTCATCATAGAGGTAGATCCCCTCGCCATGATCCAGAAACGGTCGGGGTTGGGTGGCGAGGTAGAACAGGTTGGACTGCTCGGTGGTCATTTGGCACCTTCGTTGGTTTGTGCGGCAGTGAGGGCCGCGGCTTCGGCGGCGTTTTGGGCGTGATGCTGAGCAAGATGTTTGCGCAGGAATTCTTTGGTTCGTTCTTCGGTTGGGTTTTGGAAGACGACGCTGGGCGGGCCTTGTTCAACGACCACACCCTTGTCCATGAAAATCACCCGGTCACAGACGGAGGCGGCGAAATCCATTTCGTGAGTGACGATGATCATCGTCATGTGCTCTTCGGCGAGGCGTTTCATCACCAGATTGACCTCTTCGACCAGTTCCGGGTCGAGCGCCGATGTGGCCTCATCAAACAGCATCAATTTCGGTTGCATCGCCAAGGCGCGAGCAATGGCGACGCGCTGTTTTTGACCACCGGAAAGTTGCGACGGATAGTAGTCAATCCGCTCCAACATGCCGACGTGGTTGAGCTGTTCTTCGGCCAGCTTGTCGGCTTCTTTATCAGAGAGACCTTTGAGCAGCTTCGGCGCCATGGTGACGTTGTCGCGCACCGAGAGATGCGGGAACAGGTTGAAGTGTTGAAACACCATCCCGACCTGTTGCCGCATGGCGTTGATATGTTTCTCATATTGGCGGTAGGGCAGGTCTTTGTTGATCTGCACCCCATCGAGCCAGACCTCGCCACCCGTGAGCGAATCCAGATCATTGATCGCGCGCAACAGCGTGGATTTGCCCGACCCGGAC
>NZ_PYIB01000019.1:0-880 GCF_009129705.1 Roseobacter sp. TSBP12
CTCGCGTCAAAGGTACTTCGCAGCGATCGCTATTCTGAAAAGACAAAGACACTTGCCGCTTCGGTGTTGTCCCAGTCGAACAAGAAGCGCTGACTGTAGACAGTATAACAGTGGTTTCGGGCTCAAGCGCTACAGGCCGTGTCTCACGTAGGTAGCGCTTTGGGTAAATCATGAACAAACATTAAACATTTGAGTTGAGCAGATGCGGGCATTCATTTCTTATTCCCATAACGACAAGGCCGCGCTTGATCGGCTGCACGTCCACCTCAAGAACCTTACAAGGGAAGGGCGTATTGAGACCTGGTATGATCGCAACATCTTGGCTGGTGGCGAACTGGACGCTGAGATTGAACGGGAACTGGAGGCTTCCGACCTGTTCCTGCTCCTGGTGAGCCCCGACTTCATCGCATCCGACTACTGTGTCGAGCGCGAAATGAGACGCGCGCTTGAACGCCACGCCGCAGGGACCGCCCGTGTAGTGCCGATCATCGTGGAGGAATGCGATTGGAAAGCGATGAGGGAGTTGCGCCAACTGAAGGCCGCGCCGACTGACGGCAAGGCGATCAGCGCATGGGCCAATCCAAACACCGCTTACCTAAATGTCGTGCAGGAGCTTCGACGCATCATCGAAGCTGAAGCTGTACCTGCAGCTGCGGCGGAGGTAGCCCATGAGCCGTCGGCCACACGCCCCTCGATGGCACGCTACCGAGCAAAGCGGCAGTTCGACCAAATCGACAAGGGTGATTTCCGCGATGCTGCCTTCGCCACCTTCAAGGATTACTTCCGACGAGCGATCATCGAAATGGACTCAATCGATGGATTGCGCGGACGTTTCGTTGACAGAAGTGCGACCTCTTTTGGGGCAACGGTTGTCAACAGC
>NZ_PYIB01000020.1:0-117604 GCF_009129705.1 Roseobacter sp. TSBP12
CCCAACAGACCATCGGTCAGGCCGTCGAGAAGACCGCCACCCGTGTCGCCCGAGTCAGCCGGGTCTTCGCCAAGCAGACCTGTGCCAATCAACCCGCCAACAAGCCCATCAGAACCCGTCAGCCCGCCAAGCACACCATCGTTGAGAAGCAGATCACCAAGAAGACCGTCAGACCCGGCCACATCGCCCAGAAGGCCGCCGTTGCCGGTGATGTCCCCAAGCAAACCGCCGTCTGAAACCAGGCCATCCAAAAGACCCGTCTCGCCACCGGCCTGCACACCATCCCCGAGCAAGGGCTGGCCCGTCAAAGTCGACCCCAGATCGCCCAGAGGCCCGCTGTCACCGGCAATCCCGCCCAGAAGACCGCCGGACCCGGTCACATCCCCAAGCAAACCGCCATCGCCAGTCAAACCGCCGAGCAACCCGCCCGTTCCGATGAGAGGATCAAGGAGCCCTTGATCTGCATCTGCGTCGGCGTCAGCATCCGCATCGGCGTCAGCATCCGCATCCGCGTCAGCATCTGCATCCGCGTCGGCGTCAGCATCCGCATCTGCGTCAGCATCGGCATCCGCGTCGCATCCGCGTCAGCATCCGCATCGGCGTCAGCATCCGCGTCGGCATCTGCGTCAGCATCTGCATCCGCGTCAGCATCCGCATCGCTGTCATCACCGCCACCGGCTGCCAGAGCCGCAAGGCCGAGCCCACCGAAAACGGCGGCAGCGATTCCCTCCTCAGAGAAGCCCATGCCCAGGCCAGCCGCCGCAGGATCGCCATCAACGATCATGTCGTTACTGTAAACAATACTGTGCAAGGACCCGTCTGCCGCAGGCACATAATAGCGTTGGACGGTGATCGTATCGCCGTTGCCCAGATCGATGATCAGATTGTCTCCAGACCGGCTGTATGTTTCCAAGCCAGTTTGATCGATACCCAAGTTGACGCGCGTCTCCGTGGCGGAGACTAAGATTGTTTTGTTTGCCATGGTTCCACTCCTGTTCCCATTTTGACCCCTCTGAATCACACCTGAAAGTATTACCATCAGTAATTCAAAAGACTTAAGTATGTATGTTTATATTCATTAGGACTATTGTCAATACGCCTCTGCAAAAAGAACTGCCGTAATTTGCTTCAACCTTAGAGGGCAAGTGGTACGCCGAATTTACGTAAAGAGACGTACGCCTTAGCGAATCAAAAACGCCCCACCGATTGGCAGGGCGCTGTCGAATTTTTCAGTCCGCTTGCGATCAGATGAGAGCGTCTTCGCCGCCCAGCAGGCCATCGGTCAGGCCGCCAAGAAGATCGCCGCCAAGCAACCCATCCGTCAAGCCGCCCAAAAGACCACCGGACGCATCCGCAGTGCCATCCGTGACCAGGCTCAGACCCGTCAGATCCGACACAAGACCGGCATCGCCAATGACATCACCCAAGACGCCATCATTGCCCGTCACATCGCCCAAGAGGCCACCGTTCCCGGTCAAGTCGCCAAGCAGACCACCGTCCGACACAACCGGATCGAGCAGGCCATCGGTGCCCGTCAGACCGCCCGTCAAGCCACCCAGCAGATCACCGCCAAGGACGCCGTCGAGCAGACCGTCTTCACCACCCAACAGACCATCGGTCAGGCCGCCAAGCAGATCACCACCAAGCACGCCGTCGAGCAAACCGCCTTCGCCGCCCAGCAGACCGTCGGTCAGGCCGCCAAGCAGATCACCGCCAAGCACGCCATCAAGCAAACCGTCTTCGCCGCCCAGCAGACCGTCGGTCAGGCCGCCAAGCAGATCACCGCCAAGCACGCCGTCGAGGAGACCGTCTTCGCCACCTAGCAGACCACCCAAAAGGCCATCGTCGCCACCAACAAGCCCACCAACGAGGCCGCCATCACCAAGAAGGCCGCCAACCAAACCGTCCTCACCGATCAGGCCATCGACAAGACCATTTTCCCCAAGCAGACCGCCAACAAGACTGTCCCCGCCCAGGAGGCCACCCACAAGGCCATCCTCCGCCAAAAGTCCGCCCACAAGGCCGTCTTCGGTCAACAGGCCGCCAACGAGACCATCTTCGGCCAAAAGACCGCCAACAATCCCATCGGAACCGAGAAGCCCATCCGTCAATCCCGTACTGCCGAGCAAGCCGCCAACGATAGAGTTTTCTCCCAAAAGGCCCTCGGTGACGCTGTTCAACGGATCACCGGAGCCTGCCTCATCGCCGATGAGTCCAGTGCCGAGGAGCGAGCCGACGAGGCCATCCTCTCCGGCGACCGCGCCGAGCAAACCTTCGTTGCCTACCAAAGTTCCAAGCAACCCATCCGATCCGGTGACAGCCCCAAGGCCGCCTTCGTTGCCCGTCAAAGTACCAAGCAGACCATCATCGGCAAGAATGGAATCCAACACACCGCTTTCGACTTCAGGCTCCGGTGTCGGCTCAGGTTCAGGCTCCGGCTCGGGTGTCGGCTCAGGTTCAGGGGTCTCGTCAGACCCGGACTCTTCAGAAAGCGCCGCCGCGCCAAGACCTGCAAGAGCGGCAAGGCCGGCACCAATCTCATCAAGCGTAAAAGCACTGCCGAGTCCCGCGGCCGCGACTTCTTCCCCAAGAATGCCCTCAACACCACTGAAGGTACCATCCGCCAAAATAAGGCGGTGCACGTCGCCATTCCCTGCTGCGGTGTAAAAATTGCTCACACGGATGCTATCGCCGTTGACCAGTTCAACGACCAGATCAGAGTTAGATTTCACATAACGGCTAATGCTCTCTCTGTTCACGTTGACTTGAACATCCACAACATCACCCGCAACCAGTCCACTCATCGCCATTGTTATAAATCCCTCTATGACGCAGCACCCAGGCGGCCACGAATAAAAATATGGGGCTCACCCCTGCCTTTTGATTATCAAACGTATGTATCAAAATCAATACTTTGGTTCATTAATATCCTTTGGAATGGTTAACGGCGTCAAACCTGCAAAAACACCCCGGTTCCTGTGGAATCTGCTTTAAACACGCCGAAATAGTCGGCAAATTACCTCAAAACGACGCATTGCGATGCCTCAACACAAGCATAAGGCGCCCCCGAAATGAAAGAGACGTCCGAATTGGCTTCTAAGGCTGCTTCCACACCTTCCGAGACTGCAGGCACGGCAATGCGTCCTATCATCAACACCATCGCCCGTTTGATTGCGACGGATCGCCGGCCCTCCATCTTGGCCAGTGAAAGCGGCAAGGTTCTCTTGGCCAATGCTGCCGCACAGCGCCTGCACCTCGATCAACAGGGGATTCATGATGCGCTAGACTGGCCTGCCCTCTGTACCCAAGCCCAGCGGGCGGGCAGCACCGCAGCCTCTCTGTCTTTGGGTTCCACTGAATTGGAGGGGGAGGTCGTACATGTGTCGCTTTGCGTTGGAGAAGGCTATCTTTTACGCCTGTCCGAAAACGACCACGAAGCGACGTGGCTGCGCAATCGCGCGCGGGCTGCCACGCTCATGAGAGTGGCACATGACCTGCGCACACCGATCCAATCCTTGCTCGCAACCGCCGATAACGTACTCAATGAGGACGACCGCAAGACGGCAGCGGATAAAGCAGCGGCTCGCCAAGAGCTTCATCACTCGGCCGAACTGGCATTGGATCACATCAGCAATATTTTAGGCGTCATTCGCGGCGAACAAAGTGTCACCGGCCTTCAACCGGACGAAACGTTCAACATCACCGAAGAGCTGCGCACTCTGCTCACGATGATCGCCCCGATTGCGCGCAAACAAAACGTTGACCTCAAGCTGTGGCTTGATCCGCATGATGACATATGGGTGCATGGTCCAGTGCGTTTTGTCCGCGCCGTTTTCCAGAATATGATTGATAATTCAGTGAAATATGGCGGAGGCGCGGTGGAAATCGGTCTGTCCTGCCATCCGCTTCCCAGCCCAACCGACGAGACTGATCGTCTCATGATCACACTCACAGTTTCGGATTTGGGCGGCGGCCTCCCCCCAGAACAGAAAGCGCGCTTGGTCGAGGCGCTCGGCCAAACTGAGGCGCGTCAACCGGCCACTACAGCGGCCACTGCGAACGCGCGCCCTTCAGCGGGCATGAATGTTCTGGCACATGCTTTGCGCCAACTCGGGGGCAAAATTCATGTCTCCGACAGATATGCCGTCTCTGACTCGACGCAAGACACCGAGCATCGGCCAGTGATTGGCACGACGATGCACGCGACTGTCACACTACAAAAAAGCGAACAACCAAATCGGTTGCAGACCCCCGCGACATTGCAGCCTCTTTCAGACGCGCCGCTCGCGGGCATCTCGGTGATCCTAGTCGAAGACAGCCCCTCAAGCCGCGATTGGATTCGTCACGTCCTTGAAAGTGCGGGTGCGCAAGTGTGGGCGACGGGCAATGGTGTTGAAGCGCTCTCCCTACTGGAACGACCTGAGATCACCCAAACACTGGATTTGATCCTGACCGACATGACCCTCCCGTATATGTCGGGGATCGAATTTGCGCAGCGCGTCAGACAGCAAGGCCAAACCCATTGGAACGGCCCCATCGTCGCGCTGACCGCACATGTCGCTGATTCGATCCTGAACGCGTGTTCCAAAGTGGGCATTGCCCAGGTTCTTGAAAAGCCAATCCAACCGGCGGAATTACGTAACGCGCTCCGGCGTATTCTGTTCACGCGATCAGATAGCGATGCCCCACAGCGAACAGCACCCGAAACAGCACCCGCGCCACAAGACGAGTCCCAAACGACAGACGGCCCTCTAAAGGCCCGCATCGTCGAGGATCTGCTTTCGCAACTGGGGCGGGCTGGAGCGATCTCCTTTATGCAACGCGCCCACAGCGAGGCGGTCAGCGTCCTCTCAAACCTGCAACAGGAGGGCGTCGGCCCCGATACGGGTCGGATGCTTCATGCCGCAACAGGGGCTTGCAGCCTCACGGGTCTAGGAGAGTTGGAATCATGCCTGCGCGCCATGGAATGCGCATTCGATGACGGCGCGCCCCTTTCCCCCTGTGAGGAGCGTCTCAAAGTGGCCCTCACTCGAACAAAGGATGCCATCGACGCCTTAAACTGACCCCCCCGTGCCTGTTAAGCGTGCGGTCTCTTCTAAACTTGCAGTTCAGCAGAGATTCAATATAGTACTTTAGATGTAATTTACTTGTTTTTTGTGCATGTTACGCTAATTGCCCGCACGTCACGGGGAACAAGGCAAGCACCAAATCCGGTGAAAGTAACAAGAAGGGAGAAGCGCGCGATGGCAGCTCAATCCACAGAGTCGTCCAAAGCTACGGCAATTCGCGTTTTGATCGCGGATGATCATGCGATGGTCCTCGAAATGTTTGAACATTTTCTGTCAAATTTGCCGGAATTCGATGTCACAACGGCGCCCGATCTTAACGTGGCACTTTCGATCATGGAGAAGGAAGGCCCGTTTGATCTGGTTCTCGTTGACTTGAACATGCCCGGAATGGACGGTGTCTCGGGCCTGAGTAAAGTCCTTGAAAACAATGGCGGCCGGCCCGCAGCTCTGTTGACCAGCGCCCCAAGTGCACAGGTCATTTCGGAAATTTTGGAAAATGGCAGTGCAGGTGTGATCCTCAAGACCGCATCCCTGAAAGATCTCGCCAATGAAATCCGCTTTATGGCGGCAGGCGGTCGGTATATCCCTGTTGAACTGATTGATCACCAAAGACTAAAGGCACGCGACACCGCCAAATCGCCTCTCTCCGGCCGGGAAATGGAAGTGCTTTCGCTCCTGGCTGAAGGTCTCCCAAACCGCGAGATTGCAGAAGGCCTCTCTCTCGCCGAGGCCACAGTTAAAATGCATGTCAAATCAATCTGCACGAAACTGGGTGCCAACAACCGGACTCAGGCTGTGATTGTCGCCCGCGACATGAATATCATGTAAGCAAAAAAGCCCCGCGAAAGACCTCTCAGTTCAATGTCTCAAGCTTGCCCAGAATTGCCCGCTGACCACATTTAGCGGGCAAAATTTCGTGGCATAACCCAAAAGACGCCAAGACAGATTCGCCTTCCCACATTTCACTTTCAATCGCGATGATATGAATATGGGGTTGAAAGCGGCGAATCTGGGTACAGGCGTCTGCCGCAGCTTCTGGTGATCCAAAAAAATCCTCATCAACAATGAGAATATCCGGCGCTTTGTTGAGCTGAACCAGAATCTCAAGCGCACGATCACAGTCCTGCCCCGCCAAAAGCGACACGCGAAATTTTTGATCCGACCGACAGAATTCGTGAGGCAGATGATCCCAATCCAACAACGCAAGAACACTCACCTTCTCAGGCCCTACAGTGTGGGTCACCGCAACGGCGCCTGATGTTTCAAAACTCTGTTGTAACATTTAAATCGCGCCTTTTCCGTTTCGCCCGGACGCTGCGAGCAACCGAACTGGCATCACGACATTGCGAATCGCGCCAAGGTGGGCCCGCAATCCGAAAAGAACGTCGAATACGATGTGGTGGCCTGATGTGTCGGTCGCCGCATACCTCATCTTGCGGGGCAGGAACGCGGGGTCAAAGACACGACGGTTCACACGTAAAAGGTCAATAACCTCTGAGTAGGCACTGTCAGCCTGTGCCATTTCATCATCGAGACGATGGAAGAGTCTGGTTTCGAGGCTGACACGTCTAGTGTTCGTCCGGGGCTTATAAGGATGGCCATGAGAACCGTTAAGAATGCTCATCTCTGCCATCTCATCGCACTCCCTGTTTTCACCACCGGCATATGCGGCGGCTGAAAGATATACATTGTTGGCAAACACGAGACGTTCCATGTCTGCGTCGAGTCACAGCATAAGCAATGCCGACATACATACCTTAGGATGGAAAATATCAACAAAGCAATACTAAAGATTTCAACCATGGCAATAAGGATAATTCTTTATATACTCCGAAACACAGCCCGGCAGAGACGTGACGCTTTCAGTCAGGGCCATGAGCTGAGGCGCCTGCCCTGAGACGCCTCAGCTCATTATATTCGTACTGCCATGTTTCGAATTCAGCGCAGAAGAGATGTGGTTTCCAATGCTGGCATCTCGGTTTGTAGAAACTTTCACTGCATTCTCATGCAGCGCTGTGTTTCGACAAACAAAGCGGTCCTCAAAATGCTGTACTGAGACGGAGACCGAACACCTGCTCTTTGTCACCGTCTTGTTTGTCGATGGGCTTCGCCACAAAGAGCGAGACCGGCGCGCGTCCCACTTCAAATGCAAGCGAAAGACCGACTGAGCTACGTCGATGGAACCCATCATCAATCACACCACCAAGAGTGTCATCCAACGCCCAGGACGCGCCGGTGTCCAAGAAAACGCCACCAACCAATGGCACATTCACAACGTCCTCGAAATTGCCCTGTATTTCGATCGAAGAGACGGCAAATGTGTTTCCACCAAGCGCGTCGCCATTATCATGCGGCCCAACCCCACGCGGCGCAAATCCGCGGAAACTGCCGCCCCCCGGAGCAAAGCGGTCTATGACACGCGTTGCGTTATTTCCATCAAGACTGGACACCCTCCCGGCATCCAAAGAGACAAGCATCCGCCACATCTGACCAAGCGGCACATAAGAGCGGCTTTCAAACCTGAAATCCGACAGGCTGTCATCGGTGCCAAGGTTCCAAAAATACTGGTCTATTCCGACACTATATTCCCACGTGCCCCACCCGTTTTCTTCCTCCGACAAAGAGCTATGGTTCAGTGCAAAGCGTAAAAAGGGCGCCGAAATGCCCAGAGTTTGTTCGGAGACCAACAGAGCGCTCGCGTCATCGTCCACATCGAAAAGACGATAATCACGATACCCCACGCCCATTTCCAATCGGGTTTTCTGGCTCGGCATCCATGCAAGATAGGTTTCAAGCTGCTTCGTCTCTTTGGAATAAGAGCTGTCATCGAAAGACAATTCTTCCCAGCCCAGCTTCACCCCCAGATCAAAGTCACTCCCGAGGACATCGGTCCGATACAAGCGGCCACCTCCGCGCTTTACTTCCGGGTTATATTCCAACCTGACCGACCCATATGTGTCCGGCAAAAGATTATAGCGCTCAAAGAACAATCCGCCGATCAGCCCATCCTGAGAGGCATAGGACAGCGAGGCTTCGACACGGCCCGGCCGCGTGTTCACCTCTTTCACTGCGATTACCAGCGTTTCCCCGTTGGGGATCAGTTTCACAGTTTCGAACACCCCCGTCGACATGAGGCAATCCTCAATCGCGCGCAATTCAATCGTGAGATAAGGAACGCCTTCTACCGCGCCGCATGTCATTTGAATGTCGTGTTCTGGGATAAATTCAGCGCCTTGAACCTCAATCGTTTCAAAGGTTTGAACCCCTTGTGCCGACGCCCCCGAAATCAGTGAAAGACCCGCGCACGGTACGATACACCGACGCATAAAAGTCCCCGTACATCGGGTGACACTCCAAAAATACTGCGGCAGCATGGTCGTCTTTCTCTTCAAAATCTCGGTTATTTTGCGTTATGTATGGTCTTTAAGGATGCCCCCACATCCTCGCTGACCTAGCGCAGTCTCGCGCGCATCAGGGGCCGTGTCATGTAACTCAAAACGGACCGCTTGCCGCTTTCGATATCGACCTGCGCCACCATCCCCGGACGAATGGCAAACTGCTCGCCAAAACGCTCAAGATAGCTGACATCCGTGCGGATCATGACGCGGTAAAAATCCTGCGGACCCTGCGCCGTGTCCTCTTCAACCGTATCTTCGGAAATCTGGGTCACCGTGCCCCGCAAGTCCCCGTAGGTGGCAAAATCATATGCTGTGATTTTCACACTCGCAGGCATCCCCGGCGCAACAAAAGCAACATCTTGCGGTTTCACTTTTGTCTCGATCAAAAGTTGATCGTCCGTCGGAGTGATTTCCATAATCGGTTCGCCCGGCTGAACAACACCGCCAAGCGTGGTGATTTTGATATTGTTGACCCGGCCAGCCACAGGAGAGCGGATTTCCGTCCGTTGGAATTCGTCTTGTTTCTGGATCAATTCCTGTTGGAGAGTCGTCAGCTTCGCCCGCCGCGCAGCCAGGTCTTTGTAAGCGTCCTGCACATAGACATTTCGGACCTCATTGATCTTGCCATCCAGCTCCGCTTTTTGTTGGCGCAGTTGCAACAGATCAATCTGACTCACCGATCCCCCTGCGGCCAAAGGGCTTGTGATCTCGATCTGGCGTTCAATGGTGCCCCGCTCCTCCTCCAGCGACATCAGAGAGGCCTCCAACTTGGTGCGCCGCGCCTTAAACAAGCGCAATTCTCCGGCCTCCGCCTCGTTTGGTGTCGGCCCAAATTCAAGGTGCGGTTGCTCCATCACCTCGGCTTCCAACCGCATGGTTTCCGCCTTAAGCGCCGTGATCTCCGCTTGCGTTGCATTAAATGCCGTCTCCGACCGCGTCGGGTCCAAACGGGCAATCAATTGACCTTCCTGAACAATATCGCCTTCGCTCACATGCAGTTCAGCAAGAATCCCACCTTCCAGACTTTGAATGGATTGCAAACGACGCAACGGAACAACCCGCCCGTCACCGCGCGTGATTTCATTGATCTGCGCAATTGCGGCCCAACCGATAGCGATAAAGAGAGACAAAACGACGGTTTGAATGACCAAACGCGACCGTTTCAATGTCTGACGACGGTAGCTCCCGTCGATATGGCTTGTGGTGACCAAATCCGCGCTCGTCATTTGACGGCCTGAACAGGTTTTTGCTGAACCGAATTTGCACGGGCAGAGTTCAAGATTTGCAGCAAGTCCCCATCGCGGGCCACTCGCCCGTCACTTAGAACAATCGCGCGCTCCGTCAGCCCAAGCAATTCGCGCTTATGCGTCGAAATGATCGTTGTCCGCCCTTGGAGCCATTGTTTCAAATGCGCGATCACCTTTGCTTCGGTCACATGATCGAAGGCAGAGGTCGGTTCATCAAGCAGGACGACTTTCGGATCTTGCAACAGGACACGCGCCAAACCAATAGACTGGCGTTGTCCACCGGATACGTTCGCATTGCTTTGAATCCGAAGGTCGAGACCTTTGACGTGCTGGCGCACAAATTTCCCAAGTCCGACCGCATCGAGCGCCTCAAGCAATTCATCATCCGAATGAAGCCCATGGTCCAAAAGCAGGTTTTCCCTCAGGGTGCCCTGAAACAGCGCCACGCTTTGGGGCAGATATCCAATTTGGCGGCGCCGATCGATTGGATCAATTTGGCTAAGAGCAAGATTATCGACGAGAACGCTGCCCGCTTGCGGATCGGTCAACCCGGCCAAAAGCCGCAACATCGTTGATTTCCCCGCACCATTGCCACCAAGCAGCGAAATCCGCTCGCCTTGGGCGATTTTCAGCTCAGGGATCGCAAGAACGGGCGGTGCCTGCGGGTCATGGCGAAACACCACATCTTGCAGATGGTAATCCCCCGCCATTTCGGCGGCTCGCACAAAGTGACGATCCGAAGGGCGTTCGACCGAAAGCTTCATGATTTCGTTCAGACCTTCCAGAGCTGCGCGGACATGTTGCCACTTGGCCAAGAGTCCGGCCACCTGCCCCATCGGCGACATCGCGCGCGTGGACAAAAGCGTACAGGCAATCAGGCTCCCGACCGTCAATTCCCCGGCACTGATCAGATAAACACCGGCGATGACGACGCCTGCATAGGCAAGCCTTTGCACAGAGCTGACCAGTTGGCTCATCAATGTCGTCAAATTCCGCGTTTTGATGGCCGTCGTCGCCATTGCCGCGGTCAATTGTGCATGCGCACGTTGCAACCGGCCTTCGGCACGACAGGCCTTAACGGTTTCAAGATTGGAAATCGTCTCCAAAAGCAGACCGTTCAGTGCCGCAGCTTCACGCGTGTTTTCCCTTGAAGCCCGCGCAAGCTTTTTCTGCATCAGCAGGCCGGGCAACACGCTCAAAACGACACCGGCGAGGACAACCAAAGCCACATTGCCACCGATAAACCAGATCACGCCAAGGAAGATAAGCACGAAAGGCAGATCGCAAATCGCCGTGACCGTGCTTGAGGTGAAAAACTCTCGCACCACAGCAAAATCTCTAACCTGATTGGCAAAAACCCCCGTCGACGCAGGTTGGTTGGCCAACCGCATATTGGCGACTTTGTCAAAAAGCTGGGCCGACAGTCGCAGATCAAGGTCACGACCGGAGACATCGACAAGAGACGAGCGCATCAACCGCAGCACCAATTCGAGCACAATCGCGATGCCGACCCCACTCGACAGAATCCAAAGCGTATCGAACGCGTTGTTTGGGACAACGCGGTCATAGACCTGCATCGAAAAAAGCGCCGTAGCGACTGCGAGAATATTGGCCGCAAAGGAGGCGATCATCACATCGCGGTAGATCCACCAGTTCTCCCAAAGCGGGCCAAGCAACCAATGTTCACGCCCGGCCTTCTTGCCATCGAGGCGGTCCGAAACGATGTCGATCGGTTTGGAGATGAGGACCTTTCCGTCATGCAAACGGTCGAGTTCCTCGAAGGTCCAAATCGCTTTTCCGCCTCCGGATTCAGGCAGAACGACGGTCGCCCGCTGCTCCGTCAGAGTTTCGAGAATGAGTGTGCGGCCATCTTTCAAAAAGAGCAGCACCGGAAAGCTATGATCCGGCAAGGCGCGCAGCGGCTCACGGCTAATCCGGCAACTCATATTGGCACGCCGCAGGGCCAGCGGTGCCAGATCTGGCGTCAACAGCGCGCCAACATCGCGCGGCAACCCTGTGGTCAACTGCGTGACAGAGGTCGAAACGCCTTGCAAACGGCACAGTTCCAAAAGTCCGAGAACAAGAGGATCGTGAGACACGGTATCTTTCATTTCAGTACCTCTTTCCATCTCGCATCATTGCACCGTCGCTCCAGCCAAAAGCATGGTGCCCAAGACACCAAGGTCTTTGGCAGCTTCATATTCAGTGCGTTTACGCTCATCGTAAGTGTCGATCTTGTCAATCTGTGCGTCGTAGAGATCTCGCCCGGTGGTCAAAAGGTCGAGAATTTCCCGCTGACCGGCAACGAATTGCTTTTCATAGGTCTGCAAGACCTTTCTGGCTTCGACAAGCTGAACATCCCTGGATTGTTCACTGCGACGCAACAGGCTTAGACGTTCAAGCGCGCTACTTGCGATGTTCATGAGCTGCCGCTCTTGCCCTTGAAGCGAGGCTTTTGCCCCCTCTACGGCCAACTGTGCAGATTGTATTTTGCGTTGACCAAACCCTCGCGAATTCAGATCCACGCCGGCAGATATCCCAATTGCCGTCTGCGTATCGCCGCCGTTGAGGTCCATGCGTCCCTGTGCCTGAAGGTTGATCGTTGGGAAACGTTGCGCCTTCGCGACCTGCACCCCGGCTTCGGCTTCGGCAACGGCGGCGCGTGCCGCAATGTAACCGGGCGCAATCCGGATCGCTGCGCTGATCTTATCTCGTGAACCATAGTGCTCCGAAAACAGCAGAGGCGGCGGAAGTTGGACCGCGTCCACCTTTTGGCCAATCAAAAACTCAAGCTGTGCCATGGCAATCTGACGGTTTGCCATCAGCTGGGACATCTGCTCATCGGCACGCGAAATTTCCAACCGCGCCCGCGCCACTTCACTGTTGTCGCTCACCCCTGCCGCCGCTCGGTCCTGCGTTTGACCGGCCAGACGACGCGCAAACGTCATGTATTCTTTTGTATAAGAAATTTTGCGATCCATCACCTCAACATCAAGGAAGAATCCCGCAATCTCAAAGGTGAGGTCTTCGACCGCCATCTTCAAATCCGAAACGGCTTGCACCCGGACTTGGGACGCCTCGGCAATCTGGCTGCGTGTGCGGCCCCAATCAAACAGGACTTGCGTCACGCTCAACGTGACACCGGGCCCGTCACTGTCCGTCGTGCTGCTGTCTCCTGACAGGCTGATCGAGGGGAAATAGGCATCTCTGGCGGCTTGAATATCGACATTTTTGGCCGCAACTTTCTGGCGCAGCGCTTCGACACTTGGATCACTTGCCGTGGCGATCAGGACGGCTTCCTGAAGCGACATTTGTGCATGTGCGGGGGTCGACAGGGCAAAAATAAGCGGTGAAAGCCATAGCACCGCTTTCAGAGAACGTTCGAAAAATGCGCCGATTTTCCTGATGTGGACTGGCATTACAGCAACTCCCCAACATCCAGACCAGCAAGCAAACCTTGCCCCTCTGATATGATCATATCGAAGGAGTGTGTTGTGGCACCCTCTGAGGATGTCGAAAAAATACCTTCACTCTCAGTCACTTCTACATCTTGCAGGTCAGCTTGATCGGGCGCTGCCAAATCGACGCCCTCCCCATGAGGGGTCTCCTCCTCTTGGGTCATGGCAAAAAGCAAGCCTGCGGCCCCGATGCCGTAGCCGGTGATGACAAAGGGATCAAGCGCACCGCCATTCTCATGGGAAAGCTCCACGCCACCCTCGCCTGCGTCGTCAGCCGGTACATTGTGCGCTACCGCAACAGCCGGGTCAACAAAGGCCATGTCGGCTTCAGGCACCATCAGACCGGTCACAACCGGAACACCCGTTTCATCGGCAAACAGGCTGTATGTACCATCAGGCCCTATCACAAAGAAATCTTCGACCATGATCTCGGAGCCATCGGCCAAGGTCACATGCAAATCTGCGCCAAGTTTTTCAAATCCCGCGATCTCCGCCTGATCTTGCATCAACGTCAAACGACCCGGCAACGTCAACGCAAGGCGCGACGTCGTCATTGGCGCAACTCTGCCATCGCTGGCCTGAAAGAGGACAGATGCGGTCATTCCTGTGAACTCAAGCTGTGAGTGGGAAAAACATGCCCAAACCTAACATCGTGAAAGCATGGCCATAGAATCACGTCAATCATTTCAAATATCTTAAGGAGCCATTTGCTTCCAAAAAGAACTTCAGGCACCCCATCCCCCCTATCAAACTCCACCATAATGATTTCACCATGTCCTTTTGATTAAGGCAACCGCCAACAGTTACCCATAAGGACTACATGAAAGAAACCGCCCAATAAAAGGCATATGGCAGAATATTCATTTATTCAAAATGAATATCAAGGCAAAGGATGTAATTATGTGACTAGATCACACTTAAACCTGATCATCTTGATCGAAGGAAAGTCCATCAAGCAGAGACGTATCAGACTGAACAATATCCGCAATGCCCGCAAAAATGCCATCCGAATCGCCAAGAATCCCACCGACCTCGGCAACACCGCTCAACAGATCCTGACCTGCGCCCTCAAGCAGAACATCAAATGCGTCACCGCCAGCCAGAATATCACTGCTGGGGGGCCCAAGAATTTCGCTCAAAAGGGAGTCAACATCGTCGCTCGCAACGGCAGAGGCCACGCCACCGAGCAAGCCCTGCTCCACAAAAGAACCCGTCAGGCTATCTTCGCTCGCAAGGCCCGCAAACAAATCATCAAAGCCTCCAACATCGCCCTGTGCAACATCGAAACCCAACACATCGGTATCGCCGAGCAGATTCGACATTAAGTCATCAACAGTCCCAGACGACAGACCTTCAATAAGCTCTGACACCGTATCGGATGCCTCACCCAAGGGAGCATCGAAATCTATCAGAGACTCGATATATCCTTCATCAGGCACTGTGGAGGACTCGTCCAGAGTCTCGGCGTTCGCACCACCAAGACCGAGCACCCCCCCAAGAAGACCATCGCTCCCCAACACATCCCCCAGGATGCCATCAGACCCGACAAGATCACCGACCACAGGGATGTCGCCGACGATTTCATCGACAAGACGCCATCGCCAAGCAGGTCGTCCACAACGCCAGAAACAATGCCATCCTCGCCAAGCAGGTCGTCAATCACACCCGTTCCAAGGATTGGGTCAAGCACACCATCCAAAAGACCGCCATCCCCGAGCAGCGGATCAAGGAGGTCGCCCAAAAGCCCATCCTCTCCAATCAAATCGGACAGGAGGCCGTCTTCGCCCAGAATGATTTCGACCACGCCATCCAAAAGACCGTCTTCGCCCAGAAGCCCTTCAAGAACCTCCAAGTCCAGGATGCCGCCTTCCCCGATCAACCCGTCAAGCAGATCGTCAAGCAGCCCCTCATCCCCAAGAAGCCCATCCAGCAACCCACCTTCACCAAACAGGGCATCGAGGAGGTCGTCGACAAGGCCATCCTCCCCCAACACGGGATCAAGAACAGACCCGACCAAACCCTCTGTGTCAGACCCAATAAAATCAATAGTTTGAGAGGGACCCTCTTCATCCGAAAGGCGCGTATCATCTCCTTCGGCGTCGTCCTGAGACAACATTTCGGTCATCGCCTCCGCAGCGGCACCCGCATTGGCCACGCCTGACGTTCGGCCCGATGCGGCCACGGCACCAGAAGGGAAAAGCTCTGGCTCCACACCCACGCTTTCAGCCGTCTCATCGACTGTAAGCGCAGCCGGTGCCTCTGTGGCTACATTCTCCGCAGCCACATCATCCCCGTTCACATCATCAGGTGTCACGGGCGCTTGCGTCGGGTCAAAATCATCGTCGGTAGGTTCGACATCCATATCTTCTGTCGAAGAAGCCCACAGGCTGTTGGCAACACCGCTTTGCATCGCCAGCCCCATGCCAATCGCACTGGCGGCAACGCCGCTCAGGCCAGACTTGGAGCTTAGGCGATCCGGTGCAGCCGTGCTCATGGAAAGAGGCAAAACATTTGCCAATTCCTGACGCTCTACCGTTTCATTTTGACTTTTTTTCGCCGACACGTTCGCCGCACTCCAATTTAACAAAACTCTTCAGCGCGAATACTAGCAAAAAACCCACCCACCGCGCGGCTACCTTATCTACTTCTGCTCATAAAAGCAATTCTGTCGCGTCCATATCGGCGCAGATTCGCCTCTTGATTAGTCCGATTTGCCTATTCATACCCTTAAGATATCAAATAGACAATATTTAGTATATATACCATATACTGGCGACAGTATAACGATAACTTTTTCAGGCTTCGCCACATGTTAGCGGGCCATCACCTCCCAACGTATAAGGTTAGCGCCCCAAATAGGGTTGAAAATGACATAGATCAAATGGCTCGGATGGAAATAACGTTTTTCATTTTAATCACTTTATGACCCAACGTCCCAAGTGCCTCCATAACTTGCCGACATGAGCCCCGTCTCCAAATTTTACAAACTGACGGCAATATCTGTTCACACTTGGCGCGTCGTTCACCGCATCCTCAGGCTGGCAATGGCGCCGTAAACATGCGTGTTGCTCGAACCGCCCGTTGCCATGCGCTATACTTGGCGTCTCGATCACCCGCCGTCATGGTTGGCACAAACTGCCGGTCGCAAAACCACGTTTCGGCAAAGCCTGTCTGATCCGGATATAGGCCTGCGCGGCTGCCCGCGAGCCACGCAGCACCCATGGCGGTGGTTTCTTGGCACGCGGGGCGATCAACGGGCATACCGATGATGTCGGATAAGAATTGCATGGTCCAATCCGATGCGCTCATGCCGCCGTCAACCCGCAGGATCGCATCGCCTTCGGGCGCGCGCCAATCGCGGTGCATGGCTTCTAAGAGATCACGGGTCTGATAGCCGACGGATTGCAACGCCGCACGGGCGAACTCGGCAGGCCCCGAGTTGCGCGACAGGCCAAAAATTGCTCCGCGCGCCTCGGCATCCCAATAGGGCGCTCCAAGTCCGGTGAACGCAGGCACCATGATCACGGGCTGCTCCTCGTCGGCAACTTCGGCCAAGGGTTGGGTTTCTGTTGCATCCCGGATCATTTTCAACCCGTCCCGCAGCCATTGAACCGAAGCCCCGGCGATAAAAATCGAACCTTCGAGTGCGTAGGTGGGTTTGCCGTCCAGTTGATAGGCGATGGTGGTCAATAAACGGTTTTGCGAGGTGACGGGCGTGTCGCCGGTGTTCATCAGAGCAAAACAACCAGTGCCATAAGTGGATTTCAACATGCCGGGCCGAAAGCAGGCCTGACCAATTGTGGCCGCCTGTTGGTCGCCTGCGACACCCAGAATCGGAAGGGGATGCCCGAACAGGTCGGAGCGCGTCATGCCAAAATCGGCGGCGCAATCGCGGACCTCGGGCAGCATATCCATGGGAATGTCCAAGAGATCACAAATCGTCTTACTCCAACGCCCTTTGCGAATATCATACAACAGGGTCCGGGCCGCATTTGTGGCATCGGTGGCATGCACTTTGCCGCCCGTCAGTTTCCAGATCAGGTAGCTGTCAACGGTGCCAAACAAAAGATCCCCGGCTTTGGCCGCAGCGCGCGCGCCCTCGACCGTGTCGAGCAACCATTTGACTTTCGTGCCGGAAAAATACGGATCAATCAGCAATCCGGTACGGTCGGTGAACATCTGTTCATGACCTTCTGCGCGCAAGCTCTCACAGATTGCGGCGGTGCGCCGGTCTTGCCAGACAATGGCATTATGGATGGGCTGACCCGTTTTACGGTTCCACACCACAGTGGTTTCGCGTTGGTTGGTGATCCCGATGGCGGCAATGTCGCGTGTGTCTATATTGGCTTTTTCAATGACCGCACGACAGGTGCCTGCGGTCGTGGCCCAGAGGTCCGACACATCATGTTCGACCCAACCGGATTGTGGAAAATACTGCGGGAATTCTTCTTGGGCAACAGCCGCTGTTTGCAACTGGGCGTCAAACAAGATCGCCCGACTGGAGGTCGTGCCCTGATCAATGGCAAGAATATATGTCATGAGGGTCCTCCCCGTTCAGGCAAAACGGCCGGGCTTAAGCAGCCGGGCACAAAAACGGGGCGCAGCAGATCTGCCGCGCCCCGGCAAGGGTCACAAACTTATTGCTTCCAGGAGGAAACAAGTTCGTCATAGCCGATGGTCATCGGGGTTTCGTCCTCGTTGTCCAGCTTGGGCTTCGGTGCGCCCGGCTGTTCCAACCAATAGCTATCGTCCTCTTTGTCGTTGAGAACCGGACCAAGATCGCCTTGGATTCCAGCGCGTTCCAGACGTGCCATCACGCTTTCCATGTCACCACAGAGCTGATCAAGCGCCTCTTTCGAGGTTTTCGCACCGGACATGGCGTCGCCGATGTTCTGCCACCACAGCTGTGCAAGTTTCGGATAGTCGGGCACGTTTGTACCCGTAGGCGACCAACGGACACGGTCCGGCGAGCGATAAAATTCGACCAGGCCCCCAAGTTTGTCCGCGCGATCTGTGAAGTGGTCGGAATTGATGGTGGACTCGCGAATAAACGTGAGGCCGACATCGGATTTCTTCACATCGACAGTCATAGAGGTGACGAACTGTGCGTAAAGCCACGCAGCTTGGGCCCGATCCACCGGAGTGGATTTCATCAAGGTCCAGCTGCCCACGTCCTGATAGCCAACTTTCATGCCCTCTTCCCAATACACGCCATGCGGGCTTGGGGCGAGGCGCCACTTTGGTGTGCCGTCTTCGTTCATCACCGCATCCGAGGCGACCAGAGGTGCAACAAAGGTGGTGTACATGAACATCTGTTGCGCGATATTGCCCTGCGCCGGAACAGGACCCGCCTCAGAGAAGGTCATGCCCGCCGCTGAGGGAGGGGCGTAGTCTTGCAGCCACTTGATCGCCTTGTCGATGGCATAGACAGCCGCAGGGGAGTTCGTTGCCCCACCACGATCGACACAGGCCCCAACGGGTTGCGATTTCTCATTCACACGGATGCCCCATTCGTCGACCGGAAGCCCGTTCGGTTCACCCTTGTCGCCCATCCCGGCCATGGACATCCACGCGTCGGTGTAGCGCCAGCCGAGGCTCGGGTCTTTTTTGCCGTAATCCATGTTGCCATAGACTTCGACGCCATCAATGGTGCGCCCGGTAAAGAATTCGGCAATGTCTTCATAGGCTGACCAGTTCACAGGCACACCGAGATCATAACCATAGGCTTCTTTAAAGGCCGCTTTGATGTCAGGATCATTGAACCAGTCATAGCGGAACCAATAGAGGTTCGCGAACTGTTGGGTCGGGAGCTGATACAGATCCCCATCGGGGGCGGTGGTGAACTGTGTGCCGATAAAATCGGCGAGGTTCAGCGTCGGCGAGGTCACATCCTTGCCCTCATTCGCCATCCAGTCGGTCAGGTTGCGCACCTGTTGATAGCGCCAGTGGGTGCCGATCAGATCAGAGTCGTTGACATAAGCGTCATAGATGTTTTCGCCGGACTGCATTTGGGTTTGCAGTTTTTCGACCACATCACCTTCGCCGATCAGGTCATGCGTGACGTTGATCCCCGTGATGGCTGTGAACGCAGGGGCAAGCACTTGGGATTCGTATTCATGGGTGGTGATGGTCTCGGAGACCACGTTGATCGACATGCCCTGAAACGGTTGAGCGGCATCAATGAACCACTGCATTTCTGCTTCTTGGTCGGCACGGGACAGGGTCGACAGGCCCGCGATCTCGTTGTCCAGAAAGTCAGTCGCAGCGGCCATATCGGCCCAAGCGGGTTGGGTGAGCGCAAGCGCCAATCCCAGAGCCGTTGATGATTTCAGTAAGACGTTCATGTAGGTTTCCTCCCTTTGATTGAACGTAGGCGTAAAGCCGGCCTGAACCTCTTCCATTTTCAGGCCGGAGTTTGTCAGCACCTACACCCAGCGAAACACCGCTGCGGCATAGACCAGACAGGCAATCAAGGCGTAAGCTTGTGGGCCAACGCCCAAACCAAGCCACGCAAGATTGACAAACGCGGACCCCAAGAGCGTGATGAACAACCGATCCCCCCGCGTGGTTTCGATCTGTAGAATACCCTTGCGGGGCATCTCGGGGAATTTGATCGCCAGCACCGTAAACGTGGCCAAAAGCGCGGCGATGATGAGAAAAAATGTGGCGGTGGGCCATGTCCAGGCCATCCAGTCAAGCATAGCGAACTCCTTTCAAGCGACGCATCCTTTACACCCGCCCCAGGGCAAAGCCCTTGGCGATGTAGTTGCGCACGAAATAGATGACCAAAGCACCGGGGACGATGGTCAGAACACCCGCGGCGGCCAGTACGCCCCAGTCGACACCTGCGGCCCCGACGGTGCGGGTCATGGTGGCGGCGATGGGTTTGGCCTCCACAGAGGTCAAAGTGCGGCTCAGCAACAACTCGACCCAAGAGAACATGAAGCAAAAGAACGCCGCGACGCCGATGCCGCTTGCGATGAGGGGCGTGAAGATTTTCACGAAAAACGCCGGGAAGGAATAGCCATCAATATAGGCGGTCTCATCGATCTCCTTGGGCACACCCCGCATGAATCCTTCTAAAATCCAGACCGCGAGCGGCACATTGAACAGGCAATGCGCCAGAGCCACCGCGATATGCGTGTCAAACAGGCCGATGCTGGAATAAAGTTGAAAGAACGGCAGGGCAAACACGGCAGGCGGTGCCATGCGGTTGGTCAAAAGCCAAAAGAACAGATGTTTATCGCCCATGAAGCTGTAGCGGCTGAACGCATAGGCAGCCGGTAGCGCGACGGCGAGGCTGATGGTTGTGTTCATCACCACATAGATCAGGGAGTTGACATAGCCCATGTACCAACTCGGGTCGGTGAGGATGGTCGCATAGTTTGCGAAGGTCAAATTGCGCGGCCACAGGCTAAAGGCACCAAGGATTTCAGAGTTGGTCTTGAGGCTCATATTGAGCAGCCAATAGATCGGCAGCATCAAGAACAGCAGGTACAGACCCATCACCACGGCCCCGCCAGAGGGGCGCATCCGCTTGGACGGGGTGCGCGGTTTTTCAATTTTCATCTTGCCCGTCCGGCTGACGATTTCTGGAATTGCGGTCTCGGTCATTTACTTGCCATCCCTTTTGTCAATCGTGGTCATCACCGTGTAGAACACCCAGCTGATCGCCATAATCGTCAGGAAATACATCAGGCTAAAGGCAGCAGCGGGTCCAAGATCAAATTGCCCCAAGGCCATTTTCACAAGGTCGATGGAGAGGAAGGTGGTCGCATTGCCCGGACCGCCCCCGGTCAAAACGAAAGGCTCGGTGTAGATCATAAAGCTGTCCATAAAGCGCAGCAGGATCGCAATCATCAACACGCCCGCCATCTTGGGCAATTCGATGTAGCGAAACACGGCCCAGCGGCTGGCTTGGTCGATTTTAGCCGCTTGATAATAGGCATCAGGGATCGACCGCAGACCAGCATAGGCCAGAAGCGCCACGAGCGAGGTCCAGTGCCAGACGTCCATCACGATCACAGTGATCCACGCGTCCATCGTATCTTGGGTGTAGTTGTAATCCACACCCAGCGCGTCCAGCGCGTGGCCCAAAAGCCCAATGTCGACGCGGCCAAAGATTTGCCAAATGGTGCCCACCACGTTCCACGGGATCAACAAAGGCAGCGACATCAACACAAGACAGAACGAGGACCAAAAGCCCTTTTTCGGCATGTGCAGCGCGACATAAATCCCCAGCGGCACTTCAATGGCCAAAATGATGCCGGAGAACATCAGCTGACGCCCAAGCGCGTTCCACATCCGATCCGAATGCAACATGTCATCAAACCAATCGAGGCCCGCCCAGAAGAACTGATTGTTGCCGAACGTGTCTTGGACAGAATAGTTCACCACGGTCATCAATGGGATGACGGCGGAAAAGGCGACCAAGATCAGCACGGGCAGGACAAGGAACCATGCTTTTTGATTGACGG
Organism: Roseobacter sp. TSBP12; assembly: GCF_009129705.1. Classification (NCBI taxonomy): domain Bacteria; kingdom Pseudomonadati; phylum Pseudomonadota; class Alphaproteobacteria; order Rhodobacterales; family Roseobacteraceae; genus Roseobacter; species Roseobacter sp. TSBP12. The sequence continues at coordinate 21,650 of NZ_PYIB01000020.1, forward strand.
TCTTGTTCATGCGGCGTCCCCTTTTGCACTGATGCGCCAGTCATTGGCGTAAACATTGATCCCTTCGGGCGCAAAACTGATCCGGTCCGTCCCTGCGGGAATGTCGACCCCCTCCCCGATGACCGCGTTTGTTTCGCGCCCCTCGACGGTCAGGCGGACAATCTTGTGACGCCCGACATCTTCGACGCGGTTGATCTGCGCGGGAATACCCGTGCCGCCCGCGCTCAGCCGGATGAATTCAGGGCGCACGCCAAGCTGTGTTTTGCCGCTTGCCACATAGGTGCCCCCCAGATCGACAGTGGTATCGCCAACGCGGGCCGTGGCGCCCTCAATTGTGGCCTCAAACAGGTTCATACCGGGCGATCCGATAAAATAGCCCACAAAAGTATGTGCAGGGCGTTCGAACAGGTCTTGTGGCGTGCCAATTTGAACGACGCGACCGTCATACATAACGACGACCTTATCCGCAAAGGTCAGCGCCTCGGTTTGGTCGTGGGTCACATAGATCATTGTGTGCCCGAAATCCTGATGCAGTTGCTTGAGTTGGGTGCGCAATTCCCATTTCATATGCGGGTCAATCACGGTCAGGGGTTCATCAAACAAGAGCGCATTAACGTCCTCGCGCACCATGCCGCGCCCAAGCGAAATCTTTTGTTTTGCATCTGCCGTCAGGCCGCGCGCTTTGTGATCCAGCTCCGCTTCCATATCAATCATCTTACCGACGCGCTGCACGCGACGTTTGATCTCGGCTGCGTCCATACCCCGGTTTTTTAGCGGGAACGCAAGGTTTTGCCGCACAGTCATCGTGTCGTAAACAACAGGGAACTGAAACACCTGCGCGATGTTGCGGTCTGCCGTGGGCGACATCGTCACATCGGTGCCATCGAACAACACCCGACCTTGTGAGGGGATCAACAGGCCGGAAATGATGTTCAAAAGCGTGGACTTGCCGCAGCCGGATGAGCCCAAAAGCGCATAGGCCTCACCATCGGCCCAATCATGGTTCAACTCTTTGAGCGCAAAGTCGTTTTCACTCTTTGGGTCCGGCAAATAGGAATGCGCAAGGTTCTCAAGTGTGATCTTAGCCATGTGACACCGTCTCCGCATAAGGGGCAGAGGCGACAAGCGTGCCGTCCTCAGCAAACAGATAAATCCGCGATGTATCGAGATAGACGGGCAGCTTTTGACCCGGCTTCAGATCGCGCACACCATGGACCAAACCGACCCATTTCGCGTCAAAATGCGACAGATGCACAAAGGTTTCCGAGCCGGTAAGTTCCATCACGCCAAGCGTCGCATCAAAACCAAGCTTGCCGTCGCCCGGCTCCAACGAAAGGTGGTTGGGCCGAAACCCAAGCATATATTTGCCGTCGGCGACATGTCCGCCCACCGCAGGGATGCTCTCTTGATGACCAAAATGCATCAAATCGCCGCGTTTTTCCACATGCAGGAAATTCATCGGCGGATCGGAAAACACGCGTGCGGTCGTGGCATCCTTCGGGTTACGATAGACCTGTGCCGTCGGGCCGAATTGTGTCACCCGGCCTTCCCAAAGGGTCGCACAATTGCCGCCCAGCAACAGGGCTTCTTCCGGCTCCGTGGTGGCATAGACAAAAATCGACCCGGATTCCGCAAAAATGCGCGGGATTTCGGCGCGCAACTCTTCGCGCAATTTGTAATCCAGGTTCGCCAAGGGTTCATCAAGCAACACCAGACCGGCGTTTTTGACCAAGGCCCGTGCCAAAGCACAGCGCTGTTGCTGGCCGCCCGAGAGCTCAAGCGGCTTGCGGTCCAGCATCGGGGTCAGTTGCATCAACTCCGCCGTCTTGCGCACACGACTGTCGATCTCTGCTGTCTCAAGCCCCATCAGCTTCATCGGCGAGGCAATGTTGTCGTAAACCGTCATCGCCGGGTAGTTGATGAATTGCTGATAGACCATCGCGATTTTGCGATCCTGGACGCGTTGTCCGGTCACATCCTCACCGTTCCAGCGAATGCGCCCCTTGGTCGGCACATCGAGTCCCGCCATCAGGCGCATCAAGGTCGTTTTGCCCGACGAGGTTGGCCCCAACAGCACATTCATCGTGCCGTTTTCAAGCGCCAAATTGGTCGGATAGATAAAGGTCTTGCCGCCAGCAACATAGCTGACGTCATCAAGTTCAAGTGTCATGCAATGTCCTTTGCGTGTGCGCGGCGCTCGGTCATGTAGGTTTCGAGGGCGCTGGCCTTTACGGTGCGCAGGCCCAATTTGCTGCGCCGCCACAGAACATCCTCTGCGGTACGGGCAAATTCGCGGTCCATAAGCCAGTTGACCTCTGCGGCGGTCAATGTTGCACCGAAATCCTGGCCAAGATCCTCAATCGTTTTGGCCGCGCCCAAAACATCGCGGGCCTCGGTGCCATAGGCGCGGATGAGACGGCGCGCCCAGCGATCATCGAGGAAGGGATAGATGTGACGCAGATCGGTGATAAGAGGTTCGACCCCATCGACGGGAAAATCCCCACCGGGCATGGCAACCCCTGCGGTCCATGGGCCTTGCGCCACGGTCAGGCGGGTGCCGATTTTTTCAAGCGCGCTTTCGGCGAGGCGGCGGTAGGTCGTGATCTTGCCGCCAAAAATATGAAGCGCCGGTGCGCCAGCACTGTCGTCGATCTTAAGGGTGTAATCACGCGTCGCCGCCGTCGCAGAACTCGCACCATCATCATAAAGCGGGCGCACACCGGAATAGGTCCAGACGATGTCCTCGTCGCGGATTGGCTCTTTCAAATAGGCGTTCACAAACTCAATCATGTAGCGCTTTTCTTCGGGCGTGCAGACCGGATTTTGCGACAGGTCGCTATGCTCATTGTCGGTGGTGCCGATCAGGGTGAAATCCGTCTCATAGGGGATCGCGAACATGATCCGCCCGTCCGTGCCTTGGAAAAAATAGCATTTGTCATGATCAAACAAACGCTTGGTGACGATGTGGCTGCCGCGCACAAGGCGAATATTGTCGGTGCTGTTGGAGCCGATTTGTTGACGCAAGATTTGACCGACCCATGGGCCACCCGCGTTGACAACCATACGGGCACGCATGTCGTGAGTGCCTCCGGTTTCGACATCTTTGAGCGTCACGGTCCAGATGCCGCCCTCGGATCTGGCGGACACAACTTTGGTCCGAGGGAGGATTTTGGCACCCCGCGCCACCGCGTCGCGCGCGTTCAAAACCACAAGGCGTGAATCCTCGACCCAGCAATCGCTATATTCATAGGCCTTGGCAAAGAGGGGTTTGAGTGGTGCGCCTTCTGGTCCATGCTTGAGATCAAGCGTTTTGGTGCCGGGGAGGATTTGCCGCCCCCCCAAAGTGTCGTACATCAACAACCCAAGCCGGATCAGCCAGGCCGGGCGACGCCCTTTCATCCATGGCATGAACAGGGACAGCAACTTTGAGGTTGGCGTGTCACTCTCAAACCGCATGTCCTTTTGGTACGGCAAGACAAACCGCATCGGCCAACTGATATGTGGCATTGCCCGCAAAAGGGTTTCGCGTTCGATCAATGCCTCGCGGACCAAACGAAATTCGAAATACTCAAGATACCGCAACCCACCATGAAACAGTTTGGTCGAGGCGGAAGAGGTCGCAGAGGCCAGATCCGACATTTCGGCCAGCGTCACACTTAATCCGCGACCTGCGGCGTCACGGGCAATTCCACAGCCATTGATGCCGCCGCCAATCACCAGCAAATCGCAGATCTGCGCATTCTCGCTCACGTTGGATCCTCCCAAACCCTGATGACAGCACTGTGACAAAGTCGCGCTAAAAAGAAAATGTTTATTTTCGATTTTTTTCGGTTTTTGTAAAAATTGCGAAAACGCCCTGAATTTACAGAGAAAAAGAATTGAGAATTGCGCATTTTATCGTAGAAATAAACGATAGATGCTAAAACCACGCAGAAACGAACATGGCCGAGCCTGAGCTCAATGGCCATTCAGCCCTTTGATTCCGCCGCACAGGACAATTGCAAAGCAGGATCGCCTCACACCAAACCGAAAGCCTCTTTATGTCGCAAAACATCCGCTTCCCTGAGATCCTTGATATTGCCCGACGGGACGGGAAAGTGACGGTCGAACATCTTGCGGAGCATCTTGGCGTCACATTACAAACGATCCGCCGCGATCTGAGCGAGTTGGCCAATGCCGGGAGGTTGGAGCGTGTTCACGGCGGCGCGGTGTTGCCGTCCGGCACGGTCAACATCGCTTATCAAGAGCGGCGGCGGCTGAATGCGGGAGGAAAGATCGCCATGGCACAGGCCTGTGCCGCAATGATCCCCGAAAACTGTGCGATTTTCCTCAACATAGGAACAAGTACGGAGGCGGTCGCGGCTGAGTTGCTGCATCATCGCAATCTCATGGTTGTCACCAATAACATGAACGTGGCCAATATTTTGACTCGAAACCCTGATTGCGAGGTGCTTGTGACCGGCGGATCACTGCGCCAATCTGACGGCGGGCTGATCGGGGACATCACAACCGCCGCGATCCGGCAATTCAAATTCGACATCGGCGTCATCGGATGTTCCGCCATTGATCAAGACGGCGACATTTTGGACTTTGATCTGCGCGAAGTCGGCGTCAGTCAAACGATCCTGCATCAGTCTCGCCGCACCATGTTGGTTGCGGATCACACCAAGCTCAAACGTACCGCCCCTGCCCGGATCGCATCCCTCTCGGAGATCGACGACTTCTTTACCGACGCGCCGGTGCCTCGCCCTTTGGAAGACCTGTGTGCAATGTGGGCGACCCAAATACATGTGAGCCGGCTTGAACGAGAGACGGAATAGCCCCCTGCCCCACCGTCGACATATTTGGCCGTACATCGTTTCGAAAATGCACCCAGTCCAAAATCGCCGCCCCGGTAGGATTTGAGTCTCAAAACCGATCAAACCGATAGGGGCTTGGGTCAATAATCGGTGGGACGCCCATCACCAAATCGGCGGCAAGTTGCCCTGCCGCAGGCGAAGTGCCAAACCCGTGGCCTGAAAAACCCGTGGCAAGCGTGAGCCCTCCAACCCCGTCGATCCCACCAATGACGGGTAGCGAATCCGGCGTGATATCCATCGTGCCGCCCCATTCTTCAGCGGATTTGATCTCCGCAAAAGCTGGCCAGTAGGTTTTGATATTGGCCATCGCTTCGGCATTGATGCCGGTATTCACCCGCGGGTCCATGGTACGCAGTTTCTCGAATGGCGAGATGCGATCAGGCGACCAGCGTCGCGCGAGTTTGAAATCTTCGATAAACTCCCGCCCCAAAGAAATACGCAACATGTTGCGGCCATGTTTGAACATCGGCAGGTATTTCATCCCCAAAAGCGCATGATCAAGAACCAAGGGCGATCCCACCGCACCGCGTTGACAAACCGTAAAGCCCCCATCCATCCGCTTGCGAAACGACATATCCGGCGTCCCCACGGCGATACGTGTCGGCCCCTCCATCGGCGCGGTGCGAATGGCGTAACACACCAAAGGCAAAGTCGGGAAAGAGACCCCCATATTGCCCAAGAATTTGCGCGACCAAAGCCCAGCCGCGAGGATGACATGATCACAGGAGACTTCGCCTTTTTCCGTCACCACACCGCTGACTTTCCCGGCAGACCGCACCAGTGTGCGCACCGCGCAGTTGTCGACGATCACAGCCCCTTTGGCGACGGCGGCATTGGCAATGGCGATAGGGGCAATCGTCGGTTCGGCGTAGCCATCCGAGGGGGTGTAAATCCCCCCGGCCCAAGACGTCCCTCCCCCCGGAACCAGCTCCGCAATCTCTTTGTCCGTCACCATCCGACTGTCGAGGTTATACTCCGCCACCGAGGCAAGCCATGCGCGATGCATCTCCATTTCTGCCTCAGTTTTGGCGGCGAATAAAATGCCCTCTTGCCGATACCCGACATCCACGCCCGTACGCTGCGCCATCGTCGCCCAAAGCGCATCCGAGGCCAAAGACATCGGCACATCTTTCGGCGCACGCGATGTTTTCCGAATCCAGCCCAAATTGCGCGAGGATTGTTCGCCCGCGACCCGGCCCTTTTCCAAAACGGTGACGGAGACCCCGCGCTCCGCGAGGGTCAAAGCCGCCGTCACCCCGACAATTCCACCGCCGATGATGACAACAGAGGTGGATTTAGGTGCCTCAGTGGCGGTTTGGACGGGGGCGGTTTTGGGGGCCATGGGGCAGTCCTTGAAAGAGGGGATGTGGAGCGATCAAAGCGACGTGTCGATGTATTCGATCTCGGCTTTGGACGCGCCGCGGTAGGCGCTGACCTCGATCTCAACTTTGTAGACAGAGGAGCCAAGCGGCGGACAGGTCACCGTGGTGGTTGGATCAACGCCACGAAATTTTTCGCCGAAAATCTCCATCACAGCCGGGGTGTCGCTGGGCGTTTGGATGAACACGCGGGTCGAGATCACATCCTCAAGTCCCGATCCCACGGCTTTGAGCGCATTTTCGATATTCTCAAACACCTGAAGCGTCTGTTCGCGCAGGTCTTCGGGAATCTCTTTGGTCTGCGGGTTGCGCCCGGCGGTGTTCGACACCGAAATCCAGTTGTCGACCATCACAATGCGGGAATAGCTGCTGAGCTGTTCCAGCTTGGCACCGGTTTTAACTTTGACAATTTTTGTCATGTTTTTTCTTTCTGTTTCAAATGGATACTCAAATCAACGCAGAACAGGCACGTCCCACAGGTTGAGCTTGGTGCCGATGCCTTTGGCGATCGCAGTGCGGTAAACGGTTGTACCCCAAGCCACATCTTCGACCGGCATCCCGCCAACGGAGAGCATGATGATCTCCTCATCATTTTGCCGACCCGGAGTGGCCCCCGCACAAATATCACCGAGGTCTTCGAGATCATCATGGGTCATTTTACCCTCATGGATCATGTCCATGAACCGCACACCAATGACCGGAACGTGGACGTGGGCGGGTTTCGGCAGCTCTTCGAACCACGCCTCATAGAGGCCGATGTTATCCATCACCTTGCGCACGTCTTTTTGCTCCATGCCCTCGTCAATTTCGCAGGACGCGGGCATCGACAGAAACGCACCGGGTTTGAGCCAGTCGCGTTTCACAATCGGGTATTTCGACACGTCACCGGTCTCGCCAGAGGCGCAATAGGTCACAATGTCAGAACCGCGCACGAGGGTTTCGATGTCGGTGACGATCTCGATGTTGGTGATCTGCGGATAGGTCTCTTTGGTCCAGGAGATGAAACTGTCGAGGCTCTTTTGGCCCCGGCCCTGAATTTTCAAAGTGTCAATGCCCGGACACGCCACCATGAAAGCCGCAAGGGAGGTTTTGCCCATCACGCCGGGACCATAGACCGCCACCACTTTCGAGTCTTTGCGTGCCAGATGACGGGCGCCGACCCCCGGCACCGCGCCCGTGCGGTAAGCCGACAACAGGTTTGCCGACATGATCGCCAGCGGCGCACCCGTATCGGTATCGTTGAGCGTGAACATCAGAATGGACCGCGGCAGGCCCTTGTCCCGGTTGGCAATGTTGGAGCCATACCATTTCACACCGGTGGTGCCATACGCGCCACCAAGATAGGCCGGCATCGCCATGAAACGGCGATCCGCCGTGGGTTTTGGCATGTTGGGAAAGGGCGAATTTTCGGGAAAAACCACCATCGCACCGTGGCTGTCATTGTTCGCGCCCGCCATGCGATAATCGCCTTTGTGCAGCAGGACGAACATGTCCTCCATGGCATCCACGCAACCGGCCATATCGGTCACGCCTGCTTTGATCATGTCTTGTTCATTGAGGTAGATGAAATCGATTTTGGGCAAGTCTGTCATAGGGCTCTCTTTTGGTCGCTGTGTCATGGGCCGCCATGGTTCCGAATGAACACGGGCGACGATCTGATGACCAGAAACGAGATTGCAGACAGGTTTGCCCATTGCGCGGCGCGTCATTTTTCCGATAGTTTACGCCATCCGAGCCTTATCCACACGCTGCAGCGGCATTTTCAATTTAGGCGCAGCCATCGCGGAACCCCTTTATCTTCAAGGATTCCAATCTCTGTGCGGGTTTTTCTAAGGTCTGCGCGAAATTTAAGCGCTTTGATGTTGTGGCGCATTTTCCATGGCCACCCATAGCGAATCCCCGCGCGGCACACATGATCAGATTGCCCGCATGTCGCGCAAAACACCCTCGGTCATAGCGACGACCCCGATGCCTTCACTTGGCGCGGCGAATGTTCGGACCATCGTTTATGGGCGCGCCAAAAGGCTGTGCCGTCGGCGTATCCCAATGCCGTCGCAATGCGGCCAACACTTTGCGTGCCTTCCTGCAAGAGCATTTCGGCTCGCGTTCGCCGGATTTCATCAAGTAAAATCCGAACGCTTGTGCCTTCTTCCGCCAGCTTGCGCTGAAGGTTGCGTGAGGACAGGCCTAGGGTTTCTGCCACCCGCTCAACCGACACGGGCCGCAACCCGAGAGACGAAGAGACGATGGAGCGCGTCGCTTCCGTAAGCGTGGAGCGTCGCGGTGTTTTCTCAATCAAATCCGCGATGTGACGTTCCAACATAGACACCAACGCAGTGTCCTCCGCACGGTAAATCTCCAACATCGGGCCACGATCCATCACCAGCCGGTTTGTCGCCTGACCGTAAAGCACCGGGCACCCAAAATATCGACGTAAAAACTGTGCGCTTTCTGGCTCCACATGTTCGAAATGAACCTGTTGTGGCGCCCAGCGACTGATAAAATTGTCGCGGATCACCTGCGTGGTTGCGACAAGGGTGAATTCCGCATCTTGCCTGCGGGGCCAGATGTGGCCATCGACCAAACGATAGGACCAAAACACATCATCGCCATTTTCGATGAGCGCAACTTCGGTGCCTGTTTGAAGCGACCGCGTAGACCGCACAATCCGATCAATTCCGACATAAATTGACCGCGAAAGGGACAAAAGGATGCCCATTGGACCAAGATCCCCGGCACGAATGTCGCTTCCGATCCGGGCCCCGATATGCTCGTCCCCGGATAGAGCGGCGGCACTTTCCATAAATCCCGCGTATTCCATCACTGAAAGTCGGGCATAGGGATCCTTCAATATATCAAGGCTCATTCCATGTTTCGATAAAAGCGGCTGAGTCGAAACGCCTCGCGCAATCAAACGATCAAGAACGGATCCAAGCACCGTACTGCGAATTGCTGCATGGCCGTGCGTCGCATCTGCCATCTGTTTAAATTTCCATCTGTTTGGAAAAGGAACTTGCGCAAATTATCGCTTTTTTGGCGCGTTTTGCAATGGCGGAAAACTGGGTGGATGACATGTTTAGGGGGCAAAGTGAAACTGACCTCTGATGCTCTCACAGACTCATTGGATGGCGGTACATCGCATATAAAAACAAATACCGGCTTACAAAGTCGCTGATACGCTCGACAGGAGAAACTATGACCACGCTTTTGAAAATCGGCTCCGCCGCCGTGCTTGCCGCTATGCCTTTGGCAGCTTCGGCCGAATATCCCGAAAAACCCGTTGAGTTTGTCGTTCCCTTTCCGCCCGGCGATTTGGAGGACATCCTGACCCGCATGATCGCGGACGAATTTCAGGCCACCTACGGCGTGCCCGCAGCCGTGGTGAACAAACCCGGCGGCGGCGGTGGCCCCTTCCCCGGTGCGGTTGACGTGGCGCTGGCTCCGGCGGATGGTTACACCGTCGGCTCCTTCGTGATCGACGTGCCCATGGTCGGTCCATACATTGGCATCGGTCCGCTTGACCCCAACCCGTTTGAGCCTGTTGGCATTTTCTTGAGCTATCCGTTTGTCGTCGCAGCAGCGGGTGACGCGCCCTACACCACCATGGCAGAGCTTGCCGCCTACGCCAAAGATCACGACGTCGCTTTGGGCCATTTCGGCTCCGAAACAAGCCCCGCGCGTCACACGCTTGCTCTCGCCAAAGAGCTCGGCTTTTCCTACGCTTCTGATGCGGCCTTCGATGCGCTCGATTGCAACACACTCGCCTCAGGGGACGCCGATGTCATCAACACCACACTGCAATTGATCCGTCCCTGTCTGGATGATCTCAACATTCTGATGTCGGTGACCAACAATCGCATTCCGCTTTTGCCGGATGTCCCAACAGCCGGAGAGATCGCAGCGGATCTGCCGTTCTCCACATGGAATGGCCTGTTCGTGCACAAGGACACACCGCAAGTGGCCCGCGACAAAATCGCGGCCATCGCTGAGAAAGTGATCCACTCTGATGCCGCACAACAAATTGCCGCAGACACAGGCGCCGAAATCTATTGGCTCGACATTGATGCGTCCGAAGCACAGATGCTCAAAGATACCGCAACGCTTCAACGGATCAGCGACTACATTGACTGATCACACGCCTGCGATGACATCACTGCTCTCATATACTGACGACGGGGCTGCTCGGGCCCCGTCTCTTCTTCTTGCCTCAGGAACCACGCCATGGAGCGCCTAAAATCCTTTGTTGAGCTGTTTCAGCGTCAACGTCGCCCCGGCGATTTCGTGTTTGCCACGGCTTTCATGGTCTTCGCCCTCGTAAGCCTGATGCTTTTGCCGCAAGAAACCCGCTGGGTCGAAAAAACCCCGCTGTTTGCCCAGCCCGCATTCTGGCCTGCTGTGGGAGTTTTTATGATGGTCGGGTTCGGCGCAATACATTTGATCGGCTCAATCGCCTCTGAACGCAGTCCGGGGCGTGGCAAAGAGGTGCTCTATTGGGCGCGGTCGCTGGAATTCGTGGCGTGGTTTTTGGCCTATGTGCTCGCCGTGCCCGTGATCGGGTACCTGCCCGCCTCCATTCTCTTCTCCGTGCTGCTGGTCTGGCGTCTTGGCTATCGCAGCGCACAAAGCTTCGCCCTTGCCGCCGTCTTCGGCTTCGCAGTCGTCGCCGTGTTTAAGGCCGGCCTCAATGTCAAAGTGCCCTCAGGCGCGCTGTATGCCTATCTTCCCGACAGCATCCGCACCTTCATGATGGTCAATTTCTAAAGGTTTCCGAAATGGATGCGCTTCTTTCCGGTCTTTCCCTCCTGATGAGTTTCGACGTCTTGGTGGCCCTCATGATTGGTTCCATTGGCGGCGTGGTCATCGGGGCCATTCCGGGCGTTGGTCCCGCTGTGGCGATCGCAATCCTACTCCCCGCCACCTTTGCCTTGCCGCCGCTGGTTGGGTTGGTGATGCTGTTGGGGATTTACGGGTCTTCGATGTTTGGGGGATCGCTGCCCGCCGTTTTGATCAACACGCCGGGTACGGCGGTGAACGCGCTGACCACCTATGACGGTTACCCGATGACCCAACGCGGCGAGGCGACCAAAGCGCTCGGCCTTGCCTATGGCGCGTCATTTTTCAGCGGCATCCTATCGATCCTCGCCTTGATCCTGTTGTCGCCGCTCCTGGCCAAAATCGCCCCGATGTTTGGCGCGCGCGAAATCTTCCTTGCGGCCCTGCTCGGCATCGTTTTGGTCATCGTCGCTCACCGCGGCCAGATCGCGGCGGCGGGCATGATGGCAGGTCTGGGGATTTTGTTGCAATCCGTAGGCATGGAGCCGGTGAAATACACCATGCGCTTCACCTTTGGCCAAGACTGGCTGACCTCTGGTCTCGACCTGATTGTGGTGGTTTTGGGTCTGTTCGCGATCTCTCAGGCCTTCTCCTTGCTGGTCGATCCAGAAAGCGCCCCAGACGCCGCCCCGGTCAAAGGCGGCATGGGCCGCGAGATGCTCGGCGTGCTCAAATACAAACGCGTTGCCGCCACCGGATCATTCTTTGGTGTGGTCATGGGGATGATCCCCGGCGTCGGCGAATTCACCGCGCAATTCATGAGCTACACTCTGGCACGCAAACGGTCCAAGACGCCTGAAAGATTCGGGAAAGGCTCTGAAGAAGGCCTCGTCGCCTCCGAATCCGCCAACAACGCCGTGCCCGCCGCCGCGATGATCCCGCTTTTGGCGCTTGGCATCCCCGGCGAGGCGTTGACCGCGATGATGTTGTCGGTGTTCTACGTCCACAACGTGGTGCCCGGCCCGGCGCTGTTCCGCGATCATATCGACTTTATCTACGCGCTCTACATCGCGCTTTTGGCGCTCAACGTGATCGTCATTCTGTTTATGCTGGTCTCCTCCAACTGGCTGATCCGGTTGATCCGCATCCCCACGCGGTTCTTGGGGATGATGATCCTGATGCTGAGTTTTGTCGGCGTCTATTCGCTGCGCAACTCCGCCGTGGATTGCGCCATTGCCGCCGCCTTCGGGGTGCTTGGGCTGATCCTCAAACGGCTCCACCTTCCGGTGGTTCCGATCATCCTTGGCATGGTTTTGGGCAATATCATGGAGGTCAAACTCCGCGCCGCCATGGCCCGCGTCACCAGCCCGCTGGACTTTGTAGACCGACCGATTGCGGCGTTCCTTGCCATCGTTATCGTGGTGATCATCGCCTCCTCAATCCGCGCGGCCATCCAAAATCATCGCTTGAAAATAGCGCATTAAAGACTGAGCTGAAATGCAAAAGGGGCGCCTTACGGCGCCCCTTTGTCGTGGAAACTGTCGCTCTGGATCAGACCAAAACAAAATCAAACCGCGCCGTCCACTCTCCGGTCCGTTCGCCTTCATCCTCTTGGACGAAATCAACGATCAGATCGCCTTTCACGCCAAAAACCGTATCGCCCTCAAGATAGGGGTCGCCCGCCACAAATGTATGGGTGATCAACGGCTTATAGCCCTCCGCCACCACGCGAAAATGGGTGTGCGCCGGGCGGAACGGATGCCGCCCGATATGGCCCAGCATTTGCCCAACCGGGCCGTCATCAGGGATCGGATAGGACACCGGCTTGATCCCGTAGAACCAGTAGCGCCCATCGGGCCCGGTTTTAAACACCCCGCGATTGTTCCATTTGGGCTGAATATCGGGCTGTTGCACATCGTAAAAGCCCTCCGCATTGTCGGACCACACGTCAATCACAGCCCCCTCAATCGGAGTGCCGTCGATGTCCAGAATCCGACCTTCAAACAGGCATCGTTCCCCTTTTCCGTCCAGTGAAATGTCAAAGCCCATAGGACGCTCTGGCGCGCCTTCAACGTGAAACGGACCAAACACGGTGGAGGGCGTCGCACCCTTTGGTTTGCGGTTCTGGATCGCGTCAACCAACATCGACACGCCCAAAACATCCGACAGCAGGATGAATTCCTGGCGTTCACCGGAACAAATTTGGCCCGTGCTGGTGAGGAATTCGATCGCCTTGCCCCATTCCTCTTCGGTCAGCTCCACGTCTTTGACAAACGCGTGCAGATGCGCAACCAGCGCGCGCATCACCGTGGCCAACCGCTCCGGCACATCCGTGCCCATACGGCCGTTCACCACCTCTACGGATTTACTCTCTTCAAAATAGCCACGCATATCAGCGTCTCCTCCCAAACTTGGTTATGACTGTGGGGCCTCACCATGCCAGGCGCGCGTCAACATCGCACTCAAAGCCGCCTCTTCGAGCGGACGAGGATTGGCATAGGGGCTTTTCAGCGCCATCTGCGCCGCTTTGCCGATCCCACTTTCGGGCATACCCAGATCGGACAGCGCACGCGGCGCCCCCAAACGACCAGACAGATCAAAAATTGCCTGTGCCGGATCGGCCCCAAGCACAGATGTCAAACGCACCATCACCGGGGCAATCGCCGGGGCGTTATAGGCAAGCGAATGGGGCAACATGACCGTATGCGTTTCGGCATGGGGCAAATCAAAACTGCCACCCAGCGTGTGGCAAATCTTGTGGTGCAGAGACATCGCCGCGCTATCAAGACAAAGACCGCAGAGCCACGAACCGTAGAACAATTGAGCGCGGATATCGGCGTCTCGCGGCGCATCCGCGAGCTTTGGCAGCGCCTCGGCCAAAACGCCGATGGCCTCCAGCGCCATGAGGTCGCTGACCGGATTGGCATCCGGGGCATAGAGCGCCTCAACCGCGTGGGCCATGGCGTTTATCCCCGAAAGCCCCGAAAGCCCGACCGGCAGCCCCAGCGTCAAATCGACGTCATAAATCACCGTATCGGGACGGATTTTCGCGTCGCGACGGGTCACTTTCTGACCACCATCGGTTTCGCCCAAAATGTCGGTCATCTCAGAACCGGAATAGGTCGTCGGCAGGCTGATGTGTGCACAGCCTTGGCGCACGGCAAGCGCCTTGCCCAGACCGATGGTCGAGCCGCCGCCAATGGAGACCACCCCATCCGCGCTGCGCTTTTCATAGCTGCGCAGCGCCTCTTTGGTGACCTCTATCGGCGTGTGCATGGCGGCACCGGAAAACTGCGACCAGTTCCGCCCCATGAGCCCATCAGTCAGGTCCTCAACGGCGTTTTCTTGATGTGGTGTGGTCAAAATCAGCGGGTGTGTGATGCCCAACCGATCAAGCTCATCCCCAAGAGATCGGCGCGCGCCTGACGCAAACAGGACACGGCGCGGGTGAGACAGATAGGTAAACTCTTTCATGGATTTTCAAGCTCTTAAGGCGGCAAGGGCAAAGAAAAATGCGACGGATCTCTTGCCGGACGACCCGCCGCAGTTGGTGCGACCGCGCTACATCATGTTGGGAACGAACAAGACGAGCGCCGGAAACGCGAGAATTAAGATCACGCGCAACACATCCACCAAAAGAAAGGGCCCAAGACCGCGGAAGATCGTGCTGAGCTGCACGTCTTTGACCACGGATTTGAGCACGAAAGCGTTTAGACCAACGGGCGGTGTGATATAGCTCACCTCGGTGACGATCACGACATAGATGCCAAACCAAATTAGATCGAACCCTTGCGCCGCGACGATAGGATAAAAGATCGGCACGGTGAGTGTGATCATCGACAGACCCTCAAGGACACAGCCAAGGATCAGGTAAATCACCGTGATGATCCCGATCACCGCCAAAGGATGATCGCCCACGGAGGTGACCAAGACTTGAATGTCGCGGCTCATCCCAGACAGGTTGACGTAGTTGGCAAAGGTCAGTGCACCGAACAGGATAAAAAACATCATCGCTGTGGTTTTGGCCGTTTCATAGAGGGTGACAAGCGTTTTGGTCACGGTCAGACGCCCTTGCAACAGCACCAAAAGGAACGCGCCCCCGGCCCCCATACCGGCACTTTCCGTCGGGGTGAACACACCAAAATAAATGCCGCCCATGACAAAGGCAAAAAGCCCAAGCGCCCCAGCGACCCCTTTGAGCGCGATGATGCGATCCTTGAGCGGAAGCTTGGCCTCAGTCGGCAACTCAAACTTGCCAAAATGCACCGAAATCCGAACCGCAAGCGCATATAGGATCACCCCCAAAATGCCCGGAAGGATGCCCGCGAGGAACAGCTTGCCGATGTCTTGTTGGGTCATGATGCCGTAAAACACCAAGATCACGGAGGGCGGAATCAGAATACCCAAAGTCCCGCCTGCCGCGATGGAGGCGGTCGAAAGACTGTCCGGGTAGCCAAATTTGCGCATGTTCGGCAGGGCGATTTTCGCCATGGTCGATGCGGTCGCCAAGGACGATCCGCAGACCGAAGAAAACCCGCCACAGGCCACAACAGTCGCCACGGCCAGCCCACCTTTACGATGCCGAAGCCACGCATAAGCGGCAGAATAGAGATCGCGCGCGATGCCCGATTGCACCACGAAATTCCCCATCATCAAAAACAGCGGCAGGATCGACAGCGAATAACTGCGGCTGTGTTCGAAATAGGTTTGCCCCAACAGCGAAAAGGACGGGGACCACCCGATGATGGCCGCCGTGCCCGCCGTGCCGATCAGGGCCAAGGCAAAGGAAATCGGAACGCCAAGAAACAACAGGATAAAGAGGACAAGCGTCCCGAATTCCCAATGGGCCATAAGTTGAGCCATCATCAGGCCTCCTTTTTCGGGCGATAAAAGACTTCGGCTAGGGTGAGTGCCGCCGCGACCCAAGTGAGCGAAGAGGCAAGATACCCGATGGGGGCCACGGGCAGTTCCAATGTCGCAGTGGTGCCGCCATAGCTGGCGACCTGAGCCGCAGTGATCCAAAGACGCCAGGCAATGACGCCAAGCACACCCGCCGACATCAGCAAAACCACAGGTTCACGCAGCCGATTGATCCAATCCGGCAGGCGGTCAATAAAGAGATCGACCGTCACATGTTCCCGGTCAAGGCTCGCCGCCGGGAGACCCAAAAAAATGATCGCGGCCAAGAGCATTTCGGTCAGTTCCGTCGACCCCGGCACCGGCGCATTCACCAAATAGCGCCCCAACACGTCGAAGACGGTCAAGCCCATCATCAGGATCAACAGCACGGCGCAAAGCCAAGCAATCACATGGTGAAAAGGTCGGGCCACCGCGCGCGGCAGCCCATCCTCGTGATGCCCGGCAATGAGTTCGGACAGGTTCATCATTTTTCAGACTCGATTTTAGCGATCTCGGACAGCATCATGTCATAGGCCGCTTGACCATCGACACCGGCTTCTGTGATCTGCGCGATCCGCTCTTCCACAATCGGCGCAAGACGGGTCTTGAGCGCGGCTACCTCCTCGTCAGAGGCAGCTTTGATGGTGATTTTTCCCTCCATCTCAGCCCGACCCTTGGCGTCGGCAGCATTCCACATTTCGCCCGCACGACGCGCGAAAGCTTCGCCCAAAAGAGGTTCGATGAGGGCCTGGTCCTCAGCCGAAATGCTGTTCCATTTGGCTTCATTCATGACCACGAACATGGCGGAATTATAAAGCCCGCCTTTCACGGTGTAGCCATAGTCCAAGATGTCTTCGAGGCTAAAAAAGGTTACTGTTTCAAAGGGAAAGAAAATCCCGTCCGCGACACCTTGGCTCAAAAGCTCATAGGCTTTGGACGACGGGCCTTCGACCGGAACCGCCCCCAAATTGGTCGCAATGTCATGCGCCATAGTGGACCCGATACGGATTTTTTGACCCGACACATCTTCTGCGGTCTCAATGGGTTTGCGCGAGAAAATCTCGCCAGGGCCATGGGTGAACACGGTCAAAACCTTAACGCCGTCGTATTCGCCCGCGTCTTTCAGCATCGCGTCTTGAACCCGCCAAAAGGCAACAGACGTGGCCACGGCATCATCGGAAAGGAACGGCATCTCCCCCAAAACGGAGGTCTTAAACCGACCCGGCGTGTAGCCATGCACCGAATACGTGATGTCGGCGATGCCGTTTTTGGCCAAATCAAACGCCGCGGGGGGCGGGCCAAGCGGAGCGGGCAAGATGTTGATTTTAACGCGACCTTCGGTGACTTTTTCAATGTCCGACGCCCATGGCACGAACAACTCCGCCACTTGCGGATGGGTCGGGGGCAGCCAGCTGTTCATGGTGAGAACCGTGTCGGCAAACGCCGCGCCAGAGAAGAGTGCGATGGTTGTCGCCGTGGCGGCGATCTTTTTAAGTTTCATGTTCATTTTCACATTCCCTATTGATGCATTTTGATGGTATGACGCCCTTCGCGGGGAGTTCTTTAGTTATTGGAAAAATCACCGCATCATACTGATACATATGTGTTATTCTATAATCCACGCGACGAAAACGGGACTTGGAGAGACCGATAATGACAAAAATAGCGCCCCCCGAAGAGTCCCAAAAACCCGATCATTTCCGTGATACATGGCCCTATTTTTGGATCAACCGGGTCAACGCCTTTTACACGCGCGCACTCGAAAGACGGCTCAAACCCCTGGGTGTCGATGCGCCACGCTGGCGCGTTCTGATCTCGCTGTACCAACAGGACTACATGTCGGTCTCCGAGGTTGCGGATTTTTCCACCCTCAAACTCAACACCACCACAAAGATCGTTCAGCGCATGATCGTCGATGGTTTGGTTGAGACCCGCGTGCGCCCCACGGACGGGCGCGTGACCGAAGTCTGCCTGACCGAAAAGGGTGATGATCTGCGCGCCAAGGCGCTCAATGAGGTTTACCGCATTCGCGACGAAAGTTTTCACAACGTCACGCCCGCAGAGATCAAAACCCTGAACACCATCCTTGAAAAGATCACAACGGATCTCGGCCGGATTATCTGAGTTCAAGGTGAGGTTCACGCCTGCTCCTCCGCCACAAGATGATGGAAATCCCGGCTAAACCACACCAGCCCATGACGCGCTTTGGCGCTCATGCGGACCTCTTCGACCTGACAGAAAAACACCGAATGCGTGCCCTCTTCTTGGCGGCCGGTGATGCGGCAATCGAACGCGACATTGGCATCCGTCAGCATCGGCGCGCCGGTAGGACCCGCCTCCCAATCGCCAAAGGAAAACCGGTCCACGCCTTCGACAAAGCGGGCGAAAATGCCCGAAAGCTCTTGGTGTTCGGCAGCCAAAACATTGACCGCAAGCACGCCGTTTTCCACGAATTTATCATGGGCAAATGCGCGGGTGTTGATGCAGACTAACAGCGTCGGCGGATTGTCCGTGACGGAGCACACAGCCGAAGCGGTGATGCCATGCTTACCCGCCGGGCCGTCGGTGGTGATCAGGTTCACAGCGGCACCAAGGCGGCTCATGCCTTCGCGAAAATCCTGTTGGGTTTGAGTCAAATCCATCATCATCCCCTTAAATATCCAGCACCAGTTTTGGACCTTTGGCCCGCGAGCAACAGACGCACATCACGTCGCCATCTTCGCGTTCCTCTTCGGTCAAAAACTGATCGCGGTGATCAATCTCGCCCTCAAGAACATCCGTCAGACAGGTGCCACAAACACCCTCTTCGCATTTGACTTCGACCTTGATGCCCGCACGCGCCAGAGCTTTGGCGATGGTGTCATCGGACCCGACGGTCAGCGTCACGCCACTTTCGCGGCACTCGACTTCAAAGCTATCGCCCGAGAGGTCCACATCCGCCGAGAAATATTCGCGATGCACATTGGCACTGGCATGGCCGGCGGCTTCCGCCGTTTCGATGACCCAATCCATGAACCCTTGCGGGCCACAGACATAAAGATGGGTCGCCGCAGACGGCGCGGGAAGATCACGCGTGAGATCAAGCCGTTGTGCGGGGTCTTGGTCGTCAAAGTGAAACACCACCTTGTCGGCAAACCCACAGCTCTCAAGCGCGTCGCGAAAGGCCGTCACATCCGCCGAGCGGGTACAATAATGCAGTGTGAAGTCCTTACCGATGGCGTGCAACCGCTTGGCCATGGCGATCATCGGCGTGATGCCAATGCCCCCTCCCAAAAGCACGGTGGTCTGGGCCGTTTCATCCAACGGAAAGTGATTGCGCGGACCTTCAACGGTGAACACCGCGCCCTCCACAGCCGTTTCATGGACTTTAAGCGAACCACCGCGACTGTTCGGGTCTTTGAGAACCCCGATTTCGTAAAACCCGGTTTCCGCAGGATCGGAGCAGAGCGAATATTGCCGCCACATATCGAGGTCAGGCAAATAGAGATCAAGATGCGCACCAGCCGCAAACGGGAGAATGTCCCCGCCGTTTTCCGGCACGAACCGAATGCGGGAAATCCCGCCACGGTCATCCATTCGGGCGCTGACCTTTAGCTTTTGTGCGTTGTTTTCGGTCATCATTACCTCACATACAGCCCGCCATTGACGTCCCAACAGGCGCCGTTGACAAAGCCCGCATCGGGGCCCGCCAACATGACAACCATCTTGGCAACAAAGTCGGGATCGCCGAGTTTTTTGACCGGGATGCCCGCAATGGCGTTGTCGATAGTGTCGCCCAAAACCGCGCGCACCATTGGCGTGTCCATCGGACCCGGCGCGATGGCATTGCAGGTCACGCCAAACGGCGCGAGATCGCGGGCAAAGATTTTGGTCAGCGTCAGGATCGCACCTTTGGAGGCGGCATAATGCGCGCCCGTGGCGGTGCCGCCGTTTTGACCGGCCAAAGAGGCCATATTGATCATACGACCGTAGCCTTGCGCTTTGAAATAGCGGCCAAAAATCTGGCAGCCCGCAAAAGTACCGCCAGCGTTTGTCGCCATGACCTCGTTGAAAAATGCGGGATCAATGTCGAGCACATTTTGCACAGCGGTGCGCGCGGCGTTGTTGACCAGGACCTCGACCGAGCCATAGCGTTCGATACATTTGTCGAGCACGGTTTGGAAATCCTCAGGCTTGGAAACATCCAATGTCGCGGTGATCGCGGTGTCCCCAGCAAGGTCCAATTCGGAGGCCAAGGCTTTGGCCTCCTCACCGGGATTTACGTCGGTAATGATCACACGGTAGCCCGCCTTGTGCAGTGCCCGGACCGCCTGCGCGCCAAAACCACGCGCGCCGCCCGTGACCACTGCGGTCGAGATTTTTTCTGGAAGAGGCGCGCTCATCAGAACAGATAGCTGAACGAATTCAGCATCCCATCAGAGTTCAAAAGACGGATGATCTTTTGGTGCAATTTGAACCCGCCCTCGGTGGATTTGAGAGTGTATGCGATATTGCCCGCCCAAGTACGTTGGCGGCCAAATTTGTCCTCGATCACATGCTCGGCGCAGGTCACGGTGACCAAGTCGCCTTCTGTGCCCTCGATCCGAAACCGCGACAACGTGCGCACCGTCAAAGCGGGTGGCGCGGACGAGATGGAGAACCCTTGGTGAAAACGACCAATGCGATCTTTGCGCATTTTGGCGTTGTCATAACACAGGTTGACGCTGTTTTTGAAATCCACCGTGTCGCCGATCGGCATGATGTAGAGGCCGTCATCGGTCCACAGGTCGAGCCACTCGTCATATTCGCGCGCGTCCAGCATCGCGCCTTCGGCCCAGATGAAAGCTGTGACATCGGCCAACAGGGATTTGGTGTCGATTTTGCTCATCTCAGTCATTGTGCCATCAAGCCTTTCCACATTTTGTAAGCGGCACGCATGCCGGTCTCAGCGGAGATGTGACCACGCGGACCATTCGGCCCGTCGACCTCATCGACCATGCCGCGGTTCACGAGGATCTTGAGGTCTTCGCCGCCTTTGGTGCCGCGCTGAATGCGCTCCCACACTTCGGCGTCATCCGGCGAGCCAAAGCCCATCGGCCCTTGGAAATGCTCGTGCAGACGAATCCGCGCTTGGTTGGCGGCATCCGGGCCGCCGTCCATGCCGATGGCGATGTGACGAATGTCGGTTTGCTCAACCGAGATCGGCGTAAGCACACGAAAGAACGCCAAGGAGAAGGACACGTTGGGGAAAAGGTTGAGGTTGAACCCCGCCCCGCCCACGGCGCGGACGATTTTCTTGACCTGATCCTCGGGATAGCCTTCGTCACGGATTTCTTGTGCCAGCTCTTCAAAACGGGCCGGGATCGGTGCGCCGAGGTTGGCGTCGAGGTCTTCAAGCTCCGGGATCATCATCATGATCGAGTGACCATTGCCCAGATCCTCAACCCAGCCTTTGCCCTTGTCGAGAAAGTCGAACATCTCTTCGGTCTGGCCGTCGAGCGTTTGCATAAAGCTCTTGTGCACGACCGGGAAATGATAGGCGTCGGTGGTGTTTTCCAACTGCACTTTCCAGTTCATCGGCACGGTGAACTGATGCTCGCCCAACACTTTGACCGGGAAGCCACCGCCCTGTTTCATGAACAGGTCGATGTAGCGACACACGGCCTCGCCCAGAAACTCTTCGAGCGGTTCCATGTCCTCTTTGAAGGTCGCAAAGACCATGCCGTTGTAGGATTCGGTGCGCAGTTTCAACAGACCATGCTGAGCCTTGTCGAAATCATCGCCGTACTGTTCCGGGTAAGGCAGCGCGCGCAAAGAGCCGTCAAGCCCGTAGCCCCAGCCGTGATACGGGCATTGGAACGACGAGGTCTTGCCCTTTTTGACTTCGCACACGGTGGCGGCCCGGTGACGACACCGGTTGACCATGCAATGGATTTTTCCCTTGCGGTCGCGCACCACGATCACCGGCTCAAGACCGACGTTGGAGAGTTTGAACGAGCCTTTGTCAGGGAATTCGCTTTCATGTGCGATCCAGACCCAGGTGTTTTTGAAAATCTTTTCCATCTCTTCGTCAAAGAGATCAGGATCTTCGTACATGGCGGTTCCGACCAGCGCATTCTCTTCGTCGTAGAGTGCGTCAAGGTCACTGAACTTTGGCATATCAAGAGACATGTTAGCTCCTTCTCAGTGGCATCAGGATGGCGTCGAAACCGCGCACCCCGGAAAATTAAAGTTGCGGGATTTCCAAAGCGCGGCCCATGCGCGCCTCGACGGTCATGTATTTCCAAAGGCGGTCATTGCCCTCACCCACCACGATGGTGCGCAACAGGTTACACGCGGCTTGAACGTCTTCGCGGGTCGGGAAATCACAGAGCATGTACCATGTGAATGGAAAGCCAGAGGAAGCCCCCACCATGGTCTGATCGTCGTCAAACGTCCCGACGATTTCGACGCCCTCCATCTGGTCAATGCCGGACATCAACTCTTGGGTGGCTTTCCAAACCGGGCCGATTTGGTCAAACGGCAGGCTGAAAAATGTCGGATGGTTGTTAAAGCACAACAGAGTGCGGATCGGCTTTTGGTCGCTCATGGGGTCGTCCTCTTTCGGGAATATTTCGTGCAATCAGTTGGGTGTTTTAGGGGTAGCCAGGCATGGTCGGTTGGTCGAAAAAACCGGCCCCCGCGGCGGTCCAGGTGCCTTCGCCCATAAAGGCGTGTTGCGCGACACAAGCCGCGTCCACCATGCAACGGCCCAAGGTATGGCCGGTTTCCATCACGCCCGAGCCGCCGATGACAAAGGCAATACGGGCCGCCTCTGCGCCATCGCGGGCGGCTTTTGTGGCGACCAGACGCAGGCGAATTTTCATGTCCTGCGACACATCTCCGGTGGTCTTGAGTTGCTCCCAAGCCGCCTCAATCGTGTCGTAAAACGCGGCGCGTGCGCCCATCAAGATGCCCTGCGCCTTAGCGAATTCGGCCTGCACATAAGGACGTGCGCCCGGGTTCGGTGCGCCGGTAATCGAGGCACGCTCGGCAGCGTCTTTCACCAAGAAATCAAGTGCTTCGCGTGCGGCGCCCAAGGCCACGACGGCCAAAACCTGTGACGCCAAAGCCATCGCCGGGTATTTGAAAATCAGATCGTCCATCTCGGGTTTGCCGCCGCGGATAAAGGTCCACTCAGGGGCAACCACGACATCTTCGACCACCGCGTCATGCGATCCGGTCGCAGACAAGCCAATGGTGTTCCATGTCTCATCGACAAACACCTTGTTGCGGGGCAGCACGGCCACACGAGGCAGCGGTGTGTCATCGCCTTCGACCTTGATGCCCGCGCCAACCAGCGAGGCCCCCATGATGCCAGAGCACCACGGCCAGCGGCCTTTGACCCTGAACCCGCCATCGACTTTGTCGGCTTTTTGCGGCGGGAACATTGCGCCCGCGAACACGGTGTTTGGGTCTTTGCCGTAGATTTCCGCATAGGTCAGCGACGGCAGTGCCGCCAAATAGGTGGCAGAGACACCAAAACTTGCGACCCAGCCGGTGGAGGCATCCGCAGCCGAGATGTCTTCGATCAATCGACAAAACTCGGCGGGGGTTTTCTCATCGCCGCCAAACCGGGCGGGCACAAAAGAACGATAGACGCCAATGTGTTGTAGCCGCCCCACCACATCCAGCGGCACATGGCGCAGCTGAGTAAACTCGGCCCGACGGGCACGGATTTGATCCAAGACAGAGATGTAGAGGGCATCATGTGCCTGATCAGCGGAGAGTTTGGACAGTGAGGTCATTGGTTTTGGTCCTTTGACTGAAAATCGGGAACACAGGAGACGATCCAGCGCGCAATCGCGCAAAGTCGGGCCTCTTCGCCTTTACGCCCAACCAATTGCAGCCCGATGGGCAAGCCGGAGTTGGTGCGCGCGGGCAAGGTGATGGCGGGGTGGCCGCTGAGGTTAAACGGACGCAAAAAGCGCGTCAGCGGCAGAATGGTTTGTGGGTCTTGCGCCTCGCTCAGCGTCGGCGGAATCACCGGCAAAGCCGGCGTCACAAGCGCGTCATACTGTTCCAAAAGCGCGTCCACTTCGGCGGTAAACGCGGTGCGCACTGCTTCGGCCTCGGCCAATTGCGCCTCGGTCACGTGGCGTGCCGCCGTCAGGCGCTTGTGAATATCCGTGCCAAGCGGCGCGCCTTCGTCGAGCAAATGCCCAAACGCGGCGGCGGTCTCATAGGAAATCACCGTCATTCCAGCCTGAAACGCCGCTTCAAAATGGGGGAGGCACTCATAGCCCATGCCCGGATAGGCATCCATCAAGGCATAGACCAAAGGGTCCCCCACTTCGGCCACGGGATCAGATTTGATCCGAGTCAATTTGGGAGCGTTGACAAGGGTTTCAGGGGTGAAGGTCGGGTCCATTGCCGCCATCGCGGTCTCGATCATATCCATGTCGCGGGCGAAGGCCCCGACACAATCGAGCGAGCTGTTCTTGGGCGACAGACCCTTGCGGCTGATCCGGCCAAAGGTGGGCTTGATCCCGATCACACCACAGCAAATCGCAGGCTGGCGCACCGATCCGCCGGTATCCGTGCCAATAGCAAAATCGCATAGGCCCGAGGCCACGGCGACGGCGGACCCGGACGACGATCCTCCGGGAATGCGGTCTGGCCAATTGGGGTTTACAGGGGTGCCGTGAAAGCCATTCACGCCCGTCATTCCAAAGGCCAGTTCGTGCATATTGGCTTTGCCGATGATCCGGCATCCGGCCGTCAGAAGGGCGTCGACCACAACGGCGTTTTCAAGGGCTGGCGCGGCAGAAGCAAAGGCTTCCGAGCCACAGCCCGTCACTGTGCCGGCAATGTCGATGCAATCTTTGATCACGACGGTTGGTCCAGTGCCGCCCATAGACAGCTCTTGGACCAGCGCGTGAGAGCTGGTGGCGTGTGCGTTCATTTTCTGGTCCCTGTTTGGGCTTTGACGTCATCTAGCGCGACGCTGTTACAGTAATCTTCACGTATTTACGTCACAGGTCAAGTGAAAGATGAAACAATTTCTTTGCGCATTTACGGAGAGTGCTGTAAAACCTATTTACGGTAATTTTACTGCTTTAATTGCAGGCAACACTCCTCCGCAAAGCTCAATTTTTGCCCGAGGTTTGTCTCAAAATCCAAGGCGCGACACAGCGCCGAACCGAAAGGACGCACATGACCGACTCTGACACCATCGCCGCCCTCACCAAACGGCTTGAACTGCTCGAAGCCGAGGCCGAAGTCCGCCGCGTACAATCCCGCTACATGTTTCTTTGCGACACCCCGATGCCCGAATATGGCGTCAAAGATGATGCAGAACGCATTGATTTAATTATGGAACTCTTCTCTGAAGAAGCCGTTTGGGAAGGCGTTGGCGAATATTACACCGGACAGTTTGGCCGCGCCGAAGGCAAAGCCGCCGTGCGTAAACACTTCGAAGGGTTCTGGGGCGGCAAAACCGATCCGGCGCTGATTCTCAACTGTCACTACCTGACCTCGGAGCAGATCAACGTGGCCTCCGACGGCCTGACTGCAACGGGTCAATGGGTCCATATGCAGCCTTGGCTGTTCTCCGACGGCAAAGCGCTTTTGCGTTCTTCGCGCCTGTTTAATGCGTTCAAAAAATGCGACGATGGCACGTGGCGTTACACTCGCAACCGCACGGAAAACGTCTTTGTTGCGCCTCTTCCTGCCACTTGGGCCTCGGATTATCCCTCTGCCTCGGTTTTGATGAAACCGTGAAATCACAGCGACTCACACGCGAAAGGGCGCCCCAACAGGCGCCCTTTTTCAGTTTGCTCCTCTCACCAAAGGGCAAGTTTTGGCACCAGAAGCGTGAGTACCAAAATCCCGATTTGCATTGCCACGAAAGGCAGAACCGCTCGATAGATGTGGGTGATTTCCACATCCGGCACCGCATTTTTGAGGTAGAACAACGCCATCCCAACCGGCGGGGTCAAAAACGAGGTCTGCAGGCAAATCGCCATCAGAACGGCCACCCAGGCCGGGTCATGCCCCAACGCGGTCAAAACCGGCAAAACCAAAGGGGCAACAATCAAAATGATCTCCATCCAGTCTAGAAAGAACCCTAACAGAAACACGATAAACAGGATCAAAATCAATGTCCCGGTCGGCGGCAAGGGGATGGCGTGAAGCGCATTTTCGATCAATTCATCGCCACCATATCCGCGCAGCACGACGGAAAAACACGATGCACCAAAGATCAACGCAAAGAGAAACGCGGTGGTTGTACCTGTGCTTTCGCACACCTCCCGAAATCCCGACCACGTGAGACGTTTCGACATCAATGCGATCAACGTCGCCCCCGCTGCACCGACGCCAGAGGCCTCGGTCGGCGTGGCGATGCCAAAGATGATCGACCCCAAAACCGCAATGACCAAAAGCAACGGCGCGACCAGAGAGCCGATCAAATCAAGCACGACCTCGCGCGGCTCACGCCCCGCTTCAATCGGTTTGGTCGGAGCGCGATCTGGATAGCGCAATGCAACAAACACGGCATAGGCGACATAGGCCAGCGCCAACAAAAGCCCCGGCACCATCGCGCCACGGAACAAGTCGCCGACAGGGATCTGCAACTGATCCCCCATGACGATGAGCATGATCGACGGCGGGATAAGAATGCCCAAACACCCGGTTGCCCCGACAACGCCAAGCCCAAGCCGGTCATCGTAACCCGCGCCGCGCATCGCCGGCATCGCGATGGTCGCGAGCAAAACGACAGATGCCCCGATGATGCCAGTGGAGGCAGCAAGTACCACGCCGATCAACACAACAGAGACCGCCATGCCACCCGGAACCACCCGCAACACTTGATGCATTCGGGTCAAAAGCCGCTCCGCCACACCGGATTTGTCCAACATCATGCCCATAAACACGAACATCGAAATCGGGATGAGAGAGTAGCTTGAGAGCGTGTCGAAGATGCGGTTGGCAACAAATCCGATCATCCGCAGTGAGGCCATATCGGCGTCTACACTAAAGGCATCGAGCAACGTGCCCAAAGCCGCGAACAGAACTGCGACACCGCCCAAAACAAACGCAATCGGAAAGCCCGAGAACATCACCACCATGAAGGAGGCGAAAAGAAGGAAAACAAAGAGAATGTCCATGATTGCGCCTTAGTCTTTGTAGGTCTTGGGACCAAACAGAAAGAGGATGGATTTCAGAGCAATGGCCACGGCTTGCAACGCCAAAAGGCTGAGCCCAGCGGCCATCACGAATTTGATGATGTAGCGCGCGGGCAACCCCGACGGCATGGGCGAGCCTTCTTTGAGGCGCCAAGAATAGCCAAAAATCGTCCACGCGCTGTCAGTGACAAACCAAAGGAACGGCAACAACAAAAACACCACGCCGCACAGTTCGACGATGGCCTTTTGCACGGCCGACATTTTGACGTGAAACGCATCAACGCGCACATGAGCGTCTTGTTGATATGCCCATGCCAGACAGGACATCACCGCCACGGCATTGAGGTGCCATTGCAATTCTTCCAACTCGATCGAGCCAATGCCGAAGGCATATCGAGAGGTGACATTAACCAGAATGGTGAGCATCAAAAGCGGTAAAAACAACGCGCCGATTTTACCAACCCGGATGATGAAGCCCTCAATGAGCGCGATGACGATTTGCATGATGTGCTTCCCTGCAAATGCGCGCCGGAGGTATCCCCCCGGCGCAGATGGCTCAACGACGTTCCGCCCAAGGCGCGACAGAGGCGCGGTAGGCGGTCAGCGACTCCCAGACCCGTTTGAAATCGGCGTCTTTGGAAGTTTGTTCTGCGATCACCTCGTCAAAGGCGGCATGGAGATGCTCCAAGACTTCCGGCGGGAAGGATTTGATCTCAACACCAGCGGCTTCAAACTCGGCCACGGCTTTGGCATTCAACGCCATGGTCGAGGTGATGGACTCAAGGTTCACCGCCTTACAGCTTTCTTCGATCAAAGCCTGTTGGCTGGCATCCAGACTGTCCCATTTCGCCTGATTGACAATCAGCTCGTTCATCGCGGCGGGTTGGTGCCAACCGGGGAGGTAATAGTATTTGCCCACTTGCTGAAGACCCAGAGTGATGTCGATGGCGGGCATGGACAATTCAGTGCCATCAATCAGACCTTTTTCAAGACCCGGATAGATCTCACCCCCCGGCAAAAGCACGATGGACGCACCGACCTTGGCCATCGCTTCGCCGGCCAGCCCGGCAAACCGAACCTTCTTGCCTTTGAAATCATCGACCGTGTTGATCTCGAAATTGTACCAGCCACCCGCTTCGCTATCCATCAGGCCACAGGGGATGGTTACAACCCCCTGTTTGGCGTAGATTTCGGACCAGATTTCGCGCCCGCCACCGTCATAAAGCCAAGCCGTGTGGGTGATGGCGTCGGGGCCAAAGGGGATGCCGCCAAACAATTGCACAGCCGGAAAGCGACCCGCGACATAGAGCGGAGAGGTGATACCGGCGTCCAACGTACCCTGTTGCACCGCGTCGAAAATTTGCAGCGACGGCACCAATTTGCCCGCGCCATAAACGGTCACATCAAGCGACCCACCTGAGCTTTCATTGAGCGTCTCACCCAAATATGCCGCGTTGGCGCCACTTGCGGGCATGGTCAAAGGCCATGCGCTTTGGATGTCGAGCCTGGTCCCTTTGGCCATCACCGGGGCGGCCACCAGTGTGGAAACCGTGACGGCCAAGGCGGCCAGAGATTTGATGTGCGTCTTCATTTGCTGTCTCCTATTGAGTGTGTTCCGACCTTTCCGGCCGTGTTTATGGGACGTGTCGTGGGTGTCGCGCCAAGGCCGCAATCTGTGCTGTGACGGCCTCGGTGCTGGGTTGTTGTTCGATGAGCAGGTCAAGAAATGGATCTTCGACCTTCGTTCGCGTGGCTGAGAGCTCTTCGAGAACGGCAAGCGCGCAAAAAGGGACATAGCTTTCGGCATAACCGCCCTCTTGGACGATCACGAGACGGCCCTCACAGAGCACTTCGGAAAGCGCCATCACGCTCTTGGTCAGGGCCCGAAACGTCTCGCTATGCGCCAACATACGCGCCAAAGGATCGACACCATTGGCATCCAACCCGTTGACCACGATGATCATCTCTGGCGCGAACTCGGTGATCGACGGCGCAACGATACGCTCAAAGGCATAGAGATAGGCGGCGTGCCCCGCGCCGGGCCAAATCGGGACATTCACATTTGCACCGATCCCCGCCCCTTCTCCTGCGGCCTCCACTGCGCCCGAACTTCCGGGCGGAAAACAGGCCTCTTGGTGCATCGAGATCGTCAAGACCGTCGGATCATCGTAAAAACAGGCCTCTGTGCCATTGCCGTGATGCACGTCCCAATCGAGCACCGCAATCCGCCCGATACCAGCCTCCTGAGCGGAGCGCACCGCAATGGCGACATTGGCAAACATGCAAAATCCCATTGGCGTGTCGGGCAAGCAATGATGGCCAGAGGGGCGCGAAATGGCATAGGCGCGCTGACACGCTCCTTCGGCCACATCCAAAACGGCGCGGCTCACCAGCCCCGCAGAAAGTGCCGCGATCTCATAACTCCCACCGGAAAAAGGCGCGGTCGGATGCAGTGCCCCACCGCCCGCATCGCTCATGGCTTTGAATGCCTCAAGGTAGGATTTGGGATGAATGCGCTGTAGCTCCGCGTCCGTCAAAGGCGCTGCGGTTTTGACGTCGAATGCCTGCGTCAACCCGGAGACATCCATCAAAGATTTAAGTCGCCGTTTGGGATCTGGGCTGTCGGCATGGCCGCCACTCGCCGGAGGCTGAACCCAGCCGCCAACAGGCTGCACCAATGCGGAGAGACCCGCCGTGAACCAAAGTGTCTTTTCGTCGAAATAAAAAGCCGGTTTTGCCACGTCTATTCACCTTCTTTTTGGGGCGCGAACCTCTCCGGAAGGCGTCGCGCCGTACGAAACAAGAGGACAGGCCGATGGGTGTTCAAAAGACCCCAGAGCCCTTTTGGAGCAAAGAGCATCATCATGATGGCGATCAGACCAAAGATCAGCATCGACCACGCCTCAAGATCGGCCAACATGTCGCGCAGGAAAAAGAACACCAACGTGCCCAAGATCGGCCCTTCGATGGTGCCGATCCCACCAATCACCACGATGAAAATCACATAGGCCGCCCAGTTGATCGAAAAGGCCGCGTCCGGGCGCACATTGATCTGAACAATGTAAATCAGCGCTCCCGTTGCCCCGGCAATGGCAGCGGCAAAAAGGTAGACGATGCGTTTGGTGCGCCGGGTTTCAACACCCACACTGCGCGCGCCATTCTCGGTGTCGCGGATCGCCTGAAGCGCCAACCCGGTTTTGGAGCGCAACAGGAAAAACACGCCAAACACCGCGATGATCGCGAGCGCAAGCGCCACCCAATAGCCTAGGTCTTCGCGCAGATGCCGGTCAAATTGACCCAGCGACCGCACGGTGCGGCCGCGACCACCGCCGAGCCAATCAATATTGGCGTTCACCGTCAGACGCACGGTTTCGGCAATGACCCATGTGGCCACGGCAAAATATGCGCCCTTCAGTCGGAACAAAAGCCAACTCACCGGGACCGCAAGGATGACGGCCAGAATGGCGGCAAGAGGCACTGTGAGAAAGGGGTTTATGCCAAGGTCTTCGGCCATGACCACAAGGCCATAAGCCCCGATGCCAACAAAAGCCTGTTGGCCGATGGACATCATCCCGGCATAGCCCGCCATCAGGTTCCATGCTTGGGCAAGAGCGAGGAAATACAGGAATTCCAACACCGAGCGCTGGGTGTAACCCGTGGCCCAAAATGGCAAAGTGATGAGTGCGGCCAAGATAACGGCGAGGGCACCGAGTGGCAGCGCAGCCGACGATGTGCGCGCATACGGGCGGGGGGGCACGATCTGAGACTCGGCCATGATCAGTCCCTCTCTATGGTCTCTGGAAACAGACCAGACGGCCGCACGACAAGAATGCCAAGCGTCACGAGATGGCCCGCAAGTTGGAAAAATGTGGGATTGATCGCGCCGCCAATCGTCTGGGCGATGCCAAGGATCAACCCACCCGCAAGCACGCCATAAATCGACCCCATGCCGCCAATGATGATGACCTCAAAAGCGAAAATAAGCCGCGCGGGGCCGTCAAACGGCGAGAAGTTCGAGCGAATGCCCATCACCACGCCAGTGACCGCGATGATGGCAAAAGACAGCCCCATCGCGAGGCCATAAATGCGCTTGCCGTCGATGCCCATCAACTCCGCCGTTGCCGGGTCATCTGACGTGGCACGAAACGCGCGCCCCAAAAGCGTGCGCCCCATAAAGGCCTGAAGCGCAAAGATCATCACCAACAAAACCGCCAAAGTCAAAATCGGGAACACGCCGATGGTCACTCCGGGCGCGAGCGTGACCCCCATGGTTTCAATCGCCCCCTGCCGCAGCACCTGACGATCCGCGGAAAAGCCCAAAAGCAAGCCGTTCTGAATGACAAAAGACAGGCCAAAGGTGATGATCACCGCCGGCATCATCCCGTCTTTCAGCGTGCGATTGAGGATCAAGCGTTGAAGCCCGTAGCCGATACAAAACATCACCGGAACAAGCACGGCGAGCGACATGAGAGGCGTCAGCCCCAACACCTGCGTGGTTATAAGCGCGAGGTAGGTCGCGAGAACAATGATGTCCCCATGGGCGAGATTGACGGTGCGCATAATGCCGAATGTCAAAGACAGACCCAGCCCGTAAAGCGCATAAAGACCGCCCAAAAGGACACCGTTGAGCATGGTAGACGTCGCAATCATGCATTTGCTCCAAAATAAGCGTCGATCAAGGCCTGGCGATCCATCTGGGCCGAAAGACCGGACAGTTCAACATGGCCTTCAAGCAGGCAATAGACGTGATTGGAAACACTCAGTGCCCGGTTCAAATCCTGTTCAACAAGGACAATAGAGGTGCCATGGCCGCTGATTTCCGGCAGGCTTTTGTAAATTTGATTCACCACAATAGGCGCAAGGCCAAGGGAGATTTCATCCATCAACAACAACCGGGGATTGGCCATCAGGGCCCGGCCAATCGCGACCATTTGCTGCTCCCCGCCTGACAGATCCAGCCCGCGATTGTTGCGGCGTTTGACCAATTCGGGGAAAAGCGCATACACGCGCTCCACCGTCCAAAAGCCTTTGCGTTTTGGATAGCTGCCGATGATCAAATTGTCTTCGACCGTGAGGCTTGGGAACAGTTTGCGCCCCTCTGGCACCATCGAAATACCAAGCCGGGCCAGTTGATGCGCCGAACTGTTTTCAATCGACGTGCCGTCAAAGGACACCCGACCCGTCATCGCCGGAAGCGCGCCACAAATCGTGCGCAGCAATGTTGTTTTGCCGGCACCATTGGCCCCGACGATGGCCAAGGTTTCGCCTTCCTCAGCAGCCAAGGAAATTCCGCGAAGGGCCTGAAACAATCCGTATCCGGCGGATAGGTTTTCAACCTCAAGCAAAGCCATCAGCGCACCCCTTCTAAAATCGCATCCTCGCCAAAATAGGCGCGTTTGAAGGCCTCGCCTTCCATCACCTCGTCGGGAGTGCCTTCGGCAATCAATTGACCGAAATCCAAGGCAATGAGTCGATCCACGACAGCCACAAGCGCATGCACCACATGCTCAATCCAGATGATCGAAACACCTGAGGTACGAATATCTTGGATCAGCACAACAAGGTCGTGGACCTCAAAATCGGTCAAGCCGCCTGCGATTTCATCCAGCAAAAGCACCTTGGGTTCACAGGCCAGTGCCCGCGACAATTCCAACCGTTTGCGCCCCATCAATGACAACGCTCCGGCCATTTCTTCGTGGCGTTCCAAAAGTCCCGTGCGCTTGAGCGCGGTGTAGGCCACCTCTTCCGCCGCATCGCCATGATGGCCCCCGCCGTGATAGGCCGCCGTCAAAACGTTTTCCCAAACCGAGATTTGTTCAAACGGTTGCGGCACTTGCGAGGTCCGCACAATGCCTTGGCGACAGCGTGCGGGTTCGGTCAGCCCGGACATATCGCGCCCGTCATAGAGCACCTGTCCGGCGCTTGGGGCGGTCGATCCCGCGAGCATTTTCAACAGCGTCGTTTTACCTGCACCGTTCGGACCAAGCACACCAAGCGCCTCACCCGCTGCGAGCGAAAAGGACACCGCATCATTGACCGTCAAAGCGCCGTAGCGCTTGGTCAGGGCCCGCGCCTCAAGCACGGGTCCCGAGGGAGTAAATACCTCAGTCACAGCACTTACCAAACCTTCGGTTCCAAAGTGCCGTTGGTCACAATATCAGGCGCGACATCGTTAAAGGTGCAGACCAATTTAAAGCCCCCCTCACCGTCCGATTGCCACTGCCCGCCTGCGACCGGCGTTTTGGCAACGTTTGGCGCCAAAGCGAAATCGCCCCATTTGATATGCCCAACACAGGTGTTCAAATCGGTGGCATTCATCGCCGCCACAACGGCCTCGGGAGTCACATCTTCTGTGCGCTTGAGCAGATCCACCGCCACCTCGAACAGGGCATGAACATAGCCTGTGCCTTGCAGCCATTGGTTGCCTGTGCCCTCCATGTAAGCGGCACAAAGCATCTCGGTCGATTGGCCGGTGAGCGACGACACATAGGGGTATTGTGGCCCCCAATAATATTCACCGGAAAGGTTTTCACCCAAACCATCCGGGAAACTTTCAACACCTTTTGGAGTCAAAGCAGCTTTGGCCACAGTGACGAATTTCGGCGTGTAGCCCATCTGTTTGGCCTGTGTCATGAAGGTCGCCAAGTCAGGTGGAAGCATGACACCAGTGACGATTTCGACCCCTGCGGATTTGAACGCATTGATCTCGGCGGAGAAATCATCCTTCAGGTTTTGGTAGCGGCCCGGATCGACAAGGGTATAGCCAGCCTCAGACAGAGCGGGCGGAAAACCCAGATTCGGATCGGCAAAAGCGATCCCATCCGGGTCGTTTGGCCAAAGCGCGCCGACGACTTTATTCGTTTCTAATCCGGCCCAAAGGCCAAAATATACCGCCAAAAGATCCTCAGACCCCCAGAAGAAGTGGTTGGTGTAGGTAAAGCTTTTCTCCATTGGCGCACCACCGCGGCCAAAGTACCAGGACTGCCATGGGGTGGCCGCAGAGAGGCATGGAACGCCGTTGAGTTCACACAGGTCCGCAACCGGGTTGGTCGTATCCGGTGTGGACCCGACGAGCACAAGATCGACCTCATCTTGGTAGATCAAATCGGAGGCCATATCGCCCGCCCGGTTCGGATCAGACTGCGTGTCCTTTTCGATGATCTCGATGTCGAGCGCCCCTGCCGCCGTCTCAAGTTTACCGCCCAACGTATCCCGCACGGCGTCAATGACAAAGCCGTCACTTTCAGAGATTTGACTCAACGCGCCGGAGCGCGGAGAGACATACCCAACCCGCAAGGTGCCCCCCGCGGCATGGGCACGGCGGGCAGACACGATCGACGGCGCAAACAGGGTTGCCGCTGCGGTGGATTTAATCAGGTGACGACGATTCATGGTGAGCTTTGTCATGTTGAATATCCTTGGAACACACGGTTCAAACGCTGGCACAGACGTTGAACTTGATAAGATCAGCGCATTTTTCGCCGATCATGATGGCCGGAGCATTGGTGTTGCCGGACGGCACGGCGGGCATGATCGAGGCGTCCGCCACACGCAGCCCTTTGACGCCATAGACCCGCAATTCAGGGTCGACGACCGACATGGCCGAGGTGCCCATGGCGCAGGTGCCAACCTGATGGTGATAGCTGCCTACGAAAGAGCGGGCATACTCTGCCAACGCTTCATCCGTTTGCACTTCCGGCCCCGGATAGACCTCGCGCGTCACCCAGTCTTTGAGCGCAGGCTGAGAGGTGAGATCGCGAATTTGCTTCATCGAGGTGACGAGGCAATCAACGTCATATTGGGTCGACAAAAGATTTGGATCGAGCGCGACAGGGTCGTTGATCGACGCCCCGGTCAACCGCATCTCACCACGCGACGTTGGACGAATGCCCGCAGCGTGGAGCGTGAAGGCATTCATCGGCCCCTCCTGCCCCGGCGCATAGGCGGGCACCGAGAAAAACAGCGGCTGAAGGTCCGGCACCGCCATGTCGGGATGCGATTTGGTGAACATATGCACCTGCATCGGTGGCAGGTTCGGGTCGGTCGGGAACGGGTAGTCCGGCTTACTCTCATAGACCATCGGCAGGAAGGTGTGGTCATGCAGGTTCTGGCCCACGCCCGGCAGATCACAGATGCAACCAATGCCATGTTCGGCCAAGTGCTCTTTCGGACCGATCCCTGAGAGCATGAGGATTTTCGGGCTTTCCAAAGTCCCCGCAGAAAGCACCACCTCTTTGGCGGCATTGAGCGTGACCGACCCCGTAGCCGTGGCAAGTCGAACCCCGGTGACAACGCCCTCAGAGATCAAGACCTTCTCGGCCCGCGCGCCGCTCATCACCGTCAGATTGGCGCGGTTGTGGATCGGGTCGATATAACCCGCCGCCGTTGAGGCGCGCCTACCTTCTTTGATGTTGAACTGGATGCGCGAAATACCGTCAGTGGTCTCACCATTGTAATCTTCGTTATAGGGAATGCCTGCTTCGACACCGGCTTTGACCAAAGCCTGCATCACCGGGTGCGGCTCGTAGTCCTTGATCACACGTAGCGGTCCACCAGTGGCACGATAGTCATCCGCACCGCCTTCAAAATCTTCGATTTTCTTGAAATACGGCAGGACAGATTTCCAATCCCAACCATAATTGCCCTGAAGCGCCCAAGCGTCATAATCCGCCTGATGGCCGCGCACATAGATCATGCCGTTCATCGACGAACAGCCACCCATGACCTTGCCCCGCGGCCAATAGACTTGGCGGTTTCCGGCATGTTTTTGCGGCACCGTCGAAAAGCCCCAATCGTAATCGGAAAACCAAATGTCGATCACCCGCAGCGGGGTGGAGACCATATCGGGCGTGTCACCGTGACCTGCTTCCACCAGAAGGACGGAAACCGCAGGGTCCTCGGACAGGCGCGCGGCGATCACGCAGCCGGCGGACCCGGCACCACAGATGATATAATCAAATGTTTTGCCGTTCAGATCGGCGGAGAGCTGAGGATAGGTATGGGCATTCATGGGGAGATGAGCCTCTTGGCAATGGACAAAGAAAGAGCGGTTCGTGCCAGCGGTGCCAACACGAGGGAGGGAGCTTTGCAGTGACAAGGAAGGCGTCCGACCGAGGGTACATCTCGATCTTCAGATCATTCCTCTCTGTTGTCGCGACCCCTCTATGGCGGGGGCTTCGCGGGGTAAGCTGCGTGTCAGACACACAGGATCTTTAGGCCCTGCCCCTCGGGGAAAGGGACAGGGCCATGCAGTCTACGCGGGATACGCCACGCAAACCGATTTCGTTTCGAGATAATTCTCAAGTGCGCCTGCGCCATGTTCACGGCCTACACCCGATTGTTTAAAGCCACCAAAGGGCATGTTTTGATCGGGGATGTTGTGGGCATTGACCCAAACTGTTCCGGCTTTGAGTTTCGGCACGTAGCGCATGACTTTGTTGACATCCGTGGTCCAAATCGACGCGCCAAGCCCATAGATCGTATCGTTGGCCATGGTCATCGCCTCATCGGCGTCGCCAAACGGCGTGACTGAGATCACCGGACCAAACACCTCTTGCTGCATGATCGCCATGTCTTGAGTGGTTTCGGTAAAAATCTGCGGCGCAACGTAATAGCCCTCATTCGGGGCTGCCCCGTTGAGAATGGGCTTTGCGCCTTGCTCGATCGCTTTGGAAATACAGGCTTTGACATGGGCCTGATGTTTGGCTGAGACCAGCGGATTGATCATATTGCCCGGGTTCATCCCAGAACCGATCGGCAGGCTCCCGGCGATGGCTGCGATGATGTCGAGCGCCTTTTCGTAGATGCCTTTTTGGATATAAAGCCGCGTGCCCGAGGTGCAGGTTTGGCCGGAATTGAACATCGTACCGATGCCGATTGCCGGGCCCAACAGATCAAGATCCATATCGTCGAACATAACCATCGGGCTTTGCCGCCCAATTCCAATGTCACCGGCTTCATGTCTTTCATCGCCTGAATGCCAATGAGTTTTCCGGTCTCTGTCGAGCCGGTAAAGGTGACTTTATCGACCCCAGGATGCGCCACCAAAGGCGCGCCCACGTCCGAACCGGTGCCGGTAATGACATTGACCGTCCCCTCAGGGAACCCGGCCTCAAGGCAAAGTTTCGCCAGATACATCGAGGTCAGCGGTGTTTCCTCGGCAGGCTTCAACACCACGGTACAGCCCGCCGCCAATGCAGGTGCGATTTTCCAGACGGCCATGTTGAGCGGGAAATTCCACGGCGTCACCGCCGCAACCACGCCGACGGCTTCTTTGCGGGTCTGCGCTTGGTATTTTGTGCCCTCGGGGATGGCGATGGACACGTCAAAGGTCTGACCATAAATCTTGGTCGCCCAACCGGCCATATAGCGGATGTATTCGGCGGAGGATTGCACCTCGATGAGACGTGAAATCATCACGTTCTTACCGTTTTCCAAGGTCTCGATCTGGGCCAGCTCTTCGCCGTTCTCCTCGATGAGATCCGCGAGCTTGAGCATCAGGGACTGACGCGCCATGGCGCTCATGTTGGACCAAGGGCCTTCAAAGGCCGTGCGAGCGGCAGCCACTGCCGCATTGACATCTTCGACACCACCTGCGGGCACCTGAGCGACTTCTCCACCTGTTGCCGGATCGTAGACAGCAAAGGTTTGGCCGGAAAGCGCCTCGCAGCTTTGGCCGCCCACGACCATCTTAGGCGCGCTCAAAAAGTCGGCGACAGCCGGGAGGATAGCCTCCACTGCGCTGTCTGGCACAGCAATTTTCATTTTTGACCTCCAAGGGGTGCGTTGTGCGTTATTTCGCCAGCGATTGAATCTCTGGCTTTTGCGTTATTGTTAACGTGAAACTTGACGCAACTGACTCGCCCTGTCAAATTTAAATGAAAGTTAACGTAAAAATTGGTGAATTTTTAAACGGCAAAATGGGTCTATGTCTACAATAACCACTTAGAGAAAAGTGGGCTCCGTTGATATTGCACGCATAAAGTTCACCGAACCCAAGCGCAAAATCCGCGAAATGGGCATAGGTGTTAAAAGGGGGATGGGCCGGTCGATGCTCTGCGCATGACAGGCATGATGATGTGGGCCATTCACCGCACGCGGACCGGTGCAGGCACATATCTGCGCCAAGGCCGGGATCGAGTTGTGGACTTCGTCCCGCAGTCAGACCGGTGCCGCCATGGCGATCCGCCGGTAGCCCGCCGCACCATGGTAGAAGCCATTGCTGAGGCGCGCATCACCGCTCAGCGCCGCGAGGCGCGCGTCTGCTTCGCTCATCGACAGCCTGCCGTCCACCGCGTCGCGAAACACCTGCGCCACCGCAACCATGTCCACCCTCTGCGGCATCAGCCGAAGATGGGTGACCCTGTCGGCCACCAGTTGCGGGGTTTCGGGCAACAGGTCAAGATAACTCTCAGACTGGGTCTGAATGCCGTTCACCCGCAGGATTGGCTGATCATCACGGCTGCGCAGTGGCATACCGTCGGGATCTTCTTCGCAGACGAACTGGCAATTGTCCTTGGTCCGGCCATGGGCGCGGGCGTGGTAGCAGCGCGCTGAGACGGCGAGTGAGACGCGGCCAAAGACCTGTACCTCAACACCAAGCCCCAAATCGCTTGCGGCACGCGCCGCGACGGCGATGGCCGGGGCTGGCATTTCGGACGGCAGGCAGACATGGGTCGCGCCCCGTGCGGCCATCCATCCGATGGTTGCCTCGTTATAGGCGTTCATGAACGGACCGATGCGGTGCGGGCGCCGACCCCGCGCAAAGAGGCCCGCCGCATTGTTGATTTCGATCTCAGGCGCGTCGATCCCTGCCAGATCGTCGGTCGCCTTGCGCTCGCGTTTAAGCATGACTTCGGCCAGCGTGGACAAGATCACCCGCTTGCCCGCCCGCTCCAGCCGGTCGATCGTGGCGGGCAGTTCGGCCTCGTGAAAGGGCGCGCGCTTGGAACAGATCACTTCGCCCAGATAGACGTCGTCCACCGGGGCCTCGTCAGCGATGCGGGCATAAAAGTCGCTTCGCGCCTCGGCGGACCAGTGATAGGCGATGGGGCCGAGTGTCAATTTCGTCATGTTGGTCACCGCCATTTCTTTGTTTCGAAGGCACCTTGGGTCTGCTTCTGCCCCTCGGTCAGCGCGAGAAGATCCGCGATATTCGCCTTGCGCCCCGCCTTGATATCATCCACCGCCGCACGAAAGGCCCGCACAACACCCCGGACATAGCTTTTCGACCGCTGTCGTCCCTCAATCTTGAATGCATGGACCCCGGCCTCAATCAATTCGGGCAGCAACCGCGAGAGATTCAGGCTCACCGGTTCCTCAAAGGCATAGTACCCCTCGGGTCGGTGCGGCGCAGTGTAGCGGCCCTTGCAGATCGTGGGATACCCGGCCTTCTCGTCTGGACCGAACCGGTCGATGGTGAACCCCGCAAGTTGCGAAGACATCGACCCGTCGGCATCGCGCACATATTCCACGTCCGAGGCGGGCGAGCAGACACCGTCCATGTTCGTCGATTGCCCGGTGAGATAATTCGTCAGGCTGCACCGTCCCTCGACCATCAAACCATGGTTCCCAAAGATGAAGGTCTCGATCTCACAGGGGATTTCCCTGCGGATCTGGCGGATTTCTGGGATCGTCAGAATACGCGGCAAAACCACGCGCTTTACCCCGAAACTTTCGCAATAGTAGCGGATTGCCTCGGGCGACGAGGCAGCAGCCTGCACCGACAAGTGCAGCCGCACCTGCGGGTGAGCATGGGCGATGTAATCAGCCACGCCCATGTCGGCGACGATAAAGGCATCCACACCCAACCGAGCGCCGGTATCCGCCGCATGCCGCCACAGATCCAGCTTGCCGGCGGGCGGATAAGTATTGAGCGCCAACAGAACCTTCGTGCCGTGGGCATGAGCATAGACGACCGATGCGGCAAGCTCGTCAGGCGTGAAATTCAGGCCCGGAAAGTTGCGCGCGTTGGTCGCATCCTGAAACCCACAATAAACGGCGTCGGCACCCGCATCCACGGCCGTCCGCAGCGCGGCGGGGGTGCCAGCGGGGCAGATCAGTTCGGCAAGGCTCATTATATGCACTCCTGTCCTTTGGTGTCGTTGAGATAGGCCCGCCGCAGCCGTGCGAGAATGGCCCGTCCCGGCGCTCCAAACATCGCCGCCGTTTCTTCGGCCAGAGACCCGTCGATATCGTCGAGCGCATTCCGCAGCCGCACCACGGCCTCGGTGTCGCCGCTCACCTCCAGATCGCGCGAAAAAAAGGCTGCGTCGCCGTCCTGTTCGGCATCGACCAACTCCAGCAGCAACAAAAACCGCCCCCGGATCGCGGCACCCGTGTGCGGTGCGGCATCACGCGGCACGGCGCGGAACACCAGCGCCTCTGGATCAGGGCGCAGGTGCAGCGCGAAAGGCAGTTCCACCGGGTCGATCAGGAAATCGGTCGTCTGGTGTGGCCCAAGCCGCGCAAAGAGCGACGGGTGCCGCGCGGCAGTTCGACGGACAACACGGGACAGAAACGGCTGTATCAGCACACAGGCCAGCCGCGCGGCGGCGGTCCGTCCGGGGCCCGGAGGGCGGGTGTTGACATCTGCATGGATGCTCATGATCAGAGGGTCCGTTCTGCAAGCAACCCGGTCTTGGTCACGATCTTGGTCGCGATCTTGGTCTCCGTCACGATCAGGTCAAGCGGGATGCCATGGGGTTGTGGGTGATGGGAGTGCGGATGAATTGTGGTCACCTGCCGCGGACAACGCAGTGCCGATGACACCGGGCTTTGGACGCCGTGCCGCCAGCTTGGACAGACGTTACGGGGGCGTCGAAAACCATGAGGGATAGCGCGCGCGCCCCGCGTCCCTGCGTCGAAACGCGTGTCAGCGTCATCATTGCCCTTACGCTCGCTCGAACCTCGGAAAAAGGACGTCGTTTTCCAGCGCGATATGGGCGGCAATATCATCAAACAGCGTCAACGTGCCGCTATAGAGTGATCGCCAAGATCCGCAGGCATGCTCTGGAGGAGTCAGATCGTGTGTCAGTTGCCGGATCAGCGCGATGTTTTCAGCGTGGTCGTCATGATCGGCCCGCATCACCGCTATGGGATGCTCGATCCCCGCGCCCCCGCCGTCTCGCATGGCCGGAAACAGGATCCTTTCCTCCTTGGTCATGTGATCCTCCATCTCATGCGCCAGCGTCGCGAGGGCCTGAGCCAAACCCACGGGCGCCTCCGCATCGCCCTCATGGACGTGCTCGACCCGCTCCGCCAGCAACATCAACGCGGCAAAGTCAGCGCGGTGCATTTCATGATACCGGGTCAAAATATGGTCGATTAGCGCGCCAGTTTCCTGGGGGACGTCCGCTTCGGCAAGAGTGTTCATCGTAGGCCCTTTCTCAGGCTCATAGCCCCGGCCCTTGCGCGGGCCGCAGCAAATTGGTATCTAAAATACGCATATCATTCCCCAAATACGCACTTCAATTACCAAATCAGGACTGCGACCTTGCGCCTCACCTCCTTCACCGACTACGGCCTGCGCGTCTTGATGCGCATGGCAGGCGACCCTGACCGACCCTTCACCACGGCG
Organism: Roseobacter sp. TSBP12; assembly: GCF_009129705.1. Taxonomy (NCBI): domain Bacteria; kingdom Pseudomonadati; phylum Pseudomonadota; class Alphaproteobacteria; order Rhodobacterales; family Roseobacteraceae; genus Roseobacter; species Roseobacter sp. TSBP12. The sequence continues at coordinate 63,285 of NZ_PYIB01000020.1, forward strand.
GACCTAGCCGACGAGTTCCAAATATCCCGCAATCACTTAGCCAAGGTGATTTCGGCCCTCGCCACCGCAGGCTATCTGGAAACCCGGCGCGGAGGGGGCGGAGGCGCGGCATTGGCCCGTCCGCCCGAAAACATCCGGCTGGGCGACGTGATCGCGACACTCGAAGCTGACCAAGCCCTGGTGGAATGCTTCGCGGCCAGCGGCAACGCCTGCACACTGACCCCGCAATGCCGGTTGAAGGCGCGGCTGACCCAAGCCGAGGCGGCCTTTGTTGCCGACCTCAACCGCAGCACATTGGCCGATTGTGTGTACCGCCCTGAAACCCTCTGACACACCAAGAGCGTGACCACCGCCCAGACCGCGCGGCGCTGAGGCATGGCACAGACGGTCCGCCACTCGCACGCGCCCGCCAGAATATCGGCCTCGGTCACCATCGTGGGCATGCCGCCCCGAAAAGCGGTTCGGATCTACCCGGATCGCCTTAGCGCCTTGGCGTTCACAGCACGAGAGGCGCGGCGTAAAGCGCCAGCATGAGAAGGCATAGTCCCGTCAAGCACACATCGAACCCGCGCCGCCACCTTGGTGCTCGCTGCAGTCCCATATAGTCGGCAAGGATGATCCGGGCTTTTTGCCAGGCAAGCGCCATCACTGCCACGCCCGCCACAACGGGCCATTGCGCCCAGATCCCCGATGCCGACAGAGCTGTTGAGCCAAAACTGAGGGCCACCAGCAGCGCCCACGCGATATAAAGCGACCGATGTGTCATTGCAAAAGATAGATCACGGGAAAGAGCAGCACCCAGATCAGGTCAACCATGTGCCAAAACGCCGTGGCGTCCTCTATGTTGTCAACATGATCGCGCCAGGCAACGAGCAACAACAGGACGACACCGGCTGCGACATGCGCGGCATGAAATCCTGTCAGCATGAAGTAGAAATTGAAAAAGACATGGGTGTCCCAAACGATGCCACTGGCGGCCTTGGAGGCAAACTCCGCCCCTTTGATCCATAGGAACACCACGCCAAGCAAAGCCGCCGCGACAAGACAAAACCGCGCTTTCGTCCGCGCGCCGCCCCGGCGCAAGGCATTGGCCAAGGCTGCGAGAAAGCCGCTGGTGATCAGGACAATCGTGTTGATCCCCGCCGCCGTGCGATCCAACATGTCCTGTGCCTCGGCAAAGCCGTCGGGGTCGGTGATCCGAACAGACAGGAACACGGTCAGCCCCGCCCCGAAGACGAGCACTTCACTGACAATCAGAATCCACATCAACAATTCGCCGGGCAATGCGTCTAAAGCATCTTTATCGGTCATGCGGGCAGCATCCTTTCACAAAGTGAAAGGCACGTAACGGTCGCCATCTGGCTGTGCGTCTTGCAAATCATTTGATCAGCCCTGTTATGTCACTGGCTTATCTTTTGTATTAGTATTTTAAATACCTATTCACAAGCCACAAAAGAGGCATTGACTGCCGCCCTTTTGAAGCCAGCCCATACAACACGCGCAGTCATATTGTCGAATGTCGAACATCTTTGACGCGATGTGGCTGACTTTCTGAATCCTATCAGCAGGCCGCGTCACGCAATATCGGGCCAACCGTCATGCAGGTCTGACCCCTACCCGGACCTTAGGCGCGGTGTGGGTCACTGTCTGCAATGCGGGACAAAGCTGCCGTTGGGTCATTATCAGTGATCAAACACCGAAGTTTTGAAAATCAGTGGGGCGTGTCATCAACGTGATAGTATCTGATGCGAGATTTGTCTTCCCAAGGATACGGATTCTCCATCGCTCCATAGCAGGCGTCCCATTCTTCCTTGGTCGGGCTAGGGACCTCGCTATATGTAGCGCACTTTCTACATTGAACCTGCAGTTCGACGGTATCTAAAATGCCCGCGACAACGTCCCATTCGTGATCGCAAGTGGCTGGATCATCAGCCATAAGTGAGACGCGTTCAACGATGTATTTTGTCGACAACAAGGATTGCGGAATAAAGAGACTAAGGTACGCAAAGAATTTCTTCATAATCACCGGCTCGCGCATTTCAAAGATGGAAATCTAAACAGATTGAAACCGCTCATACAATGCGCAATTTGGCCTCAAACCCGCCCTTCGCTGCGATCTGCGCGAAGGTCTGGTTTTCAATTTTTGGGCGGCTTGTGACGTGCAGGCCAAAATCATCTGACATTCAACACGTTTGGGGCGCATCGGCTGAAACGGAACTGTCAGAATAGGTTCATCCCTTTCCGCATTTATCGGTCGGTTCCGGGTCGGGCGGTTAGTGCGATTGCCGGGACTGTGCTTCTGGCGCGGGCCTGTCGACGCAGGTCGTTGGTGTGTTACGGATAGTGGATGCTTTTCAGAACCCTGAATGAGTTTTCAAAAACTCCGCTTCCTCTGGCGTATTATCGCGCCCCAGCACTACGTTGCGGTGAGGAAACCGATCAAATTGGGCGATGATGTCGCGGTGCTGATGGGCGAAATCCAGTGCATTCTCGTTGCCGAGCGCTTTGTAGAGTTTCACGGATCGGTTCTGATCGGCGAGCATCTCTGAATGCATAAAGGGCAGGTAAAAGAACTGGCGTTCGGTTTCCGAAAGGTCCTGATCATAGCCGCGATCCAGCGCCGTACGGGCATGGGTCAGGGCAATATCATTACTCTCGAAGGACCGGCCCGAGCCGCGGAACAGGTTGCGCGGGAACTGGTCCAAGGCGATGACCAGCGAAAGCGCGTCCGCCGCGTTCTCCATCCAGTGATCGAGATCGCCGCGATGCGCTGTTTCATAAGTTTCGGCAAAATCGGTTTTGATCCGCGCATCGACCTTATCGGAACGGGCAAACCAATAGGGCTGCACCGTGCCCGCAAACCAGAAATCGCGAATGTCTTTTGCGGTTTTCATGACTGTCACTTCTCTGGCAATGGAATGAACTCGGCTTTGTCGTCCTCGGGCAACTCAAAAACACCCTTGCCCCAATTCGCGGCGCGCCATTCTTCCTTGGCTGCCTCGATCTTGTCCTTGCTGGAGGACACAAAATTCCACCACACATGGCGCGGCCCGTTCAGCGTGGCCCCGCCAAGTGCCAACAACCGTGCGCCCTGCGGTCCAGCCTGCACGGTGATCTTATCGCCTGGGCGGAACACCATCATACGACCGGCCTCAAAGGTCTCGCCCGCGATGCCGACCTCACCATGGGTGATATAAAGCCCGCGATCTTCATGATCGTCCGGCAGAGGGAAGCGCGCGTCTGGTGCAAGCGTCACATCCAGATAAAAGGTTTCCGAGAACATCGTCGCCGGGGCGGTTTCGCCATAGGCTGTACCGAGGATCAGCCGGGCCTCGATCCCCTCGGCTTCGATCATAGGCAGGGCGCCCTGGCCATGATGTTCGAACAACGGCGCACGGTCTTCATCCTCTTCGGGCAGGGCCATCCATGTCTGGATACCGAACAGCTCTTGCGGGGCCTTGCGCGACTCGGAAGTACTGCGCTCGGAATGGGTCACGCCGCGTCCGGCGACCATCCAGTTGACCGCACCTGGACGGATCACCTGGTTGGTCCCAAGGCTGTCGCGGTGCTGAAAATGGCCCTGATAGAGATACGTGACAGTGCCAAGGCCAATATGCGGATGTGGGCGCACGTCGATGCCCTGATTGGTCAGAAACTCGGCCGGTCCCATCTGGTCGAAAAAGATGAACGGGCCGACCATCTGACGTCGTGGCGCAGGCAAGGCGCGCCGCACCTCGAACCCGCCCAGATCGCGGGCGCGCGGTATGATCAGGGTCTCGATGGCATCCACACCGATCTCGTCGGGGCAGCCGGGGTCAAGAGCGGGATTCCAACTCATGGCACTCTCCTTTCAGGTTCAGGTTAGCCGCAAAAGCGCGCCCTTGAAAAGCGATAGCTGTTCGCTACCATGGAACGCAGGGTTCCATATCGTCGGTGTTGAGAGACTGTTGTGACGTCCCCATTTGGCGGACAGAGAGTTGTTTCCAAATGAGGGGCACCATGACAACCGGCATCCATCACGTCACCGCAATCACACGCAATGTTCAAAAGAACGTCGATTTCTATGCCGGTTTTCTCGGCCTCAAGTTGGTGAAACAGACCGGCGGCTACGAGGACGCAGAGCAATTGCACCTGTTCTACGGCGATGCTTTGGGCAGTCCAGGCTCGATCACAACCTTTCTGGTCTGGCAGGACGGCGCACCGGGCCGCGTCGGTCTTGGCGCGCTGTCTGAGGTCGCCTTTACGGTTCCCAAAAACAGCTTGGGCGATTGGCTGACCCGTGCGATGACCGCAGGCATTCAGGTCAGCGGGCCGACGCGGGAACTGGGCGAAACAGTGCTGCGGCTGCGCGATCCCGACGGGATTGTCGTGAAACTCGTGGGCGGCGATGCGCTGGCCACCGCCCCGCTGGCCGATCCCGTCGCGCCGACACGGATACACGGCGTGACCCTCCTGTCGGAGGATGCGCAGGCGACGGCGGATTTCTTGGTGCGGTTTGGCTATTCCGAAGCGTTGCGAGACGGGCCGTTCATCCGGTTGCGATCGGATCAGGACGTGGTGGATGTGCGGGCCTCGGCAGGGTTCGTTCCGGCACTCCCCGGCACAGGTATGTTCGACCATGTGGCCTTTCGAGCCCGTGATGTCGATGCCCTTCGCCAGATGCGACTGGACCTGCGCACGCAGGACGGTGTGACCCAGAACGGTGTGACCAATGTGCATGATCGAAAGTATTTCCTGTCGCTATACGTGCGTGAACCGATGGGAACGCTGATCGAATACGCCACCGATGCCCCCGGCTTCACCGCGGATGAAGACGCCGCCCATCTGGGTGAGACCCTGATGATTCCGGCCACAGATGCGGCGCGCGCTGCTGATTTGCGCGTGACCCTGCCGCAGTTTGCCCGTCCGGGCGAGGAAAGGAGACCCATGAGAGACCTGCCATTTGTTCACCGGTTCCATACGCCGGACACCCCCGACGGCTCTACCATTGTGCTGTTGCATGGCACCGGCGGGAATGAAGCCGATCTGATGCCTTTGGCGGCCAGGCTGAATCCGCGCGCCACTCTTTTGGGGGTTCGTGGCCGAGCCACCGAAGAAGGGATCACGCGCTGGTTCCGGCGCTTTGACGCCGTGACCTATGATCAGGACGACATTCGTGCAGAGGCGCGCGCCTTTGTGGCATTCGTCGAGGGGGCGACCCGGAGTTATGGGCTAGACCCCAAAACGACGACATTCCTTGGGTATTCCAACGGGGCAAACCTGTTGGGTGCAATCTTGCGGTTGCATCCCGGTGTGGTGCAACGCGCCATCCTGCTACGTGGGATCGAGGCGCTCGAAGACGCACCAACAGCCGATCTGACAGACAGCGACGTTCTACTTTTGACCGGCGCACAGGACCCGTTCGGGCGCATGGTCCCGCAACTGGAAGCCTCCCTCACGTCGGGCGGCGCAACTCTCAATGCCCAGATTATCGACGCCGGACACGACCTGTCGCCCGAAGATGTGCGTATCGCCGCAAAATGGCTGGCAAAGATCCCGCAAGGAGAACCGAGATGACCGACCTCATACTGTCAAAAGAAGAGGGCGCACGGCGCGGGCGATACGTCGCCCGTCTCGCCGGGATCGACGCCGAAGCCGAGATCACGTTTCGCCATCAAGGCGCGGGCATCATCAGTGCGGATCATACCGGCGTGCCCGCCACAATGAGCGGACATGGCGTTGCCAAGGCCCTGCTGAACTACATGCTGGAGGATGCGCGCCGCGCCGGGTTCCGCATTATTCCGATTTGCCCCTTTGTGCGCAGCCAATACGCCAAGCATCCCGAATGGGCCGATCTGTTCACAACCAAACCTGGCGAAGATCCATGAAGATCCATAAGGAGTAGAGGTTATGGCCGAATTGTCAGGCGTGACGGAGATCAATCAGACCGGGTTGGGGTCTGATTGACATTGCCAATGTCCGGCAGGTCGAAGGGCACCACGTCGATCCGGTTGCCGAGACCGTGAGCGGGAAAGTCCGGCTCACGGCCTACAGGCTGGCGGCAAAGGACTTGATGTAATCGCCCAGCATCGCGCGCGTCTTGTCGTCGGTCAGATTGCCCGCCTCATCATAAAGACTGCCCGCACGCGAGACCATCAGGCGGCCTTCTGTCCACAGATCGCATTTCAGCGTTCGCAAGACCGGCAACCAATGGTTCTGTGCCATGATTGTACCAAACCCGCCCGGAGAGGCACCAATCACGGCGATGGGTTTCCCCACGAACAGCTTCAACCCCTCGCCCCGTGACATCCAATCGATCGCGTTCTTGAAGACGCCAGGGATGCCGTTGTTATATTCGGGCGTAACCAGCAACACCCCGTCCGCCGATGCAAGCTGCGCCTGCAATACCTGCACCGCCGGCGGCAAACCTTCGGCGGCTTCGGCATCGGCATTGTAGAGCGGCACATCGGCAATGGACCCGATGTCGATTTGAACGTCATCGGATGTCACCTCTACTGCCGCGCGCAACAGTCCTGTATTGAAAGAGGCTTTACGAAGGCTGCCGGAAATCCCAAGGATTGTGCTCATTCTTCATCTCCTATGTGTTGGAATTCATACCCACATTGAGGGCATGTGCATTGGGATCGTTGAACCTGCTTGCGCCGCACGTCCTGATGGATGCTGTGGGCGATTTCTCTGCTGATGCCAAGGTCGCGGCGAAGCTTTTCGATCTTGCGACCTTCGCCCAAGTCGATTTGCCCGTCTTCAAGCGCACAGCGGAATTCCTCGCGCAACAGATCGCGGCGGCGATGCAGATGATCGGCCAGACCGCTGGCGATGATACCGGCGGGAAGCGCGGCCATGCCGACGCCCAAAATGGTGATCGCCCCACCAAATACCCGCCCCAGCGGCGTGATTGGCGTAACATCACCGTATCCGACGGTCGTCAGCGTGACCATCGACCACCACATCGCGGCGGGCACAGAACCGAAGGCATCCGGCTGTGCCTCGTGTTCGACCATATAGGCACCGGCAGCGGCGAATATGAGCAGGATCGTCAGGATGGAAAAGGCGGCCAAAAGCGTCGCCGCCTCCTCCCGGATCACCGCCATCAGAACGGACAGCGCTGGCGAATACCGGGTCAGCTTGTAGATGCGCAACAGCCGCAAAACGCGCAAGAGTTGAAAGTCCAGCGGCATGAGAAGCGTCAGATAGAAAGGCAGGATCGCGACAAGGTCGATCACCGCCATCGGAGAGCGCATGTAGCGCAGTCTGGCCTGCCACGCGGGCTCGTCCGGCCGGGCTTCGGGCGCGGCCCAGACCCGTGCGACATATTCCACGGAAAAGGCGAGGGTGACAAAGAGATCAAAGCGGCGAAACTCAACCCGATAACGTGCGAACAGGTCTGGCACGGTTTCCAGTGCCACTGCAGTGACGCTGGCAAAGATGAGAAGGATCAGACCAATCTCAATCGCCCAAGACGCCCGGTCAGTGCGACTGGGGTTTTCCAGGGTCTGATAAACCCGATGCCGTACATGAGAGGCGGTCCCGGTCATCTCTTGGCACGTCTTTCGCGAAGGGCAATGCTAAGTGGCCAGACGATCTGTGAGAAAAGCGCGGTCCCAAACAGAGTGTTGCCCACGATGGCTGGCACATGGGGCAGAACCAGAAGCAGGACGACCGTCACAGCGATCCCAAACAGACGCACGCCGCCATGAGAATGCCGACGCGTGGTATCGCGCCCTTCGACAAGCTGTTGCAACAGCCAGATCGATGCCAGAAAGACGCTCAGGCCAACGGTTCCGATGATGCCATAGTCGTATGGGTATGGGGCCAGAATGCCGACATAGATTTCCCCGGCCAACGCCACACCGACCATGACCGTTGACCACATCAGAACGATGTGACCGAACCAGTACCCCAGCAACGTCCCCAACATGCGGGATTTCGGCTTTGCGTTGCCGACACCATCAAAATAGACCCAGGCCATGGCAAAAAGCGACTGGCCACCGATGGCCATGTTCAATAAGGCCCCAGCCCCGAGTTTATAGATGCCCTTGTCAGACAGTGTAACAACCATCTTGAAGAACCCCTCACCGAGCAGGATCAGCATGATCAGGGCGAAACGTTCGGAGATATGGCCAAGTCGCGGCACGAAACGCTCCAACCTCAGCGTGCCTATCTTTGGCAACATGTATTGCAGTTGGATGGCGATAAGCCCTGCACCAAACAGCCAATAGGCCAAGGGCTTTGGCAAGAAGGCGGATAGGGCGAATACAATCGCGAGGATGAAAAAGTTTCGTCCTTGTTCGTAGGCCAAGCCGCAGCGATCGTTCTCGCCGCCGCGCGCGCGCCAATACAGCAATCCGGTCAACCCGCGGTTGGCGGCGAATGCCAGTGCAAAATAGACCCAACCCTTGCCGGTCACCGCATTCAGGGAGGCGGCAAAGAACATGACAGTCACGATTTGGGCCGCCATGATAAGGCGATGGGGAATATCAGTGGAGATGTAGAGCGAGTTATAGATTGAACTATCGGCCCACGCATAGAAAAACGCGATGAAGAGGCCCGTGAAGATCAGGAACCCGTGCCAGTCCAAGTGATGCGACAGGAAATTCCCCAACAGGAAAATTGTGACCACATGGACGAGATCAAAGAACAATTCGACCCAATGAACGTGGTTTGTCGGGTTTTCCGCATCCATGTGGTGTTGCGGCTTTCGCCAGATTGGAAATTCAGTCATTGCTACGTCCCCTGCTCATCCTGAAATCTTGCAAAATTATCGAATGGTTAGCAACTTTGCTGTGCATGCAAAGAGCCGCCGGAATCGGCAGCTCTTCAAAAGGTCAGTCCAGCGGCTTCAATCCCGCCTCAATGTGATCCCGCCGCGTTTCGAGGAAGGGCGGCAGGGACAGTGACTCGCCCATGGTCTCGAACGGCTCATCCACGGCAAAACCGGGTGTGTCTGTGGCGATTTCGAACAGATTGCCGCCTGGCTCGCGGAAATAGAGCGAGCGGAAGTAATACCGTTCGACCTCGCCGGAGGACGGCACGTGAAAGTCATTCAACCGTTGCGCCCACCTGTGGAGCGTCGGTACATCCGGCACGCGAAAAGCGACATGGTGCACCGCACCCGCCCCTTGACGGGCCACCGGCAGATCCGGCTGGACCGCGACATGCAGTTCCGCCGATGGGCCACCATCGCCCATGCGATAGACATGGACTTGCCCGACGCCATCAGGGCTGGCGTATTCCCGGAGTTTCCCCATGTTCATGACCTTGGTCAGGATCAGATCTGTTGCCGTAAGATCGGGCACGGAGATCGTGATCGGACCCAGACCCCGGATCTGGTAGGCGCCGGAACCGGGCTGCGATCCCAAGGATGGGCCGTTCCCGGTTGATCCGCGATCAGGCGAAACCTTTGACCTTCGGGATCTTCGAAGTCGAGGCTTGCGCGCCCGTCAAGTGCGGCAATCTCTCCAACCGTCAGATCGGCATCGCGCAAGCGATTGGCCCAATACTCCAGACTGTTTTCAGCCACCCGCAAACCAGTACGGCTGATCGAATGCGTGCCACGCCGTTCGGGCGCAACCGGCCAGTCAAAAAAGGTCAGGTCGCTTCCAGGGCGGCCCGCGCCATCGGCAAAGAACAAATGATACGCAGAGGTGTCGTCCTGATTGACGGTCTTTTTGACCCGCCGCATTCCCAAAGTTTCGGTATAAAAGCGATTGTTTGCGGGCGCATCGGCGGTGATGGCCGTCAGGTGATGTATACCGGTAAGTTGCATGATCGGCCTCCTTTCGTTGCGTCGAATTTGGGGACGGGACACGGTTCTATCCAGACAGCCAATGCCGCACATGGCGTTCGACAAATGCGAACGACACGGGTATTCCTCCCCTATGCGTTATGATCTCGACCAACTGGAAACGTTCCTCGCCGTTCTCGAACTCGGAACCGTGACGGCGGCCGCCGCGCGGCTCAACCTGTCGAAATCCGTGATCAGCAAACGGATCAGCGACTTGGAGCTTGAATTGGGAACCGCCCTGTTTCGGCGCAATGCCGGCCGGATCGCCCCAACAGAAAGCGCTCAGAGATTTGCCGAGCGTATCCGCCCCGCACTCGCCGATTTGCGCTCCGCCGCCGAAGCGGCGGCCTGGGGCAGTACAGAACAGCTGCGCGGAACCTTGTCGATTGCCGCGCCCATGAGTTTTGGCACACTGCACCTCTCTTTGATCCTTGGACAGTTTGCCGCGCAAAATCCCGCATTGAGCCTGCGTATCGAATATGACGACAGGACAGTGGATCTGGCGCGTGAGGGTTTCGATCTCGCCGTTCGGATCGGTCCGTTGCAGGACAGCGCGCTAATGGCCAGGAAACTTTGCAACGATGTCTCGGTTGCCTGCGCTTCTCCCGCGTATCTTGACCGTCATGGCCGACCCGAAACGCCGCTGGATCTGACTGGTCAGCCCGTTATCGGCTATAGCCACATGCCAAATTCCACGCTGTGGCGGTTTCGCACCGGTCGTCGCGACGTGCATCCGGCCGTCCGTGAAGCCGCCATGGTCAACAATGGTGAAACCATGCGTGATCTCGCAATTTCCGGGATTGGTCTCGCCATGCTGCCGGGTTTCATCGCATTCCCCGCCATCGCGTCGGGGCAGCTTGAGCAGGTCCTGCCCGAGGCCACAACCCGCGATATGCCGATCAGCGCTGTTTGGCCACACATTCACCCGATGCCCGCAAAATTGAGGGCACTGATCGACTTTTTGGCGGATGAGTTGGCTGATGGCGCGCCGTGGAAGACACCGTGAACGAAAGTGGCTATCGTCCCCTTGCAGTTCCGCACAATCTTGGGTCCGCGATCCGTAATGCGTGAAACGAAGGCACCGTCCCATGCCAGCGACACGGAAACGGTCAACCGAGGCCAAACAAAGGCCCGCTCTTTTATGATGCAGCGAGATCATCGCCGCCCTCAGCCGGGCGAACGGTGATGGGCGGCTGGTCCTCGACAACACGAGTCAGGACGGATCGCGTTGGCCGACGATCATGCCAATTGCGGCAAAGATCGGCTGCGCAGCTCACACCCTGAACGACTGGGTCAAGAAGACCGAGGTCGATAGCGCGCGGGCCGAGACGATCAATGACCTGTTCAAAGCCGAAGTCATCGCCAGGCGGGCAAATCGGGCGCGAACCGGGCGCGCAGGTACTGCGTCAACTCGGTCAGATCGGCGTCAGAAAACTCATCCCGAAAAGACGGCATATCGCGCAGATCAAGACCTTCGGGGGCGCGCAGGCCCTCGTTGAGTACGCTCGTCAACGCCTCGGATGTCGGCGCGCGCAAGACCGGAGCCCGTGTCAGGGGTATCCGCGCCACGGTGAGGCTGTCGGCAAATACCGGATCGTGACAGGAGGCGCAGGCGCTTTCAAACAGCCGGCTGGCGCGGCTTGGCGGCAGATCGGCCTCACGCGGCAGGGCGCGTGTTTCAGGCAGAGAGTCTGGTGCGGGGGCCATCAGCGAGGCCAAATAGACCGACATCGCGCGGATGTCGGGATCGGGCACCTCTTGCAGGCTTTCGACCACCTCGGCCATCGGGCCGGAGGCACTGGCATTCGGCGCGTGGCCTTTGCGCAAATATGCAAAGAGGCTTGCCTCGTCCCAATTCATCCGTGCGTTGGCCAATCCTTCAAGCGGCGGTGCATACCACCCCTCGACCACAGCGCCGGTCATATTGGGCATTTCCGCTCCTGCCCCATTGCGCGGCGCGTGGCAGCCGGAACAATGACCCGCCGCCTCAACGAGATATTTGCCACGATTCCAGGCCTCAGATTGGGCCGGATCGGGCGCAAAAGGTGTGGCATCGTGATAGAGCCAATTCCACGCCGCAACCCCGTTACGCAGATTGGCAGGGGCAATCATTTGAGCCTTGGGCGTCGGCGCGGAAACGGCGGGCAGCGTTTGCAGATAAGCATAAAGCGCGTACATATCCGCGCCGTCGATTTTGGCGAAGGAGGTATAGGGGAAGGCCGGGTAGAGAGCGTGACCCTCGCGGCTGATGCCGTGGCGCATGGCGCGCTCAAAGGCCTCGAACGACCATCTGCCAAGCCCCGTTTCAGGATCGGGCGTCAGGTTCGTGGTGTAGACCGTGCCAAAGGGCGTTGGGACCGCTCTGCCGCCCGCGTTTTTCACCCCGCCCTCGGCGGTGTGACAGACGGCACAATCCCCCAGAGCAAAGACCTCTTTGCCCCGCGCGAGGGTCTCGGCAGAGAAGGTGGCCGGCGCGGGCGGCGTTGTCGGGGGAATGCTGCGGTGCAGCGGCACTGAAACCGCACCCAATGTCAACACACCACCAAGGGCCGCGACCAAAGCCCCGATCTTGCGGCTTTTTTTGGCGGGGTGGGTTTGGGTCGATGGCAGCCTCAACCGTACCCCGGCCTGAACCGCCAAATCCCGGCGCAGCTTTTCGGGCGTAAACGGCACTTCGCGCATCCGCACGCCCGTGGCGTCGAAAATCGCATTGGCAATGGCAGCAGCAGACGGCACCGCGGCACTTTCGCCCACACCCAAAGCCGGCTCATCGGGGCGCTCGATCAGCATCGTCTCGATGTCGGGCACAGCGGGGAAAGTTTGGATCGGATAGGCGGCCCAGCTTTGTGCCCTAGGCGCGATCTCGTCAAAGGTGATCTCTTCGGCCATCACCCGGCTGGCGGTCTGGATGACATTGCCATGGATTTGCTGACGCACACCGTCCGGGTTGATCACCAAGCCCTGATCCTGGCCAACAAACACCCGCGACAGGGTGGTCTCTCCGGTCTCGAGATCGACCGCAACATCCACCACCCAAGCGGCAGCGGCAGCGGCTGTGCCGGGAAAAGGCCCATGCACATAGGTGGCGTAGGCAAAGCCCTGACCATAGGCCATCCGCCCTTCGCGCCGCAAACGCGGACCATCATGCGGGACATAGCCCGCAGCCTCAGCGGTCCGGCGCACCAAATCCATTGCCCGCGGGTCTTTGAGATGCCTGAGCCGGAAAGCGACCGGGTCTTCGCCCGCCTCAAACGCCATTTCATCCATAAAACTTTCATGGGCAAAGGTGTTGGGCAAGGCCGAGACGCCACGCATCCAAGAGGCGCGCACAATTGGCGCCATATCGTGCACGGTGATCCGCTTGTTGGCAATTTCATAGGGCGGCACGATGGTGCGGTCGCCCATATCGGCGGGACGCGGCGCGGGATCGACCCGCCCGGTTAGCAACAACCCAAGGTTCGGTGCCCGGTTCGATGGATACCATGTGTCAATCGCATAGGCATCAAGCCGCGCCTTTTTCAGCCCTCCTTGCACATCCATCACCTGGGCCGCCCCTTTGGGTTCCCAAAGATGCTCCTGTGCCCGGGTCAGTTGCACCCGCACAGGCCTGCCCACCGCACGCGACAGCAAAAGCGCATCCGCGCCCACATCATCGGCACAGTTGCGGCCATAACAGCCCGCCGCCTGATAGCGCCGGATTTCAATCGCCTCAGCATTCAGCCCGACAAGCTCGGCCAGATCGCCACGCAGCATATGCGGGTTTTGGGTGCCGGACCAAATGATCGGCTGTGCACCGTTCCAATCGGCGATGGAACAGGACGGGCCGATGGAGCCATGTTCGTGATAGGGCCAGATATAGCTGCGGGTTTTTACATGATCCGCCTGCTCCAAAGCAGTGTCGAAATCACCGGTTCCATCCAGCACACGCGGCGTGGCCGGTTGGTGGCGGATGGTGTCGGCAAGTTTTGACATATCGGGCAGGTTCGGCGGCATCCGCCAACGAGTCGGCAGGGCTTCAGCAATCGCTTGAGCCAGGGCTGCGGTCTCGGCCACGACACCGAGGAAATCAGCCTCGCGCACCACGGCAATAAAGCCGGGCATGTCCTGCACCGCGCTCTCATCATAACCAATCAGGCTCCTGCCGACAAAATCCCCGCTGTCACGCCCGGCATAGGGCGGGCGCAAGACATGACCATGCACCATGCCCTCGACGTTCAGATCGTGGATATAAAGATGCGCCCCGCGCAGCTTGTCCTCAAGATCACGGCGCGGAGTCTTTGTTCCGACGATGGTATAGTCTTTGGGGTCTTTCGTGGGCGTGTCGGGATCATAGGTCAGCGTTACATTCTGGTCCAAAAGCAAGTCGGCGTAGCTGCGCTGAGTGTCTTTCCAATGGACCACACCGTTTTTGAGCGCGACCTGCCCCAACGGCGCATTCAACGCCCGTGCACCACGATCCGCCAACCAAATGCGCGCCTGAGCGGCCGCTTTGCGCAACGGGATCGCGGCGACTTGAATGGTCTCAGAGGCAATCGTCGGACCTTGGTCCGGGGTGCGCGCCGTGTCGCCAAGGACGATCTCGACGTTGGACAGCGGCAGGTCCAATTCCTCCGCGACGATCTGCGCCAGCGCCGTGGTGATACCCGTGCCCAAATCCACATGGCCGTTAAATCCGGTTGCCCTGCCCTTTGCGTCGAGGGAAATATAGGTGTGTGGCCCGTTTGGGCCCTCGATCACCACGGCCAATGCGGATGGGACGACATCAGGCATTGGCACGCTTCCGCATCAATTCAGCAGCGCGTTTGACCGAAGCGATGATCTCTTTATGTGTGCCGCAACGGCATAGGTTATGACGCAAAGCTTGAACAATATCTTCGGTTTTGGGATCGGGACTACGCTTCAGCAGCGCGGTCGCAGCCATCACCATGCCGTTGAGACAATAGCCACATTGCGCACCCTCACAGTCCAAAAACCCCTGTTGCACCGGCGAGAGCGCGCCGGTTTCGGGATCAACCAGACCTTCGAGTGTCGTGATCCTTGCACCCTGAACCCGGCTGACCGCCAACATGCAGGCGCGCGCCGGGACGCCATCCACAAGAACGGTACAAGCACCACATTGAGCCTTGCCACAGCCGTATTTCGGGCCATTCAGACCAAAGGTCTCACGCAGCACATCCAAGAGCAGTGCGTGCGCAGGCACCTCTGTGGTGACCTCGACCCCGTTCAGAGTTATAGTGAGCGTGCGTTTCATTTTGCCCCATGTTTGGCCATGAGTTTGCGGTTTTGCGCAATTATATGATCCAGTGTGAGCAAGATATTCGTATGCATGCAAACGTTAATTGCAAATTATTCGATTGAATATTATAATTTGACAAACACGCCTAAATTTTAATCAGCTTTCGATCAATAGACAGGCAGCCGTCAAAGCCATCCACACCGCCTCACACGAATTTCTAGGTTTCTTTTCCGAATGCGTGGAATACTTGGACCAAATGAAAAACGTCCACAGGCTTGTGCTTGCGCGTCCTGCGTGTTTTTACACATTAACCCCATAGCACCCCCGCGGAGCTCTGAAAAACGTCGAAGGATTCGTCAGACCGATGACAGAAAGCCAGGAACAGCATTATGTGCTTGAAGAGCAAGTCGGTTATTTGCTCCGGCTTGCCAACCAACGCCACCTGAGTATTTTCGCCGAGCATATCGTCGACGGCCTGACTTCGGTGCAATTTTCAACCCTGTTTCGCCTGCGCAACGAGGCCGGGCCGATGTCGCAAAATGCCCTCGGGCGCCTTGTTGGCATGGATGCCGCCACCACCAAAGGCGTGGTCTCGCGATTGATCAGCCGGGGGTTGATCCAGATGGAAAAAGACCCGACAGACAAACGGCGCTATATGTTGTCCACAACGCAAAAGGGGCGTGCTCTGATTGAAGATACGCTGCCACGGATGCAACAGATTTCCGAAGACACGCTTGCCCCGCTGACCCCGCATGAAGCAAAACAATTTGTCGATCTGCTCAAAAAGCTCACCTGACTATACAGTTAGATAATTTTTACCGACCCAGACGCGTTAAAGGTTTACAGTATGGCAACGGCCTCCAAACTCTCTCAGAACCGCAAACCCGGTCGCCCCTCCAAAAGCGAAGATTTGCGCGATGTGATTCTAGATCAGGCGGAACTGGCTTTTGCGGAGTTTGGCTT
This sequence comes from Roseobacter sp. TSBP12, assembly GCF_009129705.1. NCBI lineage: Bacteria > Pseudomonadati > Pseudomonadota > Alphaproteobacteria > Rhodobacterales > Roseobacteraceae > Roseobacter > Roseobacter sp. TSBP12. Next base: position 79,268 of record NZ_PYIB01000020.1, read on the forward strand.
TGAGGGCGCAAGCCTGCGCGACATCGCCGGGCGCGCCAATGTGAACCAAGCTTTGACGCGCTATTACTTTGGTTCGAAAGCGGATCTGTTTGACGCCTGTTTCCTGCGGCGTGGCGGGTTTTTGGCCGGGCATCGCCATGTCAATCTCGACCGACTTTTGGAGAAAACGCCCAATCCCGAGGTCGAAGATATTCTCTTGGCTTACCTTAAGCCTCAGTGGGATATGAAATATTCCGGCCCCAACGGTGCGGCCTTCGTCGCTTTGCAAGCGCGGCTTCACGCCGAGCCCGAAGAACATGCCCTGCGTCTGCGCCGAGAGGTCTACGACGCCTCCGTCAAGCGCTACATCAGCGCATTGTGCGATGCATTGCCACATATTCCGCGCGATGTGATTTCGACTCGCATGGCCTTTTTGGTCGGCACCTACCTTTTCATGCTCAATGATTTGGGGCGTTTGGACGACCTGACTGACGGGCATCTGAATGGATTCGGAAAAGAAGACATGCTGCACCAACTGGTGACATTCCTGTCCGCAGGCATGCGCGCCGCCCCCTGAACCACAGCTAACCCACAGCAGAATAAGTCCTATTTCTGCTCAATATTTAGACTTGTTATTATACATATGATTAATTTAACGTGCTCCTAACGTCACAGCGGAGACACGCAATTGAAAAGCTTTCGTATCGGGCAAATTGTCCCCAGTTCAAACGTCACCATGGAAACGGAAATTCCAGCCTTGTTGAAAGCCCGCGAAGCCATTGAGCCGGAGCGGTTCACCTTTCACTCTTCAAGGATGCGCATGAAGCATGTGACCAAGGAAGAGCTCGCGAAAATGGACGCGGACAGCGACCGCTGCGCACTTGAGCTGTCCGATGCCAAGGTCGACGTGATGGGCTACGCCTGTCTCGTGGCGATCATGTCCATGGGCAAAGGCTATCACTGCGTGTCGGGCCCGCGTCTGGCACAGGTTGCCGCCGACAATGACGCCCCCGCCCCGGTTGTGACCTCGGCAGGGGCGCTGATCGAAGGCATCCGGGCGCTCGGCGCAAAACGCATTGCCCTAGTGGCGCCCTATATGAAGCCGCTGACCGAAATGGTGGTGGAATATATCCGCAACGAAGGCATCGAGGTCAGCGACTACATTGCGCTTGAAATTCAGGACAATTTGGCTGTTGCGGCACATGATCCGATGAACCTGCCGGAGATCGTCAAGCGGTTGAAAACCGACGATGTGGACGCCGTGGTGCTGTCGGCCTGCGTCCAAATGCCGTCACTGCCGGCCGTTTCCATGGCCGAAGCGATCACCGGCAAACCGGTTTTGACTGCCGCCATCGCCACGACATGGCAGATGCTCAAAGCGCTGAACCTTGACACCCGTGTGCCGGGTGGCGGGACGCTTTTGTCCGGCGCGTATTGAGGAGAGTTGAGATGGGATTTGGATATAACCTGCACGCCAACGGCATTCGTCATCATTTGATCCGCTATGAGGGGCAAGGGCCGCAGCTTTTGCTTATCCCCGGCATCACATCGCCTGCGATCACATGGGGCTTCGTCGCCGAACGCCTCGCGGAGGCATTTGACGTGCATGTGCTCGACGTGCGTGGGCGCGGGTTGAGCGAGACGGGAGACCTGGATTACACGCTCGATGCTATGGCGGCTGATGCGGTGGCACTGGCCGAGATCTTGGAACAGCCCATCGTCATGGGCCATTCGATGGGCGCGCGCACCGCGATCCGTGCGGTGGCGACCAAACCCGATGTGTTCAAAGGTGCCATTCTGGTCGATCCGCCGGTCTCCGGCCCAAACCGCCGCGCCTACCCGTCGCCTTGGGCCTGGTATGGCGACTCGATCAAAATGGCTGTGAAGGGGTGCACCAAAGAGGACATGCGCGCCTATTGCCCGACATGGAGCGACGAACAGCTCGCACTGCGGGCCGAATGGCTACACACCTGTCATTGGGGCGCAATTCGCACCGCCTATGACGGGTTTCATACTGACGACATTCACGCCGATGTGCCGAAACTCACAATCCCGACCCGGCTTGTGATCGCAGGCAATGCGCCAGTCATCCAAGACGAGGATGAGGCGGAACTCAAAGCGCTCCTGCCGTCGATGGAGGTACGCAGGGTCGAGGGCGCGGGACACATGATCCCTTGGGACAACCTTGAAGGCTTCCTTGCCGCCACCATGGATTTCACGGCCTGAGACCGATCACATAAACAGACAGGGACGACAGAAATGGATCACGCCAGTTTCACGGAAATCTGCCTGCATCAGCTGAAGATGTCGGGCGTGCAAAGCGATGAACGCCTCATCGTACTGACCCAAGGCAATGAGCGCCTCGATTATGCCGATGCGTTTATGGCCGCCGGGCGGATGCTTGGCGCAAGCATGTATCACATGCGCCTGCCCGCACCGCCGATCATCGGGGAATGGGCCGTGGGTCAAACCGGGCTGGCCGCCCTGCCCGATGCGGTCGAGGCGCTGAAAAATTGCGATATGTTGATCGACTGTATCTTCTTGTTGTTCTCGCCGGAACAATTTGCGATTCAGGCGGCTGGCACCCGGATTTTGACCGCAGTCGAGCCACCCGAACTTCTGGCGCGGATGTTGCCAACGCAGGAAATCAAAGAGAAAGTGACTATTGCCGGAGAGATGCTCTCGAAAGCCAAGGTCATGCGCATCACATCAAGGCATGGCACCGATGTGACCTACAAACTCAACACCTATCCGGCAGTGACGGAATATGCCTGCACCGATGAACCGGGGCGTTGGGATCACTGGCCGTCGGGTTTTGTGTTCACGGGCGGCGATGATGACGGGGTAGACGGGACGATCGTCGTGGCCCCTGGTGACGTGCTTTTGCCGCAGAATATGTATGTCAGCTCGCCGATCACCTACACGATCAAAAAAGGTTGGATCACGGATATGCGTGGCGGTCTCGATGCCGAACTGGTAAAGTCCTACATGGATGCGTTTAACGATCCGCGCGGGCTTGGCATGAGCCATGTCGGCTGGGGGATGAACCCGAACGCAAAGTGGCACAACATGGTGCCGGGGGCTTTCCCGGGCGGCATGGGTATGGAACCGCGCAGTTTCTACGGCAACGTGATGTTCTCGACGGGTCCAAACAACGAGTTGGGCGGGCCGAACGACACCGCCTGTCATCTCGACATCCCGATGCGCAATTGCTCTTTGTTCTTAGATGACGAACCGATCGTGATCGACGGCGACATCGTGGTCAAAGAGATTCAGATGGAGCGGCACTGAGGCTTCCCCGGTCTCAGACGCATCCGGGGCGGCCTCTTGCTTACCACTTTGTGGTCGCCCCATTTTTTCCGAAGGAAACACTATGTCCCAGACAGACATCTATAAGGCCGCAGGGTTTGGCGCGCCGGTTCCGCGCGGGATATGCCCCGGCATCGTCGTGGTGGATTTCTCCTACGGGTTCACGGATGTGCAATATCCGACCGCCTCGGATGCCAGCGCTCAGATGGCTCGAACCAAAGAGATTTGCGATCTGGCGCGGACCAAGGGCTTTCCGGTGATCTTCACCACCATCGCCTACCATCCTGGCGAGTTGGACAAGCTCCCGTGGTTGAAAAAGGCCACTGGCATGCGCGCACTGATCGAGGGCACACGGTTGGTGGAGATCGACGCCGCCACTGGCATTCAGCCCAAGGATGCGATTGTCACCAAGAAAGGCGCCTCATCGTTTTTCGGCTCAACGCTGAATGCGCTGTTGACCGGCGCGGGTGTGGACACTGTCGTGGTGACTGGAGCGACCACATCAGGTTGTGTGCGTGCGACTGTCGTCGATGCGGTGCAGGCGGGCTATAATGTTCTGGTGCCGCGCGATTGCTGCGCGGATCGCGCCAAGGCACCGCATGAGGCCAACCTCTACGACATGGATCAGAAATACGCCGATGTCACCGACAGTGCCGATATTCTAACTTGGCTGAACCACTTATAAATCGTCTCTCAGCCAGCCTGAAAGCCGGGCACATCCCACAAAAAGGGTGGCCCCAATCGGACCCGAAACGGGCCATACCGCGCCATCTTGCGCGCTCCCTTCCCCAACATGGAGATGAAAACATGCACACCAAAGGTGTCCTTATCACAGGACTTATATCGGCGCAGTTATGCACAGCAACAGACGCATTTGCCTTTGAATGTTCGGTATCAGCCTACAATCTTACGATATTGACGGGGTGACGGTCACCGAGGTAACCGCGACAGCCTCGGGAACCCCTGCTTGTCTGGTTGACGGTACGGTCATTACCAAAGGCAATAACATCGGCGAAGGGCTTGCAAAATTTCAGATTCGCCTGCCGCAAAAATGGAATAACCGATTTTTAATGCTGGGCAACGGCGGCCTCGCGGGCACTGTTAAAGCTTCGGCCAACACGGTTGATGTGGCCTACGCCAATGACTCTGGCTATGTCACCGCCATGACCGATCTTGGCCACACCGCCGAAAGCGGTCTTGACGCAAGCTTTGCCCTGATCGAAGACGGCAGTCCGAATGCGCCCGCCATCGCCGATTACTACTATCGTGCCTCACATGTTGTGACCAACACGGCTAAAGCTTTTGCCCAAGCGGTTTATGGCGAGAGCCCCGGCTATTCCTATTTGAGCGGATGCTCGACAGGTGGCCGCATGGCACAAGTCGCCGCCGCCCGGTATCCCGACGACTTCGATGGGGTCATCTCGGGCGCGGCTTTCATGGATGTCTCATCCATGCTGAAAATCCAGCATTTCCAGATCAATCAGCTTCTCGCCGACGATGCCCAGATCCTCCCCAACACGCTGCCCGTAATCCAGAACGCAGTCATGGCATCTTGTGATGCAGTCGACGGGGTGACAGACGGTATGATCCAGAATCCGGCGGCGTGTTCCTTTGCGCCCGAAAGCCTGATTTGCGATGGCGCGGACAGTGATAATTGTCTGACGAAACCGCAGGCCGCAGCGCTTCGCGCTTATTTCACAGCGCTTCATACCGACGATGGCCGTCTGGTCTATCCCGGCTATGCGCCGGTCCTCTTTGACGGCGGCTTCAGCCTGTTCCAAGGCGGCAGTGTTTCAGCTGACGACATCACGGCGGCGGAGCCTTGGGGCAATGACGGCAACCCGCCTGCGCCGATCGAATGGGCGTTTTCTGACCACATCATCCAGTATCTCGTGATGCAGGACCCCGATTACAATGTGCGCGATTTTGGCATTGATGCCGACGGGACCATCCCGTCCGATGCCCTCGCATATTTCATCAAGATGACACAGGATGGCAACGGTTCCGGCCTTGATGAGACAGAAGCCTTTTTCGATCAGGGCAAAAAGATGATCCTCTACCACGGTTGGGGCGATCATGCGCTCAGCCCGTTCCGCACCGTTCGGTTCGTGGATGATCTCGCCCGCCGCAAAGGCGGCTATGACGCACTCTCACAAAGCGCGCGCCTCTTTATGGTGCCGGAAATGGGTCACTGTTCCGGCGGGACGGGCCCCGACAGCTTCAACACGCTGGCAGCCCTTGAGAACTGGGTGGAAAACGGCGTGGCCCCTGCAACCATCGCCGCTGAAAAGCTGACTGAGGCCGGGGACGTCACCCGCTCGATGCCCCTGTGTCCCTATCCGGCACAGGCGCACTATTCGGGCGAGGGCGATGTGAACGACACCTCAAATTGGAGCTGCCCCAGTGCGCCGTCCGAGGTGATCTTGGGCAGCGTCGGTATCTCAGCGGGCCTGCTGTCCGCCGGAGAACCGACCCAGTAAGCGATACAACTTTATACCCTGAAAAGACTTTGGTCGGGCTCCGCTCGACCAAGGCCCCTGACCGGAGTTGCCCGCGCCGCTGCCACCGACCGAACGCGCAGGGGCCTGAGCCGACAAGCGCTGTGCAGTTTCGCCCCTATCGCATAGGTGCCGAGCACGAGATAATTCCCTGAATATCTTCGACACAGGAGTAAAGTGATGTTCTACCTGACAAGAGATGGCTCCGGTCTGCCGCGTGATCCGTTTTCTGCCATCGTGTCCCCCCGCCCGATTGCTTGGATATCCACGCGTGGCAGCAGTGGCGCGACCAACCTTGCGCCCTATTCCTTTTTCAACGCCGTGGCCTATACGCCGCCGCAGGTGATTGTCTCGTCCATTGGTGGCAAATCGGATCGGGACAAGGGCAAGGACAGCTACAGTCATATTCTGGAAACGGGCGTATTTTGCATCAACATCGCCGGGCTTGCCGACCGCGACGCGTTGAATGCCTCCTCTGCGCCCTATGCCGCGGATCAAAGCGAATTTGAGGTGCTGGGATTGCCGATGGCGGAATGTGAGACCATAGATTGCCCAAGGCTCGCCCATGCCCCTGCGTCAATGGAGTGCCGCCTGACACAGCCGATTGATCTTGAGGGTGAGGGCAATCTGATGATCCTCGCGCGGGTCGAGGCCATCCATTTGCGCGACGACTGCCTGACCGAAGACGGCCGCTTTGACGTCTTGTCCTACGCCCCTCTGAGCAGGCTTGGCTACCAGGATTTCGCCGCGATTGAAACGGTATTTCAAATGCGGCGGCCTAAGCTTTAATCCTCTGACCTAACTCTCTGGTCCACATAAAAGCAGCCCCGTTTCCGGGGCCGCTTTTGTCAACTCAGTTCCGCCGTCATCGGATCATAGCCATAGACCCAGGCAGGGTCTTCAGGCTGTTTCAGCCATGTGTTGGCGTTGGAGATTCTTTGCACTTTGGTGGCACGTTTGATGCGCGTGCTCTCGTAGGTTTTAAACGCGCTGGCGTAATCTGTCAGCCCCGTGATCGACAAAGCCCGGGTCAAAACGGCGGCATCCTCGATGGCCATACAGGCCCCTTGCGCCATATGCGGGCGCATCGGATGGCAGGCGTCGCCCAACATCACAAGACGGCCCCGGCTCCAGAGATTCATCGGATCCCGGTTCCAGAACGGCCATTTGGTGACCTCTTCTGTCGCGTCGATCAGCGCCTGCACCATCGGATGCGAGCCGCCAAAGATCGCTTCCATTTCTGCGCGCGAACTGTCGACAAAACTGGTGTCGTGATCCCATGTGTCGGCAGGCACGCCGGTGACATAATAATATTCGGACCCATCGCCCTTGGTGGCATAGGCCATGATGTGGCGCGAGGCTTCCCACCACCATTTCACACAGGGCTCAAAGTCGATCCCGGTCGATTTCAGCTTGTCCATATTGACCAGCGCGCGGTGTCCAACCCAACCGGAATAGCGCGGTTTTTCAACGCCCAAAAGCGTCTCGCGGATCATTGAATTGATACCATCTGCGCCAACAACGATTTTGGCGGCGATCCGGTTGCCATTGGCAAAGGTCAAAAGCACATCCGTGTCGCGCTCTTCGATCCCGGTCAGACGGTGGTCAAAATGGATTTTATCCTTGGGCAGGATGTTGATCTGTTCCGCGTGCAAATCACCTCGGTGAATGGTGATATAGGAGGCGCCGTACTCTTTGCGGCCATAATCTCCGAGCGGAATTTTGGACAGGTATTCGCCGGTGTTGCCATCACGCGAGAACCAGAAATCCGGATGCGATCCGATCTCAGACAGGCGTTGTTCAAGGCCGATTTCGCGGAAAATCTTCATCACGTTTGGGCCGACATGAATACCCGCGCCCAGACGGCTGAACTCGGGGGCCTGTTCAAACGTGTGCACAGAAAAGCCTGCGTTCAACAAAAGTGCGGCGGCAGCGGCGCCCCCAAGACCTGCACCGATGACGGCAATGTCGACATGTTCGATCTCATCCATTTTTGGAATCCTTGTGCGATTTGAGGATGGTATTATTTGTTAGTATGCTAATGAATAAAAGCGGATCACGAAAGCATTTTCGAACGCGAAACACCGATATTTCACGGGTTTGCGCAAAAAACCCCCAAGAACCTCCAGCAAAAGACAGAGCATGACCTCTTCCCCTCACAGCCGCGGCGCGGCAAGAAGCCACAGCCCGAGCGAGGTATATCCGACCATCAAAAGCGCCAACGGCACCTGGCCCAAAACCGCATCGCGCGGACGGCGATGAGTGTCCAAGGCGACGGCATGAGCCATGAGCACGGCGACGATATGACCAAGCGTAATCACCCCGGTCTGAAACGCCCAGATCAGATGAATACCCGATTCGGTGTTGAACATGGATTGGCTCGGATGGTTGTAGGCGGTGCCGAAAATATCCCAGCCTTTGTGCAAAGGATCAGAGAGCACAATCCACAGATATTGCGCATCCATGATCAGGCGGGTGGCAAAATGCGACAGCATATAGGCCACATAGATCGGCACCAATGTATAGACACAGCGTCCCGCGAGCACAGCAAAGGACACGGTGCTTTGGACCATGCAACCGCCCAGCCAAATCGCACCGAAAAACACCAAAGCGACCAAGACAAAGGCCCCGACCAGCCCCAAAGAATTGGGCCACATCACGCTAGAACGGCCATGAAAATCAAGCGGGTTCACGCCCAAAAGCTGCAACCATTTAAACGTGGACGACACCCCATCGAACGTGCCGGAGGCCAGCATAAAAATGACAAAGGCACTGGCACTCAAAGAGAGCGGCGCGTCACGCAACACGCGCGCACCGGGGAACACCAAACCCAACTTACCACCTTGCGTACAGGCAAAGGGCGAGAGGATCGCGAGCAGGGAAAAAAGCACATGCAAAGGCTCGGCGCGCCGTGTCCATTCCTCTGTGCCAAACAGGATCATGCCAAAACCATTGAGCACCAAAAACCACAACACATGCACGAACAAGGCCTCTGGATCGGTGGCATGGAGCGAGATCAGATCAATCCAGACCAGGTAGAACATCTGCACCAAGGCGACGCCAAACCCGATCTGCTTGGGTAGGGTCAAAATGGGCCGTTTGCCAAGTCCCAAAATCTGTAACAGGCCGGTCCATGGATTGAGCCAAAGCCAAAGATTGCCAAACACGACCGTCATCACAGACAGGACGATCCATCCCAAGGTCCACACCCCGAGGGTGATCGGATTGGTCAGCGGATCATCCGGACCCGCCAGTGCAGCATAGAGCAAAAACAGGGTGAAGCCGAGCGACAGGAGCGACAGGAGCGACAGCGGCGCAGTTGGGATGCGGCACGGAGCGGTTGAGACGCGGACCTCTAAGGCAAACAGGCGATGAAACCGGGCGGCGGGCACGATTGCGAGGATTAGGAAACTGGCCAAAACCGCAAGACCCGCACCGAAGATATAAATCTCCGTTGGCATCAACAGGATGAACCCACCCGCCGCCTCATGGGCCATGGCGGCGGCAGGCATGGCGCAGAGAAACGCGGTCATGGCGCGAGTCATGGCGCGTAGAAACCGATGGTCAAACGACACAGGGACTGTGTTCTGCGACCCACGAAGATGCAAAAGGGTCATGGCCCTCATCCTGTAGAAACAAAGGAAAGCCAGAGCGATCCGAGAGGACCCTAACGCCCTGACCTTGGTCCGGCTTAGAGTGCGGCACAGACGGTTTAGACTTCGGTGAAGGTGCAGAAGGCTTCAGAGCCCTCCTCACGTCCCCAACCGGATTGTTTGTAACCGCCGAACGGCAAGGCCGGATCATAAAAGTTATGTTGGTTGATCCAAACGGAGCCCGCTTTGACCTTTTTCGCCAGCTTATGCGCGATGGAAATGTCACGGGTCCAGATCGAGGCCGCAAGACCGAAATCGATGTCGTTGGCTTCGGCGGCAACTTTATCGAGAGAGGCGCCGCAAAGGCCTGACAGGCCAGAACCGGGCCAAAGATTTCGCCACACAACACGGACATGTCATCTGTAGTGCCCGCAAGGATCGTCGGCTCCATGAAAAAACCGCTCTCACCAATGCGCCCGCCGCCGATCACGGTTTCTGCCCCGACGGTTTTGCCTTCGTCGAGATAGCCCATGACTTTTTGCAACTGACACGACGAGCTCAGCGGTCCCATTGTGGTTTCCGGCTCAGCGCCTTTGATCAGACCTGCAACGAGCGGAAACGGATTTTCCGGCTGAAGGATGTTCAACAACCCACCCTGGCCGCGGCGTTTTGCCTCCGGGGTGCCTTGCCAATCTTCGATCTTGCAATAGACCTTGAAGATGTTGTCGTAATTCCAGCCCTCTTCGCCCGAGGCGGCGGCCCAGTTGTTAAAGTCGTTCATATGGCCGCGCGCCCAGACCGAGCTGTTGATCGACGAACCGCCGCCCAAGACTTTGCCCATCGGCAAAAGCGGTGTGCGACCGTTGACGGTTTTGGAGGAAGCCGCTTTATAGCCCCAATCGCGCGATGTGCCGATGTTCCACATCCATTGCGTGCTGTCGATCACCTGCGGCACACGATCTGATCCGCCCGCTTCAATCAACAAGATCGAGACGTTTGGATCTTCGGCGAGGCGCCGCGCCACCACGCTGCCGGTGGTGCCTCCGCCACAGACGATAAAGTCATATCTAGAGCGCATCGATTCCGACATAAGTTCGCCATCCGGGGACAGCTCGGCAGGGCTAAACTGGTTCATACTTTACTCCCCTTTTGGACGACGGAGGGAGGACGGCCTAACGACCGACCCCCACATAGTGGTGGAGAAGCTCCGGGTTGGCGCGCACCTCTTCGATATCGAATTCGGCTTTGATTTCGCCGTGGTCCATAAAAGCGACGCGATTGGCGATGGAAAGAACGGCATCGACGCGCTGTTCTACCAAAAGTACGGCGACACCTTCGTCACGCAACCTGATCACCGCATCGCGGATTCCGGCAATGGCGGAGGGCATCAGGCCTTCGGTCGGCTCATCAAGCATGATCACCGAAGGATTGATGCACATGGCGCGCGCCATGGCCAACATGGTCTGTTCGCCGCCCGACAAAGTACCGGAGCGCTGAGTCATCCGCTCTTTGAGCACTGGAAAAAGTTCCAACGCATGATCGAGCGCGCTGACGTCGGTGTTGCGGGTCCACAGGCCGATTTCGAGGTTTTCCCAAACCGTCAACTCGGTGAACAACCGCCGTCCCTGTGGCACATAGCCGATGCCCGCGCGGGGAATGTCCTTGGCTGGCACGCCGGTCAAATCCTTGCCGTCGAGCATCAGCGTACCCGCCGCCGGGCGCACCGTGCCCATGATGGTTTTCAGCGCTGTGGTTTTGCCCGCGCCATTGCGCCCCAAAAGGCAAAGCACCTCGCCACTTTTCAACTCAATCGAAAAATTGCGCAGCGCCTGACTGCGGCCATAGAAGGCGTCAAAGCCTTTAACAGACATCATGCTCATGCCGGTTCTCCCAAATAGGCGGCCTGCACGGCGACGTTTTCGACGATTTCATCCGGCGTGCCTTCGGCCAAAAGACGACCGCGTTCGAGCACGGTAATGCGGTCGGCCAGCGCCAAAACCACGTCCATATTGTGTTCGATAATCAATACGGTGGCGGTTTCATTGACCCGTTTCACCACTTCGATGAAGTTCTTGATTTCGGCATCCGAGAGGCCCTGTGTGGGTTCATCGAGGATCAACAATTTCGGCTCAAGACCAAGCCCCATCGCCACTTCCAGCAGACGCTGGTGACCATAGGCGAGGTTGCCCGCTGTGTCCCCGATCCGGTCGCCAAGCCCGACAGCCTGTGCGGCAAGGGCCGCCTCGGACTGAATTTGCGCTTCGCTCGCACCGCCAAACAGCGACGGTTTAAGCCGGTTTTGAACCGCGATTTCGATGTTTTCCAACACGGTCAGGCTGGGGTAGATGTTGGTGATCTGAAACGTATAGGCGATGCCGAGGCGCACGCGTTTGAACGCCGGAAGATTGGTGACATCTTTGCCGTCAAAGAACACCTGACCAGCAGAGGGGGGGATGCGCCCGGAGAGCAGGCTCACGAAAGTGGATTTGCCCGCCCCGTTCGGCCCGATGATGGCGCGGATTTCTCCGACGTTGAGGGTGAAATCCACCCCATCCACCGCTTTGAGCCCGTCGAAATGGCGCGCAAGACCACGCGTTTCAAGAAGAGTTACTTCAGCCATGGGACCCACCTTTCACGAATGGTGCCAAGAATGCCTTTGGGGAACCACATGTTCACAACGATGAGGATGATCCCGATGATGATCAGATAGGCGGTGGTGATGCCGCTCAGACGGTCGATGAGCATGGTCATGATGCCGGTGCCCAAAAGCGGACCCAAAAGCGTGCCGGGACCACCGACGAGGGTGAACAAAAGCGCCTCGATCGAGTAGTGAAACCCCGCAAAGGCCGAGCCAATATAGCCAAACATCAGGGCGTAGAGCGCACCGGCAAGGCCACAAACGGTGCCCGACAGGGTAAAGGCCGCAAGGCGCACGCGGTAGGTGTCAAAGCCCAACATCTGGGTGCGCGGTTCGTTTTCGCGCACGGCGGTGAACAGGCGGCCAAGTGGGCCTTGGGTCACGAAGAAGAAGAAAATCAGCACCACGGCAAAGATACCGAACGCCAGATTGAAGCGCACCACATCCGAGGTCATGTCAAAATTGGCCCCGAGCAAGGAGAAGGAACGCGCATCGGTCGGCAGGGTCAGGCCCTGATCACCGCCAGTGATTTTCGAGAAATAGAGCGTCGCCAGATAGGCCGCCTGGGCGAACATCAAGGTGACGATCATAAAGGACACGCCCTCGGTGCGCAGCGCCAAAAGCCCGATGACAAAGGAGAACACCAAAGAGGCGGCAATCGCGATGACAAAGGACACGGGTAGGGATGTGCCAAAATAGTAGCTCGACAACCCGGCCGCATAGAGCCCAAAACCAAAGAACATCGCATGTCCAAGGCTCAGGAGACCCGTGTAGCCCATCAACATATTATATCCCATGGCGAAGATCGACATGATCAAAATACGCGTCAAAGCGAGAACCAAATAGTCACTCAATGCAAACTGCAACACGAAAATCACGAAAAGCGTGGCGAGGGACAGGGCAAGTAGCCTGCCGTTGTGGATGATCATGAAGCGATCCTTCCCTTTCTTCGCCTCAGCCGCTTTCGCGGCCTTGACAGAGGAAATTTCTGTGGAGTGCAGGCTCATGCGCGCGCTCCTTTTCCGGAGAACAGGCCCTGCGGTTTGAACACCAGAACGATGGCGACGAGCAGTGTCGATACGATTTTGGCCAGTGTCGGAGAGAAGAACACAGAGAGCAAACCATCGGAGAGGCCGATGAGCACGGCGGCGGCAATGGTGCCCGGAATCGAGCCCAGTCCGCCGACGATGACGACCACAAAAGACAGAAGCAGCGGATCGGTGCCCATCAGGTAATGCGCCTGTTGGTTCGGCACGACGAGCACCCCACCGATGGCGGCCAGCATGGCGCCAATGGCGAAGACAGCGGAATAGACCTTGTCCACGGGAATGCCAAAATTCTGCGCCGTTTCTTTGTCAAACTGGGTGGCCCGCATCAGCAAACCGACTTTGGAGCGGCGCAGCATGAACCACAGACCGGCGACAAGCGCCAAGGCGATCACAATGATAAAGAGCTTGTAACTCGAATACCCAAACCAAGGCGTGCGGATCGTGTAGTAGAATGGCGCATCGACGGCGCGCGCATCGGGACCAAAGGTCAAAAGCGCGAATTGTTGGATGATATAGAGCATCCCGATCGTCGAAACGATGGTGCCCTCGGGGTTGTAATTGATGCGTTTGAGAACGGCCCAGTCGGCCAACCAGGCAAGCCCCCCAACGAACAGCGGCGCGACCACCAAGCCGATGACAAAGCCTACAGCAGGCGGGCCCGGGATATAGACCCCACAGGCCCAGGCGATCAGCGCACCGACCATGAAGAATTCGCCGTGCGCGACGTTCACAACGCGCATCACGCCGAACACCAGCGAAAGACCAAGCGCCGTCAGCATCAAAACGGAGGCCTGAACCAGCCCTTCCAATGTGGCGAGCAAGAGATATGGAGCGATGTCCATTGTGCGTACTCCAATCGGTTCGTTCCTGCCGATGAAAGCAAACCCGTCCGATTTTTTTGAAGTTTAAGGGGCGAAGGCCGTCATGAATCAGCCTTCGCAGAGAGATGAGATCAGAACGACATCTGCGTGTAGTCGGTCTCGTCCGGGTAGAGCGTTTCTTCGATCGTGGTGCGATACACCACATCGAGTTTGCCGTCCGTGACTTTGGAGATGTTCTGATGCCCGAAGGACTGGTGCGTTTTGCCGTTGAACAGCTTGTCACCCTGCGGGAACTCGTTCGATTCTTCGAAGCCGGTGATGGATTCCATCGCCTCCAAGAAGTCGATCTTTTGATCCGGGCCTTTGTAGTCGGCCTTTTCCATCGCCGCCTTCATCGCAAACAAGGTCTCCCAGACGGAGAACATATGCGCGTAGGTCGCGATGTCTTTCGGATCGCCAAGCGAAGCGCCATTGGAATCCACGCCAACTTTTTCGCGGAAGAACTTGTCAAACTCGGATTGATTTGCCTGTGCATAGCGCGGCATGGCCTCCCAGAAGTAGGTGCCTTCGAGGTACTCAAGCTGTGGAATATTCATATCCACACCTTCGAGACTGTCGATAAAGCCAAAGATTTCCGGGCGGTTCCTGCCAAGATGCTCGCCCAGTTCTTTCACAAAGGTCAGAACAGCCGGGCCCACCATCACGTGATAGATCGCTTCGGTGTTGAACGGAATTTTTGGCATGTAGCGGGTAAAGGAGGTCTCGGTCGGCGGAATCGCGATCGATGCCACAACTTCACCACCCTGCGCTTCAATCGCGGCAGTCATGTTGTCGCGATGATCATAGCCAAAGTTGAAATCCGGGTAGATCAGGGTGATTTTCTTGCCCAGATTGTTGGAAATCCACGGTGCCATCGAGACGACTTGGCTTTTCACATCGGTGATCGAGGGCTGAAAACAATAGCGGCTGAAGGCGCCAGACGCGAGAGTGTGCGCCTCGGAGCAAAGGAAATACGGCATTTTCAATTCGCCCGCGCGCGGCGCCGTGGCAGCGACGACGTGGGAATAGAGGTGACCGAAAACTGCGTCGACTCTGTGTTCGGTTGCGAATTTCTCCATCACCTCCACGCCACGTTTCGGGTCGGTGCCATCATCCTCAACGATCATTTCAACCGGCATACCGTTGATGCCGCCCTGCTCGTTGATCAATTGAAGGGCAGCGTTTGCTGTGCGTTCATACCAGCGCCCATAAGAGGCACCGATGCCAGTGCGGTGGAACGGGGCTCCGAGGCGAATAGCGTCGCCGGACTGTGCATGCGCGCGACCGATGAGGCCGGGCGCTGACAGTAAAAGCCCAGCCCCGGCAGCACCGCGCAGCAGCGAACGGCGGGAAAGGGAAGATTGGGAAACGATGTCCTTCTTCATAGTGCGCTCCTGTTGGATATGTACATCACTTGGCCAATTGAGACTGGCTGTGTTTTTGTTCGTATAACAACGATCTCTAAGCGAACTGATTCAGACAAGTAAAAATTACGGTTGCTTGTAAATAAATTATTCAGTCGACTAATAATTGGGCGAAATTGCCCCATATGTGGCTACAATTCACCCAGGCTCCCGCTTGACGTCTGCTTCTGCGGCCTGCAAAGCCACTGGCGGTGCAGCAGCAACGAGAACACCAATGGTTTGCGCCGACAATGCTTCCGCACAGAAACGGAGCTCGATCAGCATCACACAGACGAATGGAATGCGGTTGCCCATGCCCTGAACACGCGACCACGCAAAACACGCGGCTGGCGAACACCAGCAGAAGTACTCGACCAACTGCTCAAACAGGATATGATCAATGGTGCTGCGACAACCGGTTGAATCTGCTTTGCCCGCTGTGATCGTTGAGGATGGCCAGGTCGCGTTTCATCCGGTCGTTGACAGCCCAACCGATGACGCGCCGGTGGATTCCATCGGCAGTCTCTCGGGACAATCGCCGTTCCGAAGCCACGGAACACACTGTGGCTTCGGAGGTTGTCATAGATTTGACGCGTCAGATCAAGGACGGACAGCCGTCACTTCAAGTTCGACAAGAAAGCCCGGATTCGCCAAAGCATCGACAACCAGAGCAGACCGCACAGGAAGGTTTGGCTGGTCTTCTGTGCCAAAAAACTGTGTATAGCCGTCCATAAAGCCGCTAAAATCCACCAGTTTGTCGTCCTCAGCCACAAGGAAAGCCTGCATCTTGATGACATCGCCCATGCTCATATCCAGCGACTCCAAAGTGGCCTGAATGCGGTTCAGCACGGAGACGGTTTGCTCTTCCATTGTGCCATAGGCCGCGATTGTGCCCTTTTCCGCGTCTGCGTTCAACACACCCGGGACAGTGCCCGAGAGGTAAACCGTGGTCGCAGTCGCAGGAACTTCCACAGCCTGAAGGATCGGAAAGGTCGAGTTCGGCAGCGGGTGACGCACAGGCTCCTCTGCAAGAACAGGCACGGCCAAGCTGGACAGAACCAAAGCGGAGAGCAGAGATTTAATGGACAACATGTTATATTCCTTTTGAATGTAGGGAGAGAGGACGCCGGGCGATCACCCGGCGCCAGAAGGTTCAGCGGCTCGCCGCAACCAGATCGCTTGTGGCGGGATCTTCGACGTAGCTATTGCCAAAGCTCGTGCGAATGTAGTTTACGACCTCGGCAATTTGTGCGTCATCAAGTTGGCCACCCAAAGCGGGCATGGCACGCAACCCGTTGAGCACGACGTGGGTGGGGTAGTCCGCGAATTCGAGGTTGTGATTTCCCGCCAAGGCCGGATACATCCCCGCCCCTTGCGCGCCCTTGCCGTCAGGCATGTGGCACG
This sequence comes from Roseobacter sp. TSBP12, assembly GCF_009129705.1. NCBI lineage: Bacteria > Pseudomonadati > Pseudomonadota > Alphaproteobacteria > Rhodobacterales > Roseobacteraceae > Roseobacter > Roseobacter sp. TSBP12. Next base: position 96,001 of record NZ_PYIB01000020.1, read on the forward strand.
CTGCACAGACCGCGCGGTAGATATCTTCACCTCCACGTTGATCCAACTTAGCCGGGTTCTCAAACCAGCCAGAAGTGTCAGGACGGACCTCGTCGGCCCAAAGCGGCACAGCAAAAACTGAGACGGCAAGGGCAGCCATAAATATATGCTTCATAGATGTCTCTCCTGTTCTCAGTTTTCGATGATTGTGGCGTGCAGGCGTTTGATGGCATCGAGAGCAGACAAAATCGCCCCTTCCTGCCACGCCGGGAGGTAGGAAATATGTTCGCCTGCCATCAATGTGCGTCCGTCCATTTTCGTCGCCTCCATGTAGTCGGCCTCGCGGTCATTCCACAGGCCGAAACAGCCGAGCGTCCATGGCACGCGGTGCCAACCAACGCCTACGCCGGTCTTGAACTCTTCGGTGTATTGCGGGTGGATCTGCGCCCCATATTCCAAGGCTTTGGCCACCCGTTCAGAAGGCGGCAAGGCGTTGAACTGATAAGAATACGCGCCCCAGCTATAGGCCGCCAAAAGCACAGCGGGGCCATCGCTGAAATATCCCGTAGACGGGTAAGAGATTTGCGAGATCGGCAAGTTGGTGTAGCTGATCCCACCATAGATGTGCTCGTCTTGCTCCCAAAACCGCCGCTTGAACTCCAAACCAACCTTGGTCGAAGAGGCGTAGGGCATGGTCGAAATGATATGAGACATCCGCGCAGAAAAATCATGATCAATCTGCCCCAAAACGGAGAAGGGAATGGTGCAGATACAGTAATCTGCACTTTCCACCACCGCGGCCCCTGCCCCATCTGACGGCACCCATGTGACATCGACGCCGTCGTCGGTGTTGCGAATTTTCACAACCTTGGCGTTGTAGGTGATCAGGTCTTTGATCTGTTTTTCAAAGCCCTGCGCAATCATGTCCATGCCACCCTTAGGTTGGAACATGGTCGTCTGCATGTGCAGGTGCAGACCGCCCGTGAGGCTCTTCCACAAATCGGAATTGAGAATGGTGGACAAATCATGCGGCTCGGACGGGATGGGTTCACCGTCGGCACCGCCGCCTTCTGCCTTGGACCAACCGCGATGGGACGACGAGTCCTCGCCTGTGACATAGGCCGCGTTTTCATCCAGGGCGCCATAGCGTTTCAAGGCCGAGACAAGGATTTTCGCATCTTCGGCGCTGACCAGCCCATCCAGTTTGCCCTGATCCGCAACCTTGGCCAAAAGTTCGCTGACACCGCCTCTGAAATCGGCGTCAATTTCTTTGAACCGCTGCGGTTTACCCTCAAAGGCTTCGGTGTTGTGGACATAGGCGTTGTAGTTGACCTGAATGAACGGCTCCAGCTCCACGCCAAACCGTTTCGCATAATCAAGCACCGCGAAGTGGTCGCTTGGGATGCGCCAAGGACCGGGATTGAGGTAGTTGCCGTCCTCAAACTCAACCTTTTGCTCAAATCCCCCAAGCTCCGTGTAAGTGTCGCCCCCACGCAGTGTCCAGCATCGCCCGCCAGCCTTTTCACGGTATTCGAGAACCTTCACCTCATAGCCAGCATTCCGCAACTCGAACGCCGCAGTCATACCGGCAAGACCAGCCCCAAGGACCAAAATTCGCGTGCCTTTCGGCGCGCCGCTCAACTCCGGTCGACTTGCCCAATTGGAGGATTGAGCCAACCCCATTTCAGTCATAGCGCTATACATGACCGCGCTGCCAGCAACAGTGCCAATCATGCCGAGCAATGACCGGCGGGACATCCCTTGTGCATTAAAAGTCATTGAAAATCCTATGTTTTATTGCCTTTCATGCTGACTTCAGCAGTCAACATGCAGTACTGTACTTTAGCCATTCTGCAGCGCGTCCATGCAAGTCTGACGTAATCAAAATGAGAAAAGCAAAAATGCAAGGGAGGGATGACGAACAGAAAGTAATCACAGGTGCTAAAAATGGCATCGAAGTGCAAAATCAGTTCCGCTCGAAGCGGGCGTAGTCTCAGTGCTTGCGTCGATCGGCAGGACCACGTTGCGCGGTCGAGTGTGATATATTGTGAGAGCCGGGATTTGTCTTTTTGCACACAGCGCTGGGGCGCGCCGTGTCCTACAATGGACACTGCGGGCGGCACGGCGGCAGCTTTTCATCAGGGGCGCAGTGAAGATAAGCCATAGCGGCCAGTCTCACTGTGAGGCGATCACCGGGGTGATCCAACCCTCAAAGCACGCGCGACAGAAATTCCCGTGTCCGAGGCGATTGCGGGTCGCTGATCATCTCTCGCGGATTGCCGCGTTCGACAATTTGGCCTTGGTCCATGAACACAAGCTGATCCCCGATTTCACGGGCAAAAGCGATTTCGTGGGTCACGACAACCATCGTCATCCCGCTCTCGGCGAGATCGCGCATCGCGCCAAGAACCTCCCCCACGAGTTCAGGATCGAGCGCCGATGTCGGCTCATCGAACAGCAGGACTTTCGGTTTCATCGCCAGAGCGCGGGCAATGGCGACACGTTGCTGTTGACCGCCAGACAGTTGGCGCGGATAGGCGGCCTCTTTGTCGGACAGACCGACACGAGCCAGCAGGGCGGCGGCTTCTTCCTTCGCCTGTTCCACATGCGTGCCCCGCACCTGAACCGGGGCTTGGATCAGATTTTCCATCACCGTCATATGTGAGAACAGATTGAACGATTGGAAAAGCATGCCAATTTCCGCACGGCGACGGCACAATTGGTTTTCCCTCAATTCGTAGAGCTTATCCCCCACCAAATCGTAGCCGACGAAATCCCCATCAACGAGAATAATACCACCCGTGAGCTTTTCGAGGTGGTTCATACAGCGCAGGAAGGTGCTTTTTCCTGACCCGGACGGGCCGATGATACAGGCGACCGACCCCTTTGGCACATCAAGATCGACGCCTTTAAGAACCTCTAATGCACCGAATGTCTTGCGGACATTGCGCGCAAAGATCATCGACTCAGCGGGCACACCAAACCGATCTGCGTTCATCTTGCGCGCTTCAGACATTGTCGCGTTCCTTTCTCCGCCCCAAGAAGAGACCGCGCGACACAATAGACAGCAGAGCCTCCGGCTCGTGACCACTGTCGCTACGACCAAAATATCGTTCGATGTAAAACTGGCCGACGGACATAATGCTGACCACAGCAAGATACCAAACAGCGACGACAATCAGCAGCGGGATGGTTTCAAAGGTGCGGGCATAGATGCTTTGAGCCGAATAGAACAGATCATCGACGGCGATGAAGGTCACGAGGGATGTCATTTTCAACAGGTTGATCGCCTCATTCCCGGTCGGCGGAACGACAAACCGCATCGCTTGCGGCAAGATGATTTGTTTTAGGATTTTGCGATACGGCATACCCAGCGCCCGGGCGGCCTCCGCTTGACCAGACGGCACGGACTTGATGCCTGCGCGGATGATCTCGGCCATATAGCCCGCCTCACAGAGGGCGAGCGCCACCACAGCCGAGAAAAACGGCGTCATAAAATCATTGGTGCGCACCGAGAAGACCTCGCCAATGAACGGCAAGCTCAGAGACACTTCGCGCACCAGTAGAGACAGATTGAACCAGAAGATCAATTGGATAAGCGAGGGAACCCCGCGAAAGAACCAGACGTAAACACCGGCGAAGGTTCGTAGAATTGGGCTTGGCGACACGCGCATGATCGCAACGGCGGTGCCAATCAGCGTGGCGGCCGACATGATCAAAACCGTGAGCAACAACGTGTTGCCAAGGCCACGCAGGATCGACGGATGGAACATATAACCCCAGGCTGTGCCCCAAGCGAAAGCCGGATTGCTGGCGAAGGCTCTGAGGATCAGCGCCGCAAGGACCAACACCACCACAGTGCCGATCCAGATCGCGTAATTGCGCCTTGGAACCACGGTCAGTGCGTCCACCCCATGGATTTGGGTCTTCTGTCCCTGTGCGTCTGGCTGAGCCGGTCTGGTCACCACCTGTGCCCTCATTTGGTAGATATGTGGACACCCGACCAGACGGGCCGGGTGTTATGGCCTTATTCCGCGCGCAAATCGTCCATGCTGTCGACGCGATACGGCGCGTCAATGGCGTAGGCTCCCATGCCATAGGACTCAAGGATGCCTTGATACGTGCCGTTTTCGAACAGGGTTTCAAGCGCACTGACCATCATCTCGGCTGTTGCGCTATCGCCTTTGCTCACCGCCAAGCCAAGCGGCGCGACGTTATAGAGCGTGGGCAAGACGACGAGTTGTCCTTTACTGGTCACTTCGAAATAGCTCGACGCGGTTGCATCATCCATCCGGGCGTCCACCCGGTCGGACATGACCGCCTGAACAATATCGGTTGAAGAATTGAACACGGATTTGTCGATCGGTTCCAGATCGTTGTCCGCACAGGTCACATTCAATTCGTCCACAAGGAAATCAGAGGCACTGCCAGCCGACACGCCAACGCGTTTGCCGCACAAAGGATGATCCCCAGAGAACGTGTCCACCAGACTCGGCAGCGTTGACGCGGCAACACCTGCCTTCAGGAACATCACAAATTCAACCTGTTTGAGCCGATCCGGTGTCGCCGAGAAGGTTTCCCACGCGATGTCAAACCGGCCTGCGGCGAGACCGGGGATCATCGAGGGAAACGGCGTGCGCTGAATGTCAAGTTCTGCACCGACCAAGTCCGCAACCTCTTCTGCAAGCTCAATGATGATCCCGGTCTGTTCACCGGTCTCATCGAGGTATTCGAAAGGCGCGAAATCAAGCGTGTTGGCCACCGACAGCAATCCACTTTCACGAACGGAATCACTGGGGGTCACCGTCTGAGAAAAGCTCGGCGTGGCCGCAAGGGCGAGGGCCACAAAGGCGGCCGCCGTGAGTGTTGTATCGTTCATCTCTTTCTCCATGTTGTGCGTGATGGAGGCGGCCAATTGGGCCGCTCCGGCGGGGGCGGCTGTTGGTTCAGCTCGCTTTTTTTCTATAATGGTAATTTTTGTCGATCCGTTCCATCAGGTAGTCGCCATAGCGCACGGGACCTGACTTTGGCGTTTCTCCGGTCGGGACGCAGGCCTCAATCGTTTCGATCATCGCGTCCATCGACGGGTCAAAGAAGAAGGGTTGCGAATAGCGCTCCCGGCCTGAGTAATTCACCACTCTGTGCGGCGTCGAGACAAACCGATGGTTCGACCAACGCGCAAGAATGTCTCCGACGTTCATCACGAAAGCATTCGGGATCGGCGGGGCCGCGATCCACTCATCGTCTTTATTCTTGACCTCAAGCCCGCCGACATCGTCCTGCGCCAGAAGCGTGATAAAGCCATAATCCGTGTGCGGGGCCGAGCCGAACAGCCCCTCTTCTTTGGGCTGTGTCGGATAATGCAGCAACCGCAGAAAAATTGTCGGGTCTTCGAAATGAGCATCAAGACTGTCCTCAGGCAGCCCAAGCGACAGGGCAATGGCCCCCACCATCTTGCGGGCCAGCGTGCTCATGCCGTCGACATAGTGCTCAATGGTCGGGCGAAAGTTTGGTAGCAGGTCCTCTGTCGGCCATTGATTTGGCCCCTGCAAAGGCTCCCCCGCAAGACAACGCGGGTCGGTCTCATCGACTTCGTGCATGAAAAAGAGGGACTCGCTTTGATTGGGCTTGCTGACGGCTTCCACCGATGAGGTCACGATGGTTGACCCGGCAAAGGGCAAATATCCCCGAAAGTTCTTGTCAATTTTGACGTCAAGTTTCTGCTCTTCAGGCAAAGCAAAAAAGGCCTTGCTTGCCTCGCGCACCGCTTCGACGCTTTGTGCCGCGACCTGATGCCCGACCACATAGAGAAAGCCGATATTCTCAAGATAATCGCACAACTGCGCTGCGGTTGCGGCAATTTTTTCGCGGTCCGTCCCGTAAAGCGGCGCAACGTCCAGCACCGGAATTTCGGAAAAATCCCCACGATCATTGGTGTTCATTTTCGAGCCCCCACTTGAACATACAATACAGTACTGTATTTCTACATATCAAAGCGCAGTCGGCAATAGATAATCAGAAAAAAGGACTCATCGGATCATGGCAGCCAGAAAAATAATCATTGATACCGATCCCGGTCAGGACGACGCCTTCGCGATCCTCTTTGCTCTGGGCTCCCCCGAAGAGCTTGACGTCATCGGCATCACCACAGTTGGCGGAAACGTCCCTTTGGCCCGCACAACGACAAATGCTTTGAAAGTTCTGGAACTTGCACAACGCCCTGACATTCCAGTCTATGCGGGCTGCCCTGGGCCGACCGTACGCAAACTGATCACGGCGGAGAATATCCACGGCGAAACGGGGTTGGATGGTGCCGATTTGCCGGAACCCACAACGGCCGCGCAATCCGAACATGCGGTCAACTATCTGGTCCGGACCATCATGGCAGCCCCCGAAGGCGAGCTGACGGTCTGCACGCTTGGGCCGATGACCAATCTTGCAATGGCGATGACCATGGAGCCGCGTATCATTCCCCGGATTCGCGAAGTCGTGTCGATGGGCGGCGGGTTCTTTGAAGGCGGCAATGCGACGCCTGCCGCCGAGTTCAACATCTTTGTTGACCCACATGCTGCCCATAAGGTGTACGCCTCCTGTGTGCCGATCACGATGGCGGGTATCGACTGTACCTATACGGCGCAGATGACCCCCGGTTGGATCAACAGCTTGCGTGACACGGGTAGCCGCACCGCGACTGAGGCCGCGAACTTGGCCGATTTTTTTCGTATTTATGGCAGCCATAAGTTCCCGACAGAGGCCAGACCGATCCATGACGCTTGCGTCACCGGTTACTTGTTAAAGCCTGAGATTTTCGAGCAACGCCAATGCCATGTGACGGTCGACATTTCCTCTCCCGTCACCATCGGCATGACGGTCGTCGATTGGTGGCATGTCACGGGCCAAGAGCGCAATTGCAACGTGCTGCGCCGAATTGATCCTGAACCGTTCTTTGCCCTTATGGCGGAGCGCATTGGCAGCCTGCCGTAATCCTTCGCGCAGCGATACAACGCGGTTCCCCCTGTGGGAGGCACAATACCTTGTGCCCCGCTTGGTCATCCGTATACTCCACCGCAAAGGAGAGTGTTGTGTCTGATCTCGATGATAGTCCCGCAGGGGAGGCAAAAGATGAGCCTCAGCGCTCGAAAGGGCGCAAGACACTCTCACGCGAGGCGTGGATTGCCGCCGCCCGGGAGGCGTTCGAAACCGGCGGGATCTCTTCGGTAAAAATTGATCGGCTCGCGCGCTTGCTCCGTGTGACCCGTGGCAGTTTCTATTTTCACTTTTCAAGTTTGCAGGATCTTCACGACGGCCTCATGAATGTGTGGCGGGCTTCAAATTGCGCCCCGTTCCTAAAATTGCAGGACGCCAAAGACATCGACGGTGTCCAGTTCTTTAGCGACATTGTCCATGTCTGGGTCGACGAGAACCCTTTTAGTCCGCGCCTTGACCTTGCTGTCCGGGAATGGTCTCGCAGAGATGCGACCGTCGCGCGTGAGATCAAAGACATCGACACTCTGCGCATTGATCTTTTGGTCCGGGCCTTTTTGGCCATGGGCTATTCCGATGACGAAAGCACAGTGCGGGCGCGCCTCACCTATTTCCACCAAATCGGGCAATATGCCCTGTCCTTTGAAGAAGATCAGGACATCCGCAAGAGGTATCAGCCCATCTTTGGCGATGTGCTGCTTGGACCTTTGGTCGAACAACCAGAGCATCTTCGCGTTCTGTAGACCGGAGCCTCTTCGAGGGTGCGCTAACCCTGAGAGCGTTGCAAACTTCATGCGTCTGATCGTTTCATTCGTCTGTCTCCTCAATCCGTCATACTGATCGCAGTAGGCGACGGACCCGCACGAGAGCCGCAGGGCGTGCAGGTTGTGGTTGTCAACGGCGGCGGCTCGCAATGCCAAGCCAGAATGTTCAGAACCACACCTGCAGGGCAAAAGAGCTGTTGGCCGGTGCAGCAGCTCTTTTGCCGTCACCCAAAAAGCGCCAAAAATGGCGACAGACGGAATCACATTTTAGGCATTGATTTATCAAATGCTTCGCGCAGGCGTTTGGCAGCAGGGCTGAGACCCCGGCCTGCGTTCCAAGCGATGCCGACATCCATGGACGGGATGGATTTGGCCAGATCAATCCTCTCCACCCTTCGCCCGTCCAGTGTCCAAGGGCGGTAGACAACATCGCTCAGGATCGCAACGGCTTGACCGGTGGCGACAAAACTGCGCACGGCCTCAACGGAGGTGGAGGTCAATTTGATGTCAGGATGGCCGGTTTCTTCTGTCCAATGTGCCAAGCCCTGTTTTTCGGCATCATCTGAATGCAAGACGGCGTAGGGGTATTTGGCAACATCAGCCAACGTCACCTTCGCCTGTTTTGTCAGCGGGTGATCCAGGCTGGTCCACAGGCGTCGCTGTGACTTATGAAACGTCTTACTTTTCAAACCAATGTCAGATGTCAAATTCGAGGTGAGGATCAAAGCCAAGTCGAGCTGGCCATCAACAAGCGCCTGTTCCAGGATCTCTCTAGGTTGCTCTGTGAGTTGGACGTCGACCTGAGGATGCTGGCGGGTGAAATGTTCTATGACAGGAAAGGCGAAATAGCTTGAAAGCGTCCAACTCATTCCGAGACGCACATGACCCGAAATCGTATCGCTATCAGCTTCTACACTTTTGACGGCCGCCTCGAAGGACGCGACAATATCATGTGCGTGGTGCCTGAATTTTTGTCCGGCCCGGGTCAACCTCAGACCTGTTGGCAAACGCTCAAACAATGCCGTACCAAGAAAAGCTTCCATGTCCTTGATCGAAAGTGTCACGGCCGATTGCGATACGTTCAAGGCGCGCGCTGCCGCCGACACTTGGCCCGCCTCGGCCACCCCAAGAAAGTACCTAATCTGACGATGCGTGAGCATATAAGTTTTTCCAATATGATCTATTTTAAGTCTGAATTTTCAATATTAAGGACGCCATGTCAATCTGAAGGTCAGTTGTTTGGTGACCCGATATGAAACATGAAAAAATCCCCTCTACCCCCTCCGGAACGCTGATTCTGGACTTGAGTGACGAACAGATCGAAACCCGTGCTTTCAGCACCCTTGAGGCAAAACAAGCGGCGTGGGAGAAAGCGCGGGCCGATGCCGTTGTGATTTTCCGACATCCTGAAAATTGCTCATTCTATCAACGTTTGGCCACATGGTGGTATCTGCGCAAACGCCGATCGCAGCCTGTTGCTTACGACCAAGGCGGCGACGCCATGGCTGAGCCCATTTGGCAGGGGCATTGGGCGAGCACAAAGTACTTGTGACGTTTTCAGCACATGACAAAGCTGCGAAGAGGTCTTTGATTTCTGTTCAAACGCGCAATTTTAAGTCTTAGTAATTTAGTAAGCTACTCTTGGCCTGCCATCAGAGGTTTTCTATAGAACCGCAAAAGCAAATCGTCGGACCATCATAGCTTTAGGCCCCGAACCTCGATCAGCCATCACGCCCGACTGCGTTCACATCCGAACCTGTGGGCAGAGTTTTAGGCAAGGTGACCGCACGATCCATCGAACATAAAGCATCTGACGACATGGACGTCTTACGGTGATGGTTCATGCCTTTGGCAAATGCCCATACCTTTGCAATGACAAAAGTGAAGGGCGGCGAATGAACGATTTTTAAAAACACAGCACCAGCCTAGCATAGCCTTGGGCACGAGTGCGCGCCAGTTTTGCTGCGCCTTGGTCCTTGCGCTCGCCACACCTGTCAGCACCGCACACGCGCAGGAAACGACACCTCAGCTCAGCACCGCGCCTGAGACGCCCGGCTTTCAACCTCCTGCGTTTCAATCCCCTGCCATTGATGCCTTGCCCGCCCCTCAGCCCCTCAGCCCCTGTCCGATGGATCGCCTGAAGGCTCTGTTGAAGAACCGGACCAGAGACCTGCGGTCCCTATCCCGCACCGGCGCCCTTGGTCAATGCGACATCAGAACCCCCGCCACCGCCCCGACGGGTCTGGTGGCTGCGGCACACAATCGCGCCATGACATTCCTCATCAATGATGGCCCTTCGATCTGGGCCATTGCGGCTCTGTCTGTAGCAACGGTAGCGCTGATCCTGTGAAAACTCTGGCGCTATGTTTTGATCGGGGCGTGGTCGCGCCGCACCTCTGCGCGCGCGGTGACCCGTTGGGAAGCGGGGCAGACCCGAGATGCCCTTGGCATCGTGTCTGGACGCAAGGGCTACCGCAGCCGCCTCGCCGCCACCGCAATGACAGCCCGGCAAAATCCACCGGATGAGACCGCGCGCGAAGAAACCGCCCGCATCGCCAAACTTCTTTTGGGGCAAGCCTCGGGCGGGTTGCGCGCGCTGGAACCGATTGCCACGATCACGCCTTTGTTGGGCCTTTTGGGCATGATTTCGGCGTTTCAGGCGCTGCAAGAGGCCGGAAGCAAAGCCGCCCCTGCACTTTTGGCAGGTGGCATTTGGGAAGCCCTTTTGACCACCGCGGCCGGGATGGCGGTGGCGATCCCCGCGTCTGCGGCACTGACCTGGTTTGAAGCAGTGCTCGACGCCCTGAGGCAGGATCTTGAAAACCTCGCCGCCCGGATTTTCATAGCGCCGTTGCCACACCCAAGCGCGCGCATTGAAGTGGCAAAGGTCCATGATTGATCTCGGCCTCACCGCGCGACCAAAGCGTAAACCCGGTCTGACACCGATGATCGACGTGGTGTTTTTCATGCTGGCCTTACGCTTTGGCGTAGACACTGTCGTGCCCTTTCCCTTGGCCGAGGGGCTTTTGCATCTGTTCGGAACGGGCGACTAAAATCAGGCACCGATGATATGATCGTCGGCAACTCCGCCGGGCCATGCGCATGCGCTGGCCCGGTTTTTATGTGCCTCTTTAGCCCTCTTTCCGCCAATAACCTGAGAAATAGCTCTGCTCGGGACCGATCCCAAGCGTCTCCCGAAAATGTTTGCGGGCGCGCTGAACCTGAAACTTTTCCGCTCCGCACCATATGAACGGCATCGGGTCGACAGGCCCATCACCATAGAGCGCAAACAGCGTGTCCACAGGCCCAAGATCCCTGCCACGCATGAGCCATGTCACCGTAATGCCTTCGGGCTTGATGAGATCCTGAATATCCTCCGCCCCGTCCACTTCGATATAAGCCTGCCCGGCCACTTCCGGCGCGGCCTCCGCCAAAATACGCCGGATCGCGGGCAGTGCGGTTTCGTCACCGACCAGAGTCAGGACCTTGGCCTGCGGCATCTGCCCTCCCCCCGGTCCCATCATGCCAATCGTGTCACCGACCTGCGCCCCACGCACCCATTCAGTGATCCGGCCACCGTCATGGATGAACACATCAAAGGCAAAAATTCCGGTCGCCACATCAATCGACACAAAGGTGTAAACCGGATTGTGGAGCTGATCCTCGCCGGTCGGAAACCGGGTGCGGCCCGTCGCGTCGATCGCCGGCCAAACCGGGCTGCGCCACTGTGGTGGCAACAACAGACGAAAATGCATCGCACCGCTGGCGAAATGCGCCATGTTGTCGGCCTTAAGCGTCACGCGATAAAAATGCGGGAAAGGCTGTGTCACCTCCACCACTTCAGCCAGACGAAAATTCGCTGGCGGACCTTGATCCGGCAAGGTGCCGGTCCATTCGAATTGGGTCAAAAGATCTGGGTCGGCGTGATCGACAATATGGAGAATCTGATCGCGCAGCATGAACAATGTGCTGGCATCCTTGGCCGAGAGGCTGATTTTGATTGCCCCCTCCTCGCCCAGAATTTCGAACTGCCCGCGGTCTGTTGCGCCACTCATCCACGCCTCATTGCGCTTTAACTCACATCCGTGTTCGGACAATTGCAGGGCGATTTTATCAAAGCGGGGCACGGCAAATGCGCCAGCGGCAAGGCCATAGCAGGTTGCAGATGTCTCGGTCATGGGTGCTCCTGTCTCTCTGGAAAAGGCGCGATTTGGTGTATCGCAACGGGAAGGTTTCGAATGTTTTCAACGATGATATCGAGGTCAAACACCTGTTTGAGCATCGGGCGTGTGACGATGTCTTTCGGTGTGCCGACGGCGTGCAAACGGCCGTTTTTCAAGGCAACGATGCGGTCGGCATAGGCGGCGGCGAAATTGATGTCATGGATCACGATCACGAAACTTTTGCCCTGCTCGCGGGCGGTGTCGTGCAGCCGTTCCATCATCTGGCGGGCGTGTTTCATATCCAGATTGTTCAACGGCTCATCGAGCAAAACGTAATCCGTGTCCTGAGCCAGAACCATGGCGACAAAGGCGCGTTGACGTTGACCGCCGGAAAGTTCGTCCAAAAATCTTTGGCGCAAAGGCATCAGTGCCATCGCCGTAAGCGCCTCTTGGACAAGGCGATGATCCTCCGCGTCGGGCCGGCCTTTGTGATGCGGGTAGCGGCCAAAACCCACGAGATCTTCGACCGTGAGACGCGCGGAAACGCTATTGTCCTGGCGTAGGATGGACAGGCGCTTGGCCAGCGCTTGTGTTGGTGTCGTCGACACATCCGCGCCATCAAAGGAGATTGCGCCGGTTTGCAGTTTACTCAGCCGCGCCATAAGCGACAAAAGCGTGGATTTGCCTGCGCCGTTTGGCCCGATCAAGGCGGTGATCCCACCCTTTGGCAAGGTGAATGTCACATCGGTGAGGATCGGAAGACCCGAAATCTGATGGCTGACATCGGAGATTTGAATCATCGCTGCGCGCCTTTGAGCAAGAGGGTGAGAAAAACGAGACCGCCAAGCAAATCAATGACCACGGAGAGCGTGCCTTTGAAGTCGAGCACATGTTCAAAAACCGCCTGACCGCCGACAAGAGAGATCACCGCAACAAGGCTCGCGGCGATCCATGTCGGCCCAAACCGCGCACCGGGCAAAAGACGATAGGCCAGATGGGTGACCAACAGACCAAAGAACGTGACGGGCCCGACAAGCGCGGTCGACACCGAAACCAACAGGCCAACCGTCGCAAAGGTGATCATCATGACCCGCCGATAGGGCAGCCCAAGGTTTATCGCCATGTCCCGACCCAGTGCCAGCACGTCAAATTGGTGGCGTAGCGCCCACAGAGCGGGCAATGTAAACGCACAGAGCGCCAGTGAGATCCACAAAAGATCAATATTGACCGTGTTGAACTGCGCAAAGGTTGCCCCTTGCACGACAACGAAATCATTGGGGTCAATCATCCGGGAGATGAAACTGGACAGACTGCGAAACAGCGTGCCGAAAATGATCCCAACCAACACCAAAAGATGCAAATCGCGTGCCTGCGCGGAAAAAAGCCACAGGAACAGCCCGGTGGAAAACACCATCATCACGATCACTTCGAGGGAAAATTTGAGGATCGGGTCAAGATCTTGTGTCGCCATAGCCCCGAAGAAAAAGACCGACCCGGCCTGAAGCATCAAATAAAGCGCATCAAACCCCATGATGGCGGGGGTAAGAATTTGATTGCGGGTGGCGGCATGGAAAAGCTGGGTAGAGGTGGCGATGGCATAGGCCACAAGCACAAGGGCCACGAGTTTCCCGGCCCGAAACGGAAGTGCAAATCCCCATGCCCCGCCCGGCACGCCCAGAGTGAGAAAAAGCCCGAGCGCCACGAGAGAAAGCGCGCCAAGGATCAGCACGCGTGCGCGCGCCCGATCCAGTGGAGCCTGACCCGTTTGTGGGAGGGCAATCTGTACAAACCTATCGGACGGCATGGCTGTGCCGTCCCAAAAGAAGCATCAAAAACACCGCCGATCCAAGCACTCCTAGAATTGTGCCAATCGGCACCTCATAAGGGGCGCGCAACACCCGCCCCAAGATATCGCAGAACAACAACAGCCCCGCGCCAAGGCTCGCCGCCCATGGCACCGCTGCCCGCAGGTTGTCTCCCACCATCCGGCTGACGATATTCGGCACGATGAGACCGAGAAACGGGATCGACCCGACGGTGACAACAACAACGGCAGTGATGACAGAGACGACCAAAAGCCCCAACCACATCACCCCGCGATGGTTCAGCCCCAGTGTGATGGCAACATCGCTGCCCATGCCGATGATCGAAAACCGATCCGCATAGAGATACCCGATCAACGCCAAACCGCCGGTGATCCAAAGGAGTTCGTAGCGCCCACGCAACACGCCGGAAAACTCACCCGTGGTCCAAATGCCGAGATATTGCAGCAAATCGGTCTGATAGGCGAAAAACGTCGCCACAGCGCCAATCACCCCGCCCAACATCAGCCCGACCAAAGGCACGAGCAACGGTTGATGCCGTGGCAACCGATCAAGAAGACGCAAAAACAGCACCGTGCCCGCAATGGCAAAGCCGGATGCAAGGAGCATTTTGGCCAACATCGGTGCGGTCGGCAAAAAGAACACCGCAACAAGCAGGCCGAGCCCCGCACTTTCGGCCGTTCCGGCCGTGGCAGGTTCAACGAATTTGTTGCGCGTCAGCATTTGAAAAATCAGACCGGCAATCGCCATAGACGCCCCGGTCAGGATCAGCGCCATGGTGCGGGGCACCCGGCTTGCCAGCAGAATGAGCGCATCATCGACTTGACCGTGAAGCACCGCACCGAAAGACATATCAGCGACACCGATGGTCAAAGACAGAAGCGCCATGACCAAAATACTGGTCAAGGCGAGCCCCATATGAAGATGCAGAGATTTCACGCTACAAACGCTTATTGAGCGGCGCCAAAGGCGGCGATAAATTGGTCTACCGTGTCTTGCAGCGAACGCACCCCGGTCGTGGCAATGTAAAAATCTGCCGGATGGACATAGATCACCTGCCCTTTTTGCATCGCCGTGGTTTGCGCCACCAGCTCATTGTTCAGGGTCACATCTGCGGTTGCGCCATCGCCGCGCGTGGCTTTGGTGCGGTCAAAGACGATCAACCAATCCGGGTTGACCTCATGCAGGAACTCGAAACTGATGGCCTCGCCGTGGGTTTCCGCGTCGACGTTGTCCAAAAGCGGCTCCACGCCAAAGGTCTCATGCACCCAACCAAAGCGCGATCCCGGCCCAAAGGCGGACAGTTTCGGGCCATTGGTCATGATGATCAAACCTTTTCCAGCGTCTTTCGTCAGAGCCCGCAGGGTTACGAGCGACGTGTGAAGGTCATCGACCAGCTCCGTCGCTTTGGCCTCTTTTCCAAACAGGGCACCAAGCTCAGTGGTTTGGGTTTTGACCACTTTTTCAATATCATCGGAGAATGGCGACATATCCACAGTTGGCGCGATTTTCTCCAAGGCCGCAATTTTTTCACGCGTGCGCGATCCCGCGAGCATGAGGTCAGGTTTGAGGGCAAAGACCTGCTCATAATCCGGCTCGAACAAGGTCCCGATACGGGGCCGCGTGCCGTCATCTAAGTGTTCCAAAGCCGGAACATATATTGGTGAGGGAACGCCCGTCACATCAACACCCAACGCCGTCAGGGTGTCCAACACGCCAAGGTCGAATGTGATCACCTCAGTCGGGTCGGGCTGAACCGTGACTTTGCCGGCCAGTGTGGTCAATTGTGTTTCTGCCGCAGCCGCAGGGGCTGCAAAGGCAATCGCACATGCGACCCCCTTTAGGAGTTGTCCAAACATCGCTTTGCTTTCTTTTAAGAAAGACTGACTCGTGGCGGCGGCTGGGAGGGCAGTCATGCATCAATATGTAGAAACGATTTAGACGATATATTAACCGACAAAAAGAGTAAACTTTAAAAAATGGGCGCGGATGATGGACAAAGGCCGGGCTGGCATGGTCAAGTTAACGGCCTATGGTGACACGTCGGGCTGGATCGCTTCCCACCCCACAATCATCCCCTCCCGGGTCACATGTGGGATATTCAGAAGAAAGAGCCGATTCGAAGCGCGCATCCATGACCAGCGCTTGAGGTTCGAGGCTGTTCTCCCACAACATGTTGCGAAACCTCACAAATTACTTAAAAATTCTATATTATCATAATGTTAACGGAAAAAGTTAGAGCACAGCCTTAACACACACACCCTTCCCCCGATGGGCAAAAGATAAAAAAATATTGCCTCGTGATAACTTGCGTGTCATGAGTTGAGTTGTCGCAATGTGCCGTAAATAGCGCCGTTTAGCGACGAAACGAGAAAGACCCAGTAAGAGGTCAACAAGGCAGAGTGAATTTAAACATGAAAACTGAAGATTCCAGTTCCATCGCAGCTTCCATTGCGTCAAATGCTGCGCGCTTGTCGGAAGCGCTCAACACCCATATGCGCAATAGCTTTCAGCCAGACAGCCGGAAAGCGCTGCGCAAGTTCCACCCTGCCGAAGTATCTGAGCTCACTGGCATCAGCATGTCAAATCTCAGAACACGGCATCAGGAAGGCGATTTCCCGGATGTCGAGACAGATACCCGAGGCCGTAGGCTCTACAGCGCAGAAGAGATCGACCAAATCCGCCATGTGATGGCCCGAACAGGTCGAAATGGCGATACCTATCTCCCTGGCCGTCGCGAAAATGACGCTCTTCAGGTGATTTCCATCGTGAACTTTAAAGGTGGCTCAAGCAAAACGACCAGCGCCATCCACTTGGCGCAACGTTACGCCTTGCGAGGCTATCGGGTGCTGGCCGTCGATATGGATCCGCAGGCCAGCTTGACGACGATGTTCGGATATCGTCCTGAGATCGAATTTGCTGAGAGCGGCACAGTGTATGACGCGCTCAAATACGATGACCCCGTTCCCTTAAGCCAAGTCATCCGAAAGACCTATTTTCACAATCTCGACCTCGCGCCTGCGGGGCTTTTGTTGTCTGAGTACGAGACAGAAACCGCCTATGCGCTTCAGCATAGGGTCGATCCCCCCTTTACTCAGCGCCTCGTGATCGCCCTCGACGAAGTTGAGGCAAACTACGATCTCGTGATCATTGATTGCCCACCGCAACTGGGCTTCACGACCATGACGGCATTGTTGGCATCAACCGGCCTGTTGATCACAGTCGTTCCAAGCATGTTGGATGTCGCCTCAATGGCGCAATTCCTTGAAATGGCTGGAGAAACGGTCCAAACCCTAGAAGAGGCGGCCGGTCCGATTGACTGGAATTTCCTCAAATTCTTGATTGCCAGATATGAACCAACGGACGTCCCGCAATCGCAAATGGCGGGTTTCCTGAGGTCGATTTTGCTCGATCAGGTTTTGACCACGCCGATGCTTAAATCCACGGCAATCTCTGACGCCGGCATGACACAGCAAACCATCTATGAGCTGGAGCCGTCACAGGTTGTGAAAAAGACGCTGGATCGCATCCTTGAAAGCGTGAACGGCGTCGCTGACGAGTTTGAAAAGACGATTCAGCACGCTTGGGGAAGGGAGACTGACTGATGGCCCGTAGAAACCTGTTCCAGCCCCCTGCCCCACCTAATACTGGTAGCGCCGCGACGTCCAGCGGCGAGCAAAAACCGCGCTTTCCCAATACCGGTGCCATGAGTGGTGTCAAATCGACCTTGAAGGATGTCGCAAGCAATGCTGTGCGAGAAATTTCGGTCGATGTCATTGAAGAGAACGGTCCCAAGGATCGCCTGTCCTTTACGGATGCCGATGTTTTAGCCCTTGCGGCGAGCATCAAGGCCCATGGTCAACAAGTCCCCATCATGGTTCGACCTCTCGCGGATCGGCCCGGACATTATCGGATTGTGTATGGTCGCCGCAGATTGCGGGCCTTACGGTCTCTTGGGCTCCCCGCAAAGGCCCTTGTTCGGTCTCTGTCTGACGAGGAGGCCATTCTCGCCCAAGGCCAGGAAAACACACAGCGCCTGGACCCCAGTTTCATTGAAAAGGCGCTTTTTGCGGCTGAGTTGGCCACAAGCGGCTATGAGCAAGCGATCATTCTTGATGCCTTGGCCGTCGACAAACCGATGCTGTCGCGCATGACCAAGGTCGCGCGTTCCATTCCCCAATCCGTCATCGAGCGGATTGGGTCCGCCCATGGCATCGGACGGCGTCGCTGGGAAGAGCTTGCCGATCAGATGCGCACCCATGATGTCGATCTTGAACAGATCGCTCACACACTTGACCTCGACACTGCCAAGACTTCTGACGACCGGTTTGGATTGATCAGTGATGCGGTTGCACAATCCCTGACGGCCAAAGCGGCGGCAAAACCAGCCCCCTCCCCTACCCTGACGATCAAACTGGGTGATGGAACAGTCTCGGCTGAAATTAAAGAAACGGCCCGCGCGTTGACATTTAAACTGTCAAAGTCCGAAGCCCCAGAATTTGCTCAGTGGATGCGTAACAACGCAGAAGCTGAGCTTACGCGTCTCTATGAGGCGTGGCAGTCGGCGCAAACGCCGGACTAACCAATAAACGAGCAGAACCACATCAAAAGGAGCACGACCAACAGCCCAAAAAGAAAGAGCCCCCCAAGGTTTCCCTAGGAGAGCCCAATCTGTTCTTTGCACTTTCAGATTTACCAGCTTCTCCACGTCAGTCAACAACAACCGATTCGGTTGACCCATTTTTGTTGCCTTTTTTCTGATTTAGGACCTGACGGGGCCTTTCAGACCAGGTTGTCGTGAAAAAACATGGCATTTAAACAGGCAACCGCACCCATTGGGCTGCGGAACACAGAGCTATTGTCCGCGGACAATTCGATTCCAGAGCGCCACATCGTTATCGCAACCCTCCGAAATGCGGCCCCTCGCCTGGGTCTCAGCGCGTCCGTGATTTCGACCTTGGACGCGATGCTTTCATGCCTCGCACCAAAACGGAATCACCATACCGTCTTTGCATCGAACACAACGCTGACCTTCCGCCTCAACGGCATCTCAGACCGGACAATCAGGCGTCACGCGGCCGTGTTGCAGGATCTCGGTCTCCTCATCCGCCGTGACAGCCCCAATAGGAAGCGCTTCACAAAACATAACAGCCACGAAGGCACAGCCCTTCGGTTTGGCTTTGATCTGTCACCTCTGTTTTCAAGACTGCACGAGTTTGCCGCCCTCGCCGCCGAGGTCCTCAGAGAAAAAGAGCAAATTGAATACCTCCGCGCCAAAATCAGAGCTGCCGCCAATGATAGCCTGCGGATCAATCCCGATGATGAGATTGCCCTTCAAACGTTGCGTACGCTTCGTCGTAAATTGTCACTCAAGGACTGCGAAACCCTGTTTGCGGAGCTTACCGTCACCACGGTTGAAGCCGAAACAACCGACGATATTCCTGCTCATTCGACAACAACACTGTCCGCCAGTGACGGTCATTTTGTCCGGCACCTTCATAAGTCAAATAAAGAACATATTGATAAAGAAGAAGGCTGTGTAAAAAAAGAGACATCCCCATCCCAAGCAGAAGAGCCAATCACAGTTCCTGAATTGCTCTCAGCTTGTCCTGAAGCCGCACAGTTTTCATTGAAGAACATCGAGACAGTGCATGACGTCGTAGCCCACGCAAGGACGCTTGCACCCATGTTAGGCATCAGCAGCCAAAGCTATGAAGCCGCACATCGACGTCTTGGCGGGCTAAGAGCGGCGGCAACCGTTTGGGCAATTATGCAATTCCACGACAAAATCAAAGCCATCGGTGCATATTTCCGGGCGATTACTACGGGGTCAAAGAGCGCTGAGTTCAGTCCAGAAAAGCTCATCAGGCGTCTTGCGGCAGCGAAAACCTATGCGGCCTAAGCTAATATTGTCCGCGGACAATATTTTAAAAATTACGGACTTAAGATGGCTCGGATAAAAATGCCAACCCTCCAAAATAAGCTGAGACCAAAACCCGCAGAGCTTTGTGATGTCGTGGAAAAATCCATCCCCATCTCCGTCAAGCTATGTATCGCTACATATGCTGAAAGCCCCAGATTAGGCGAGTGTGAAGCAATTCAGGGCCGCATGGCGTTCAAACATGGCAACTAGGGTCCTCTCTTTACGGACCATGTGCTACAACCCCGCGGCTTTGGTGAGGTTGACGCGAAACCGGTCGCGGCGGCGTTGGTAGCGGCGGGTCATTTCGGCGCTGGCATGGCCAAGGTGTTTCTGAACATAGCGCTCATCGACCTCCGCCGAACTGGCGAGACCGGCGCGCAAGCTGTGGCCGGAGAACAATGCAAGGCGGTCCTTTTCCGGCAGATCAGAGCGGATGCCCGCGGCCAGCACCGTTTGCTTGATCAGGCGGGCGACATGCTTGTCTGAGAGGCGCGCCTCCAACGCGCGGGTGCCATCCTGAGACGCGCGGCGAAACACTGGGCCAATGTCGATCTTGGCGAAATGCAGCCACTGTGCCAGAGCGTGAACAGGGCAGGTTTGCTCCGAGGATCCACGGCCAATTTCGACCTCGCGCCAGCCGGTCTTGGCGTTGAGTGTCAAAAGCACACCATCGTCCAAAATCTCGATCCAACCTTTGCCGTCCAGCGTGTCGTCCTTGCGCATGTCGAGGCTGACAATTTCGGACCGGCGCAACCCGCCAGCATAGCCCAAGAGCAAAATTGCCCGGTCGCGCAACCCGCGTAGATCGAAGGGCAGGGTGGCGATCATGGCGACAATGTCCTCCGCCAAGATTGCTTCCTTTTGCACCGGCGGGCGGGCGTGTTTACGCTTGATGCCTGCCAGCACGGTCGCGATGTGCCGGTCTTTGCGATCGAGGGTGAGACCACGTTGCGCGTAGTTCCAGGTAAGGCCCGAGAGACGGCGTTCGATGGTCGAAACGGAAAGGGGGCGGGTCACCGACTGCGGTCCGAGCGCGGACTGCGAAGGGGAGGCGCCTGACCCCGATGCCAGATCCGCAAGGTAGAGCCCAATCATCTCCGGCGACGGGGGCAGAGGCTCCGCACCCTTCATCCGGCACCAGCGCGTAAAATGCGACCAGTCCTTCGCATAGGCCTTCAGCGTATTGTCCGAGGCCGCAGCGCGCGCATAGTCGCGAGCGGTGTCCACCAGTCGATCCAGCGTCCCAGAGCCCGCCACATGGGTAGGCACATCAATACGCCCGGTCTCATCTTGTTCGGCCGATGAGTTTGCCTTATACTCCTTATTCATACTCTTACTCCGAGAGGGTCTTATGGCGCGAATCAAAGTCAATTTGACGCTGGATGCTGATGTCGCGGCGACCGCCCGTGCACTTGGACTCAATATGTCGCGCCTTGCGGAGGCGGCGATCATTGAGGCTGCCAAGACCGAACGGAATCGTTTGTGGCGTGCGGAAAACCAGTCGGCGATCAGCGCCTATGCCGAGGAGGTTGCCAAAGAAGGTTTGCCACTCGCTGGCTTTAGAAGCTTTTAGGGCGGAGATCGCATGGCGCAGTTCGACCTTTACCGCCTCAAGGGCGGGCAGCTTGTCGTGGATCTTCAGACCGATTTGATTGGCATTGATGCGTCGCGGATTGTGGCGCCTTTGCGCGACGCGAGCCGGTACGCCGCTTTTCCAGGGCTGACACCGTCTGTTGAGGTGGCCGGGACGGCTTGGATCGTTCGAGTTCAGGAACTGGCTGCTGTTCCAGGATCGGAGCTGCGTGAGCCGGTCGGGTCTCTGGCGGATCATCACGACGCGTTGAAGCGCGCTCTGGATATCCTGATCGACGGGGTTTAACGCATCCGATCCGGTTGCAAACGACGCTGACGTCGATTTTTCCGACTCTGAGTCCATCGATTTCCCCAAAAATGTCGGTCTGCCGGAAT
>NZ_PYIB01000021.1:0-680 GCF_009129705.1 Roseobacter sp. TSBP12
TCGATAGTAGAGCGCTGCATTGGCTCGCTCGCCACCGGTACCCGAGACGAGTCGGTCTTGGGGCGGTCGCTTTCGATTCCGAATACGACCAACTTGTCCTTTTGCGAGCATGATCAAGTGAAGAATCAGTTCCGACTGCAGCCAATCGCCGCTCGGGATGCGGATAGAGTCTGCCACCTCAGCAGCATCCGCCGATGCCCCGGCTACCAAGAACAGAAGCATTGCCGAAACATCCGGACTGATCGCATTCGGCGATACAAATGAAACTGGCTGGTCCGAGTCCCGTAGAGCGATCGCTTGATGAACCAACTGATAAGCCGTTGCGGCAACAAAGCCTGCCGCTGCCCGGTTTTCTCTATCGGGATTAATGGCTACCAATGCTTCATTGGTCTGCGCCAACCGGCGTGCAAATCGAATTGTGTCCTCGAGAAGCTCTTCCCCATTTTCACTCTCGCGAAGCAGTACCCTTGCCGATACGATCTCGGCGAAAGCACGTGCAAGTCGGTCAGGCAAACCTTCGCGGTCCAGGTCGGGCAAGTCTGGGGTGGACCTGATGAGTTCGGACGTTGCGGGATCATACATTGGCTGCCGCCTCCGCACTGTCGATCTTGACGAGCGCTTTCTCCGCTACACAATCTATCCAGTCGCGAACGTCTTCCAAAACTAAGGTTTCGGCGCGC
>NZ_PYIB01000022.1:0-55418 GCF_009129705.1 Roseobacter sp. TSBP12
GTCGGCGACGAGGTGCTGCGCGTAAGCCGCCTCGCGCTGCTGGTTTGCCGCCATCAGCCGGACGCGAAGGTTGAGGATGCGACCGATCTCGGCTTTGGCATAGGTGTTGAGCTCCCAGGCCGCTTTGGCATTGGGTTGCGCGTCGATCTGCAGGATGATGGCACGCAAGCGGTTGATCACCTGTTCGGTGGTGGCCGAGCTGTCGGCGGCGTAATAGACGCCCGCCTCGGAGATGCTGGCATATTCGGCGAGCGCAAAGTCCGAGGGCGAGAGCGTGCCGAGCGCGTCGGCGCCACCAACCACGGCGAGGTATTCGTTGTAGAATTTCGAGATGTTGCGCACGTAGCCTTGGGTCTCGGCAAAGGGTGGCACCCCGCCGTATTCGATGACCCGGCCCGGCCCCGCGTTATAGGCCGCGAGCGCATGGGGGATGTTGCCGAAGCGATTGAGTTGGGTCGTGATATAGCGCGCGCCGCCGCGGAGGTTGTCTTTTACGTCATAGCGGTCGACTCCAAGATCGGAGGCGGTGCCGGGCATGAGCTGGGTCAAGCCATAGGCGCCGACCGGGCTTTCGGCAGAGACGTTGAAGCGGCTCTCCTGCTTGATCAGGGCCTGGAAGAGGCAGCGCCACTGGGTGGCAGAAAGACCCGCGCGGGCCACACCGGGTGTGCCAGCGAACTCACCCGCGACCTCGACGATCATCATCTCGACCGTCTCGCGGCCTTCGCCGAAAAAGCGGCTGTTCATCGGGCTGGGATCGGTATTGGGATAGACCGCTGCCACTCCGAAATCCGCGTTGCCATCGAGCGCGCGGATATCGAAGCCGGGCCCGGTGATGGCTGCGGTCATCTTCTCGAGGACGCGCAGCTGGTCGGCCTGCACATCGGCCAGCGTGGACTCGGTGTGGTCCTTGTCCTGCTGGACGCCCAGATCTTCGGCGAGAGCTGTCACCCGTGCAATGGCGCGCCCGATCGCGGAATTATCCTGCGTCGGTACGCTCTGGGCATGCGCGGGCAGGGCGCTGAGGCCAAGGCTGAGCCCGGCGGATATGATCGCGACGCGGCTCATTCCGGACGGGGCAGGGACTCGAAGGTGCAGTCCGGCTTGGCCGTTGCGTGAGCCGGTGCGCCCATGGTCGAGACCGAAAACGCGGATCGCGTTACTTGCGGCTCACCATTGCGTCCGAAGCAGGGCGAGGTTTTCTCGGTGTATGTCTCGCAAGCCGACAGCAGGCTCGCGGCGGCGCAAAGCGCGAGGAGAGGTTTCGAACTCATATCACATGTCTCCAAAAATCGGGATTGGCGCGCCAATCGGCGGGCACGCGGCTTCGCCGGTGGCACCGCCGCCAAGGATGGGAAGGAGGTCGCCAAGTGCAGAGAGGTCGGCATCGACGAAGACACTGTCGCCCGCCGAGCGGATAAGCGCGATGCGCTGGCCGATGGTCGGCTGCACGAGAAGGGCAGCCTCCTTGGCGTTCACGCGGAGAAAATCGTAATCGGAGACGGTGGCGCGATCGTTCGGGAAGAGGATCTGGGTCGGGACTGTTTCGACGATGGTCTTGCCGACGCGGCTGTTCCGCAGCTGGCTCGGATATTGCGTCATCATGATCACGACGCAGTTCATCTTGCGCAGCGTCACCAGCCAGTTTTCCAGCCGCGCCCCGAAGTAGGGATCGTCCAAGAGCTTCCAGGCCTCGTCGAGCACGATGATGGTGGGGCGGCGGTCTTCGACCACGCGTTCGATCTGGCGGAAAATGTAGGAGAGCACCGCCATCCGCTCGGTGGTCATGTCGAGGATCTCGGTCATGTCAAACCCGACGATGTCGCCTGTGAGCTTGAGGCCCGCGCCGCGCTCGGACTCGTCGAAAACCCATCCGTAACGTCCACCCGGCGCCCATTCGGCGACGCGGGACTGCAGCTCGCCATCATCATCGAGCGACTGAAACAGCGTCTCGAAACTGACAAAGCGCTGCAGCGCCGCGCCCGCATCGGCGTTCTGGCCGACCGCACTCTGGATATGGCGGGATTGCTCGCCGGTGAGTGTGCCATTGCGCGTGAGGAGTGTCGCCAGCCAGTCCGAAAGCCAGGCACGGCCGCGCTCGTCTGTCTCGGTGGCGAGCGGATTCAGCCCTGTCGGTACGCCCGCGCGGATCTCGTTGTAGCGCCCGCCCAAGGCGCGAACCGCCATTTCGAGGCCGCGATCCTTGTCGAAGAAAAAGAGCCGCGCGCCGACCCGCTGCGCTTGGGCTGCGAGGAAAGCGGTGGTCAGCGTCTTGCCCGTGCCGGTGCGACCGAGCACAAGCGTATGGCCGACCGTTGGTTCCTTGCCGGGGCCGCCCGCCTCGTGGAAATTGAACCGATAGCCCGAGGTGCCGACCGTGGGCAGGGCCGAAATGGTCTGACCCCAAGGCGACTGATCCGGCCCGCGCCCTTCGACGCTGCCGTGAAGTGCCGCGAAATCCGCGAAGTTGATCGAGGAAATCGGCGTCTTGCGGGCGCGGTAGCCGAAGTTGCCGGGAGATTGTGCGAAGTAGGTGGCTTTAAGCGCCATGTTCTCGCGCACGATCACCGACATGATCTCTTGGCCAACGCGTTTGATCTGGGCGGCGGCGCGTTCGAGCGTGTCGCGGTCCGGGGCGTAGACGGCGATGGAGAGGTGATGATCGCCAAAGGCGATGCGGCCCGCTTCCTGGTCATCGGCGGCCTGGCCCAGTTGTTCGCGCAGAGAGACGGCGGCATCGTCGGAGGCATGCATCTGACGGATGATGCGCTGGATGCGTTCGGCCATGATGTTGTTCGGGATCGGACTGAAGGAGTTCGTCAGCACGATATCCAGCGGCAGGTCGAGCGCGTCGAGGAGTGTGACGTCGGTGAGTGCGGGGTAGGACTTCATCGAAAAGAGAGCGCCGTATTTGACCCGACCGGTCACGGCATCGGTCAGGGTGACAACTTCGCCATCAAAGGTCGCGCGGCAATTGCTCAAGGTATGCGAGAGGGGCAGGGCGCTATGCCCGAAGGCGATGGGGGAGAAGCTGCCCGCGTTCAGGGTATTGAGATAGCCCAGCCATTCACCACCGGACTTCGTGAGTCTGACTGGGTTGGCCGACGCAAGCGCCACCTCGAAAAAGCCCATGACCTCGTTCAGCTCCTGCAGGCGTGTCGCGCGGTCCTTGACCCAGGCCCTGCGGGCCAGCGCGCGCAGGAGCGGAATACGGGCCGAGATGTCAGGCCGCCGAATCACGCTGAGATAAAGTTGGCGTTTGGCGGGGCGCAGGTCTTTGACATGGGCCTGCCAGCGCGTGTCGATCGCGGCGGCGAAGCTGTCTCCCTCGATAGGGCGCATCCCGAGATCCTGCGGGACTGAGATCCGGTGGATGTAGAAACCAAAGGCATTACCGGTCTGGGCGACGATGGCTGCGACCGCGCGTTTGAGCGCATCGAGCCGGGCGTCCTCAGTGGTCATCGGGTTAAGCCCGTCGAGGCGCAGGGTCGCCATCAGATCGCCCTCGCGCAGGACCATGACATCGTCATCGGCGAGAGCAAAATACGGCAGGTGTTCGGCGAGATAGCTCTCCCGCGCGAACTCCCCGCCGCCAGCCTGAAGGAGTGCCGTTCCGTGAGTGGAAAGTGTGCCTGCATCAAGCGCCAAAGCTGTCGCCTCCATGCAGGGCCCGGTTCTTCGTCGGGCGCACCGATCCATAGGAGACGCGCAGCACCTCGAAGAAATGCGGCTCGCGGTCGGCGACGAACCAGAGGATCGGATAGGCGACGAGGCCGATCAGGAAGAAGGCCATGGACTTGGTCCAGATGAACGGCAGAACGACCCCGGTCGCCAGCACCACGAGGTATCCGACAGGGAGGCCCAGATACTTGGGCGGTCGGGCGAGGCCCAGAAATAGGGGGGATCGTTCTGCCAACTCTATTCTCCAACCTCAGGAGAAGCCGTCGACAATGGTGCCGGCCGAGAAGATCAGCACGATCCCGATGATGACCGAGGCGAACCAGCCCCAGTTGAGCCTTCCCATCATACACATGAAGCCGGTGCCAATGACCGCGAGCGTCGCGACCGCGATCCCGATCGGACCGGTGAGAGCGGCCTCGACGGTTTCCAGCATGGTCTGGATCGGCGACAAGTCTTGCGCGAAAGCGGGTGCCGAGAGAATCGTCAAGGTTGTAGCGGTGGGCAAAAGGCGGCTGAGGCGATGTCGAAGCATGCGAAGTTCCTTTAATTACTGAAAATCAATGAGGACCGGTGCGCGCTCTGGCAGGCTGGTCGCGAGGCGGAAGCTTGGCTTGTTCGTAGGCGTCCCCGCCAGCCGAGACTGTATCCGGTGAATGCGCGCAATGTAGGCACGCGTCTCGGAGAAGGGTGGGACGCCCGCGTATTGGATCACGCGGTGAGGACCGGCATTGTAGGCCGCGAGCGCAAGGTCGATGTCCTTGAACGTGGCGAGTTGAGCGAGGAGATAGCGCGCCGCGCCGTCGAGGTTCTGGGAGGGATCGCGCGGATCGACGCTGAGAGCACGGGCGGTATCCGGCATCAGTTGGCCGAGACCATAGGCGCCCTTGGGGCTTACGGCGGTCGGGTTGTAGCTGCTTTCAGCTTCGACCAGTGCGCGGAACAGGACCTGCCAATCATCCGGGCCCAGACCAACCTGCCGCAGGGCGCGATTGCCCTCGTGGCGATCTGCGGTGGCCAGGATCAAATTGAGGATCTCTGTGCGCCCCGAAGTCGGTGTAGCCTCCTGAGGTGGAAATGAAACCACGGGTTCAGCGCCGTCGTTCAGCCCTGCCCAGGCGGGTTTTTCGCCGTGGAAGGTCCAACCTGACGTCCGAACAGTGCCATCGCGCGCAAAAGCGATGACGTCAGCCGCACTCCTCGAGGGTGATGCTGTAGTCAGGGCCAAAGCACAGATTGCGCCCGTCACCGAACTCGAGATGATGTTTAAAGAGCCCCGGCCAGATGTTGAAATACCGCGGCTCGGGCCCGTGCGGGGTAATTCTCGTGGAGACGAGAATGGCTTCCGGCTCGCCGATCCGCAGGTAGATGCACTGGTAGCGCGGCTTGCCATCGTCCGTGAACCCCACGAGTTCATACCGGCAGCGGAATGCAACGCCCTTCTCAAAAAGGTCTTTTACACCATCGATGGTGATCAAAATTTGGTTGCGCGCTATCGGCATGTTCGGACTCTCCCCATGAGAGCCCTTCTACTTCACGACACTAAGGCCATAAAGTCATATGGAGTCAATACGACATATTGCAGATAAATACAAATTGCGCGATAGTTCGCGCAACTTTCGCGCGAAACAAGGCTGGTGAGCGACATGAAGCGACAGGCGATGGCTGCGGTGATGGGTGTGATGGCGGCGTTCGGCACCCCTGAGAAGGCGCGGGCCTATGATATCGACTGCGCCATCATGCTTTGCATGGCGGGTGGTTTCCCGCCAAGCGCGGTCTGCGCACGGGCCTATCGCACCATGATCCGCCGCATCACGCCCTGGCCGAGCCTGCCGCCCTTCGGGGTCTGCACCTTTGCCCATGTGCCGGTCGAGCTGGGCGGGCCCGGCGGGGAGGGTGAGCTCGACACCAACCTGCCGGAATACGAATGGCTGAACCGGACCCATGTGATCTGGTTCACTGGAAGCTCATATGACACCAATGAGGATGGGCGTGTGTGGAACTGGTCCGTGAAATCGTGCGATCGGGAGAACCGAACCTGCACCTATCTCCAGCGCGCGCGACGAGAAAGCCGGTCATGGCCTGACAGTTTCGTCTCTCAAAGTGGCCAAGTGATCGAGTTGCCCACGAGGCGACGCTCAGGTGAATTCTCTCTTCGCAGCATCATGGTCGAATACGGCGACTATGAGGGCAACATGGGCCACTCGGAGTGGTTTGCTTATTGATCGCTCTCATCAGGATCGCTGAGGGAAAAAGGGCGGATGTAAATGGCCGACGGGTCATATTGGTCAGGGTCAAAATGCCAGAGACGGCTGGTGGTGCCATCGTTCCAACGGTAGTCCGTGAAGACGTGGGTTTCGACTTGCTTTGAGAGGAAATAGCCTTCCTGAAAGGGCCTTCCGATCTTCTTTTTACCCATAAAAATACTGCTTACAAATAAAATGTGCGCATGAGCGCGCAGGGGTATGATAAAAGGCCTATATAGCGCTCTGTGAACAAGAGGGTCGGGTCACCCTCCAAGAATTTTGTGATACGTTCCAATAAATTAATGGATGAAGCGAACTTTGCGTTCTCCTCCTTGCCATATGAATTCGACTCATGTTGGACAGATTAGTAAGTTCGTCATGACTAAGAAAACGCGCGTCTCAGCTCCTGCATGTTCAATACAAACACAGTTGCTCAATTTGACGACTGTGGAATGGACATTATGCGCGACATGCAGTCACGCTAAATATATGTTACAATTGCAGATTATTCTCTGTGCTGTCCGCGCGGCTAAGGCGCACGAGTCCGGATGTGATTCACGAGCATCGCGCGTCTTATCAAGACGGGGTAGACCCGCGCTGGCGGGCATCCATAGAGCCACTTCTTAGTGGTTAATATGAACGAAATGTCGTCTCGTTCCGCTTTGTCTAACTGTCCTGTTGTTGGCATAAAACATGCATGTAGGGGGCATTCTTTTAGTGCGACATGAACACTGGCACTTTGGCGGTGCGGATTACATGGTGGGTGACACCGCCGAACAGATCCTGCGAAAACTTGCTGTGCTCGTATGCGCCCATCACGATCAGCTGTGCGCCGATTTCAGAAGCCGTAGTTTCGATGATCTCCGCGATTTTTCGTCCCGATCGGGGACGCAGGATGTGTTCCGCCTGTATGCCGTGGCGTTCGAGGTGGGTCACGATATCGGTGCCTGTGGGCATCTCGTGAAGCACATCGCCGACGGTCAGGATCGAGACCTTCTTCGGTGCATCTTCGAGCACGGTCATGGCGTCGCTCAGCGCACGCGCGGAGGCCCGTTTGCCGTCCCATGCGACCAGCACATGATTGGCCAGCCCTTCTGAGATATAGTCATCGGGCACCACAAGTACGGGGCGACCGCTTTGCAGCGCCATCACATCCGGGCTGACGGCCCGGTATTCATCCGTGGGAAGTTTCGGAGGATAGCCGGTTACGATGAAGTCGAAATTCCGGGCGATCTCTGCCAGAGAAAGTTTGCCGATGACCTCGGGCATGAGAAAACGGGCGCGATTTTCGATCCCGGCGGCTTCCACTTCCTGCTGAAACAACTCCCGCGAGCCCTCGATTTTTGCGGCTCTCACCGTCTTGAGCTTGTCGTGGAGGTCTTCGGTCAGACCCAGCACCTGATCGAAATAGGACGACGGTCCGCCATAAATGCCGGTCAGCCATGCTTCATGGCGTTTTGCAACTTTCACGGCGTGACGAAGGCTATGGGGAAATCCCGCGCTTCCAGTGTGGGCGAGAAGGATGTTTTTAATGGTCACGATGTCCTCACAGTCCGAAAATGATTTCCGAAACCTTAGACGACATAATCTTAGAGGTCTATGATTTTGTGGTTTCCCGTCCGAAATTCGCAAACGTATTGCGGATTTCCGAGATCAGTTCGGTTTGCGGCGCGGAGAAGACCATTTTCTTGTCATGGATCAGGAACAGAGGGATGGCGATGTCGATTTCCGGTGTCTGCACGATGCGAAGCCCGTCTTTTTCCGGGTTGGCGGGCACGGCGCTCTGAAACACAAAGCCGACACCGATATCTGCGCGAATGGCGCTCAGGATCGGTTCAGGATGCCCGAATTCCAGGACGCTGTTTGTGCGGACAACGCCCGCGGTGCGCAGGGCCTCGTCAATGAGTTCGCGGGCGATCTGTCCCTTGCGGGGGGTGACGAACGGCAGGGAGGCGAGGTCCGACAGGCTTGCGACATTTCCGGCGAAGCTGCTGTTCAGGGCCGCAACAAGGAAGAGGGGTTCTTTCCAGAGCAATTCGATTTCAAGCCGCGATGTGTCCTGGTTAGGGTCAATCAGGGCGACGCCAAAATCGCAGTCGCCGGAGAGAACGGCCTCGGTGGCGAGGCGGGGGCTGGACATCGACATGCAGACCTTGCTGGTCGGATACTCCTTGTGAAACCGGATAATGATATCTGGAAGTTTATATGTTCCGACGACCATTGTGGCTGCGATCTTGGTTTCTCCAAGGATACCCTGACGGATATCCTCCAGATCAAGAAACATCTCCGTGCTGCGTTGCATGACCTCGGTTGCCCAGGAATAGACCCGTTCGCCGGCTTGGGTCAGTTCGATATTGCGCCCGGCCTTGCGCACAAGTTGCGTTCCGAGACTTTCTTCGAGGCTGCGCAGGTGCGCCGTAACAGCCGGCTGGGCAATGTTTAGATGTTCGGCGGTCCTTGTCACGCTGGAATATTTGGCAACGATGCAAAATACATTGAGTTTATGCAACGTCAGGTTTCTGGAATGCAGAAACTCCTGTGGCAGAGGGACATGTTTCGGCTGTTGTGTCATGGCTTCGGTCCGGTTTCAGGTTTCAGTCGGTATTGGCAGGCCGAGATGTCCCGGCAGGGGAACGATTTTGCGAAGGTTATTCGCGAACACGCGTCGGGCGCGTGTTCGCGGGCGGTGTCGGTGATGGCTTGGCGGGCGGTCGATGTTTCCAAGGGAATATCCGTTCTCCCGTATGGGTGGGGGTGTCATGGATGTCGTACTATGAGAACTCTAATTCATAATCTATCTCATATGTATTTTTGTGAAGTTGATATTAGACAAAATATCGCCCGATCCCAAAGATACGGGCAGCAAAACAAACAAGACGACAAAATGACGCGTCCGGTTGGCGCCGCACAACGATCTTGCCAAAGGCTTGCGACAGGGAGGATGGCAAGGAGGGCATCGCCTCTGTCAGGTGATACGGACGACACATGACGCCTGTCGGGATGAATGCAGACATTCGCCCGGGATTGTCAGGCATGACATTATTTTGGGTCCCGCTCTGAAACGATCGCACATGAAGATGCGACGAGGGCAGGGGCATGGCTTGGGGAGGAAGCCGCCATGACTGCACATCAAAAAACGAGGCTCTCGTTGAACCAGGAACAAATGGTGCTTGCCATTTCCGGGGCGCTTTTCGTGATTTTCTCGCTGACACTCGACAGCTTCTTTCAGGTGTCGAATCTCGTGTCGCTTTTACAGAATGTTTCGATGCTGGGTATTCTGGCCATTGGCATGGCCGGGGTCGTCATCGGACGGGGCATAGACCTGACGATGGTTGCGGTCATGGTGTTTTCCACCGGATGGTCCTTTGTCCTTTTTACCGGCGGGATGCAGATCGAACTGGCGTTGCTGTTGGGGCTGTTGCTGGCGCTGGCCATTGGGACGGTCACCGGCATCCTCGTGGCCTATGTCGAAATCCCGGATATCTTCGCCACGCTCGCCATGGCCACCGTCATTACCGGGCTCGGGCGTTTCGCGCTGGTGCCGAGCGACAATATTTTCATCAGCGGCGATGTTGGCTGGCTGGCCTCGCTTGGGACGGGGAGCGTCGCGGCGTTGCCGATGCCCGTCGTGCTGTTCCTGGTCGTCGCCTGTGCCGCTTTCGTCGGGCTGCGCCTGACGCGCTACGGGGCGTTCGTCTATGCGATCGGCGACAACCCGATGGCGTCGCGCAACAGCGGTATCCCGATCCGCCCCATCAAGGTCCTGATGTACAGCAGTTCGGCGTTCATCGCCTTCTGTGCTGGTCTGATCATGGCGATGACGGTGTCCTCCGTGAACACCAAACTGGCCAGTTCGACGATGATCTACGACATCATTCTGGTGGTCGTGATCGGGGGGATCGGTTTGGCCGGGGGCAAGGGCAGCGTACGCAATGTTCTTTCAGGCACGCTTTTGATCGGATTGCTGCTGAACGGCATGACGATCATGAACATCAGCTATTCCGCGCAGAACATCATCAAGAGCCTCATTCTGTTGTTGGCGATCATTGTCGACTCGGTGCTCAACCCCAGAGATGAACAGACCTCTCAACAGGGGGATATCTGAGGCGCTTACAGGCCAAAACAACACCCAACAATAATCGAAAAAAAGCACAACAAGTCTCATGGGAGGAGAAACATGAAACTGTCCAGATTGACAAAGGCGCTCGGTGTCACAGCCGTTCTGTGCGCGACCCTAGGGGTTTCCATGCCAGCGATGGCGGAGCGCCCGAACGACGGCCTGATCTTTGACTATCACAAGGCATTGGAAGGCAAAAAGGTCGCTTTCGTTCCGATCACGATGGGGTTCGACCTGACACAGGGCTGGATGGCGGCCGTTGAACGGGATGCAGAGCGGCTCGGGTATGAGCTGACGATCCGCGATCCCAACTGGAATGTCGATGCCGGGGCCCAGGCCATCGAACAGCTCATCAACGAAAAGCCCGATGTGTTGATCGTCCACAACAACGATATGCAGGCCTATGCCAAGCTCATTCGCCGGGCGATGGATGCGGGCATCAATGTGATCCAGATGAACCTGAAGACCCCGGTCAACTCCGACGCCTTCGTCGGCGGGGACTGGTACGATGTCGGGGTGAAAACGGCGCAGGAGGCCGCCCGGATGTGCGGCAAGGGAACCTCGGGCAAGGTCGCCGTGGTGCAGGGGCCGGTCACGGCGCCGCCGAACCAGTTGGGCGTTGCAGGCGTCGAGGATGCCCTGTCGGAGTACCCGGATATCGAGATCGTTTCCAATCAGGCCGCCGACTGGGACGCGTCCAAGGCGCGCTCGATCGCCTCGACCATTCTCAAACAACATGGCGATCTCTGCGCCTTCATCGGCTTGTGGGACAATATGGATGTCGGCATCGCGGCGGCCATTCGCGAAGCCGGGCTGACGGAGCAGGTCAAACTGATTTCAACAGGCGGCGGCAATCAGCAATTCGGCTGTACGAACCTCGAGAGCGGCGCGTTTGCGTCCTATGTCAAGGTGGACACCCGCGATCAGGCGAATCAACTGGCTGAAACCATCCAGATCCTGTTGCAGACCCGGCCCGAACCGGGATCGCAGCCCTTCGGTCTTTATACGGAAAACAAGATCCTGACACCGGACACGGTGGGCCCCGCATCCTGCTGGACGCTGGACGGGATCAAGGCGGGCGACTGAGCCCCCGGACGCGGTCGTATGCCTGTGTGCTGCGGCCGCGCATATCTTCGGAGTAAGTTGAATGAGCGTAAACGAAACGTATCAGCGCTGGCGGTATCGCTATGTCCCGGATCATCTGCTTGGCGAAATTCTGGCCAAGAACTGGGTCGACAACGCGATCCCGGTGCTTTTCCTGGTCCTCGCCATCGCCGTGTTTTCCACGATCATACCGGGGTTCTTCACCATCGGGAGCCTGTCGACGATTGCCCGTGTTCTGGGGGAATACATGTTCATCTGCATCGGCATGACGCTGGTGCTCAAGGCCGGGGGAATCGACCTGAGTGTCGGGTCTAATTTCGCCCTGTGCAATTTCGCCGGGCTCTATCTGGTGAATGCGCTCGGCATGCCGCTGATTGTCGTCATCCCTGCGGTCCTGCTGCTCGGCGGGCTCGTCGGGATGTTGAACGGGCTGCTTATCGGCTACATGCGTCTGCGCGCGTTTTTGACCACATTGGTGACGCTCATCCTGCTGCGCGCCATCGTGGAACTTTTGTCGCTGAACTACGGGGTCCAGGCTTCCTATTCCGACACGGCGGTGCCGGCATGGGATTATCTGGGGCTGGCCAGTGTCATGGGGGTGCCGGTCTCGCTTGTATTTGCCACCATTGTCGCGGTGATGATCCATATCCTGATGACGCGCATGCGCTTCGGCTGGCATTTGAGTGCGGTCGGTGGCTCGCGCCGCTCGGCCTATAATGTGGGTCTGCCGGTCAAGCGGATCGTGGCGCAGACCTATGTGATGTCCGGCGTTCTGACGGCGGCGGGGGCGCTGTTCTATGCCTCGCGCCTCGGCAGCATAGGCGGCTCTGTCGGTGTCGGACTCGAAATTGTGATCCTGACGGCGGCGGTGCTCGGCGGCAACAGCCTTGGCGGTGGCCGTGGGTCTGTGGCCAAGGCCATTATCGGCACGGTGATCGTCGTGCTGGTGACCAATGCGCTGGTGCGGCTCGGGCTGCGCACCGGGACAAGCGAACTCGTTTTGGGGCTGATTCTTCTGGCCGCCGTGGCGATCGACGTCAAATGGGTCAAGAACCGGCTCAAGATCCTGAACCGGGCCTATGTGTCCCCGACCTATTTCGCGCTTCCGCCCTGTCCCGAAACGGTGGAAGGCTCGTCGTCGGTTTACGAGGTCAACGACAGGTTGTCGTCGGCGGAGGCAATCGGTCTGGGCGAGCTCGACGGGCCGGAAGACATTATTCTCGATGAAGACGACAACCTCTATTGCGGCAGCCGTCATGGCGATGTGATCCGGTTCTTTGCCCCGGATTACAAACGGCACGAGGTCTATGTCCATATCGGGGGGCAGCCGCTTGGCATGGCGTTCAATCGGGATCAGGAGCTTGTGGTCTGTGTCGGGGGAATGGGGCTTTACAAAGTCACCAAGGACCGCAAGCCGGTCAAACTTTCGGACGAAACCAACCGCTCGCTGTTCTCGGTGATCGACGATTCCCGTATGCGGCTCGCCGACGATCTCGACATCGCGCCGGACGGTCGGATTTTCTTTTCCGAAGCCACCATCCGCTACGAGATTCACGACTGGATTCTCGATGCGCTGGAATCGCGCGGCAATGGTCGGATCATCTGCTACGACCCGCACGACGGCTCGTCCCGGACCGTTCTGTCGAACCTTCAGTTCCCGAATGGCATCACGATGGTTGGCGACGATGAATCCTTCCTCTTTGCCGAAACCTGGGGCTGTCGGATCAGTCGCTATTGGTACGCGGGCCCGCGCAAGGGGCAGACCGAAGTCGTGATCCCGGATCTGCCGGGCTACCCGGACAATATCAACCGTGCCTCGGACGGGTCCTTCTGGTGTGCCGTCATCGGCATGCGGTCGCCGACATTCGATCTCGCTCAGCGGATGCCACAGTTCCGGCGGCGCATGGTCTACCGCGTGGCGGCGGACGAATGGATGTATCCAAACATGAATGCGGGCTGTCTGTTCAAGTTCAGCCTGGAGGGCGAAATCCTTGATGTGCTGTGGGATCGCGACGGGGTCAAGCACCCCTCGATCACCTCAATGCGCGAACACAAGGGCAGGCTCTATCTCGGGGGGCTCTTCAACGACCGGATCGGGGTTTACGACCTTCCGGGTGCGGACCCCGAGTGGACGGGCATCAAACATTACTGGGGAGACAAGCAAGACAAGGGAGACAAAACCGATGAGTAACATTTTCTCCCGGACACTGGACCGATTTCGGGGCAGCGGCAGCGCGGCCACCACATTGCCCCCGATGGACGGGGCGCTGCGACCGAACACGCGGATCGACGAGGCAGAGGCGCTTGCTTCTCTGGAAGCCCCAGACAACATCCTGTCCACCCCTGATGGCATCTTGCTGTCGAGTCGTGAGCGGTTGCTGCGTCTGACGCCGGAGGGCGGAACCGATGTGATCTGGAGCGCGTCCAGCGACATCACATGCCTTGCAAGCGACGACAGCGGAGCTTTGGCGGTGGGGCTCGACGAGGGTCGGGTGCTCATTCGCGGTGGTCGTCATGACGGCTGGGAGGGGACGCAATTGAACGGCATGCCGATCGTCGCCCCGTCCGCCGCCGTTTTCACCGACCCGGACACACTCCTTTTGTGCCTGGCAAGTCAGGACAACCGGATGGGCGACTGGAAGCTCGACCTGATGACGAAACGGGCTAGCGGCTCTGTCTGGAAACTCGATCTCGCGGCTGGCGCAGCAACCTGCCTGTGCCGGGATCTGGCGTTCCCCTACGGGATCGTGGCGGCCGAGGAGAACAGTGTCATCGTGTCGGAAAGCTGGCGCCATCAAGTGTTGCGGATCGGCGCGGACGGGCGGACCAAGGTCATGCTCGCGGAGCTTCCCGGGTATCCGGGGCGTCTGGTGCGGGACGCGGAGGGAGAGGGCCTGTGGCTCACTCTCTTTGCACCGCGGACGCAGTTGATCGAATTCGTTCTGCGCGAGGACGAATACCGACAGCGCATGATCGCGACCATCGAGCCGGAATACTGGATCGCGCCGTCACTGCATGCTCCGACCTCTTATCTGGAACCGTTGCAAGGCGGCAGTCTCAAGCAACTCGGAGAACTCAAACCATGGGCGCCGTCACGCTCGCTCGGCATCGTGCTGCGTCTGGACCCGGCGGGCCATGCAAAAGAGAGCCTGCATTCCCGCGCAAACGGGGTGCGCCACGGCGTGACCAGTTGTCTGCCGTCCCGTGACGGCCTGCTCATGACGTCCAAGGGCGGCGATGTTGTCGTCCGTGCGAAACTATAGGTGACCACCATGCAGATATCACCACTTATCGAAATGCGATCCGTGACCAAGGAATATCGAGGTATTCCCGCGATCCGGAACGTGGATTTCAAGCTTCTTCCCGGAGAAGTGCATGCGCTGCTGGGCGAGAATGGCGCCGGTAAATCGACGCTGACCAAGATCATGGCGGGCGTCACCCAGGCGACGGCGGGCGAAATGCGGCTCGACGACAAGGCGGTGTCCTTTGCGACACCCGGAGAGGCGCTGGCCGAAGGCGTGGCGATGGTGTTTCAGGAAACCAGCCTCGTCCCCAGCATGACGGTTGCGCAAAATCTTTTTCTCGGGGAGGAAAAGCTCTTCAACCGGCTGCGCGGGATTTACATCGCGGCGCAGCAATTCATGCAGTCGCTGAACTTTCAGGTCGATCCCTGGGCCGATGTGGCGACCCTGGGCGCAGCCAAGAAACAGATGGTGGAGATTGCCCGCGCCGTCCGGCAAAAGGCCCGCGTCATCATTTTCGACGAACCCACCGCGACGCTGACGCCCGAGGAAAAACGGCATTTCTTTGCGCTGGTCCGCGATCTCAAGGCGCGCGGGGTGGCGGTGATCTTCATCACCCATGCGCTCGAAGAGGCGCTGAGCATTGCCGACCGGATCTCGGTCTTGCGTGATGGTGAGCTGGTGATCAGCGACGATGCGGACCGGTTCGACCGCGATATGATCGTTCAGGCGATGGTGGGGCGCAGCCTGTCCGACGAGCTTTACCACAGCCATGGCGAGGACAAGATCCGTCCCCCCGGCCACAAGGTTCTGTCCGTTCAGAACCTGTCGATGTCGAAGATC
The DNA here is from genome assembly GCF_009129705.1 of Roseobacter sp. TSBP12. Classification (NCBI taxonomy): domain Bacteria; kingdom Pseudomonadati; phylum Pseudomonadota; class Alphaproteobacteria; order Rhodobacterales; family Roseobacteraceae; genus Roseobacter; species Roseobacter sp. TSBP12. The sequence goes on from NZ_PYIB01000022.1 coordinate 15,231, forward strand.
GTCAAGAACAATTCGTTCTCGGTCTATGGCGGGCAGGTCACCGGCATCTTCGGCCTGATCGGATCGGGGCGCAGCGAAACCGCAAAGGTCGTCTGCGGCATCTATAAACGCGATTTCTTTCACGGCGGCGAGGTGAGGCTTGAGAACAAGCCGGTTCGCTACCGCACGCCCCGGCCCGCGGTGATGGACGGGATCGTTTATGTCACCGAGGACCGCAAGATAGAAGGATTTTATGAAAGCATGTCGATAGCAGAGAATATCCATCGGGCGGCCCAGGCGGCCAATGTAAGCCCGGGCCTCTTCGTGAGCTATGCCGAGATGAAGGCTATGGCGGCGGACTGGAGCGACAAGCTCAACATCAGGGCCATCGATTCCGATGCGAGCGTCATCGAACTGTCCGGCGGCAATCAGCAGAAAGTGGTGATCGCACGGGCGCTTGTCCAAAAGCCGAAAGTCGTGTTTTTCGATGAGCCGACGCGGGGCGTCGATGTCGGGGCGATTTCGGAGATTCACCAGCTGATCAACGATCTGGCCGAACAGGGCATCGCGATTGTGGTGATCTCGTCTTACCTGCCTGAAATCCTGAACCTGTCGGACCGTATTCTGGTGTCGCGGGGCGGGCGCATCGTCGAGGAGTTCACCCCGGAAGAAGCCACAGAGGAACGCATCATGTATGCGGCGGTGCACTGATGGCGTTCGGGTTCGGGACACATCCCCCCGCAGGCGGGCGCATCTGTGTTGTCGGGGCCGGGTTCATGGGCTGCGTGATCGCGACGCTTTATGCGCGACACGGCTATGAGGTCGTGCTCTGCGACAGCCAAACCGCCATGCTCGACAGCTATGCCGAGCGCGCGCGGCCCATTGCCGCGACACTGGCCGACGACACTTTGACGGTCGAGGCCATTCTGGGCCGTGTGAGCACCGAGGCGTCTCTCAAGACGGCGGTGGCCGGTGTCTTCATGGTGCATGAGGTCGTTCAGGAGGTGTTGGAGACCAAGCAGGCGGTGTTCGAAGAGCTGGATCGCCTGTGTCCGCCGGATGTGGTTTTGGCGACAAACACCTCGTCGTTCCTGATCTCGGATATCGCGGCTGGGATGTCGCGGCGGGAGCGGATGGTGGGAATTCATTACATCACGCCAGCGCATATCATTCCGGTGATCGAGATCATCCACAGCGCGTTCACGCCGCCGGAACTGGTCGCATGGGGCCGTGCTTTCGTCCAGAGCATCGACCATGTCGGCGTGGCCTGCCCGGAGCGGCCCGGTTTTCTCATCAACAAGATCCAGTTTGCCATGCTGACGGAAATTTACCGCCTGATGGACGAAGGCCTGGCCAGCCGAGACGATATCGACGCGGCGGTGCGCTTGAGCCTGGGGCCGCGCCTCGCCCTTTGGGGGCCGCTTCTGACCGAGGATCTGATCGTCTCGAAAAAGACCGCGCTGGCCGTGACGGAGTCGCTGTTTCACCAGACGGGAGACGAAAACTACGCGGGACGCAAGGTGCTCCGCGATCTTGTGGATCAGGGCCATCTGGGTGCCGCGACGGGGCAGGGCTGGTACAGGTTCGAAGACGATGTGGACCAAGTCACAGAAGAGCGGGACCGGCAATTGCGCGCGCTCCTCGACTGGTTGCGCGAGGCCGGTCCTGTGGAGCGGCTGAATGTGCGTTGAAACGTGTGATCTGAAATTTCGGAGTGGCGCGCCGCTTGATGGAAAACATGTCCTGAAACCGAGAGTTCAGGATAGAGCATATGGGAGAATGTTATGCGTGGAGTGACCTTTCCGGGGGATCGCAAAGTGGCGATCATGGAATTCGACGATCCGACGCCGGGGCCGGGAGAAGTGGTCATCGAAGTCAAGGCATCGGGGCTGTGCGGAAGCGATCTGCATGGCTACCGGGCCCCTTCGGACGACCGGGCCTTTCGGGAGCTGGCGAAGGGAAAGCCCTATGAGACCATGCGCGACACCGGGCCGAAAATCGCCGGGCACGAACCCTGTGGCGTCGTCGTCGCAATCGGTCCAGGTGTCAGCGATCGTGTCGCCCGCATCGGCCAGAGGGTCATGATCCACCATTATTCCGGCTGTCATGTCTGCGATCAATGCCGGACAGGATGGCCGCAGATGTGCGAGGGCATGGTGCCCGATATCTACGGCTGGACCGCTCATGGGGCGCATGCGCAATACATGAAATGTGCGGCACATACGCTGGTCACCCTGCCTGACGAACTGTCCTTCGAGGCGGGGGCGGCGATTGCCTGCGGTTCGGGCACATCCTATGCGGCGCTGCGAAAAATTCAGCCCAATGCCAGTCATACGGTTGCGATCTTCGGTCAAGGACCGGTCGGCTTGTCGGGCACGCAATTCGCCGCCGCCCTGGGCGCGCGGGTCATTGCGCTGGATGTCAACAAGGAGCGTCTGGAAATGGCTCGACAGTTCGGTGCCGCTGAGACGATCAACCCGGCGGAGGTGGATGCGGTCGAGGCGATCAGGGGACTGACCCATGGACGGGGTGCGCATTTCTCGCTTGAAACCTCGGGCGCGCCGCAGGCCATCGAAGGGGCGACCAAGTGTCTGCGTCTTTGGGGCACGGCGGTTTTCGTCGGTCTTGGCAAGCCGCCCGTGGTCGATTTCGCTTCGGATGTCATCTTTCGGCAGATTTCCTTGCAGGGGTCGTTCACCTTTTCGACGAATATCATGGAGGAATGTGCGATATTCTCGGTTGATCGTGGTGTCGAGGTGGACGCAATCTTTTCGGATCGTTGGACACTCGATCAGGCTGGAAAAGCCTATGAGCTGCTGGACAGGCAGGCCTCGGGAAAAGGTGTGATCGTCTTTTGACGGGGGATCGCGCAAACGCAATGGGCGTTGAATTTCGAGAAGGGCGTAACGCCACTTATCCAGGTCCGAAACGACCGGATACGGCGTCGTCCATCATTAAAACAGGGAGGAAAAACATGAAAACCATTCTGAAAGGCCTTTGCATGTCGGCTGCGTTGATGCCGGTGACGATGGGGGCCATGGCGCAAGATTTGAAAGTCCTGTCGAGCTGGGATCAGAGCTATGCCGCTGTCGGTGAGGTGCTGATGCCGTTTATGGAATATCTTGAGGAGGAAACCACGGCTGACTTGAAGCTTAGCCGCTTCGGGCCGGAAACCATCCCGCCGTTCGAACAATTCAACCCTGTGTCGCAAGGTTTGTTCGACCTGCTGTATACCAATGGCGGCTATCACTATAACGATATCGCGGTCGGCATGTCGCTGGATGCGCTCAGCGGGTCCGCAGAGGAGCTTCACGCCTCCGGCATCTGGGATCTCGCGGATCGTCAATATCAGGAAATGGGCCTGAAACTGATCGCTGTCTTCTATGACAGAAACGGGTTTCACATGGTTCTCAAGGAACCGCTCGGCGATGACGCTCTGGCCGGACGCCGCATTCGCGGCACTCCGCTTTATCATCCGGTGATCGAGGAACTCGGCGGATCTCCGGCGGTGTTGCCTGCACAGGAAATCTACCCTGCGCTGGAACGCGGTGTGGTGGACGGTGCAGGGTGGCCCGCCGTCGGCGCCGTGAACTACCGCTGGTTCGAAGTGGCCGGGTATTTCGTGCGCCCGACCTTCGGGCAGGTGAGCCATATGCTGTTGATGAATCTCGAAACCTGGAACGGGCTCGATGAAACAACGCAATCCGAAATCGAGACGGCCGCGCGGCATTACGAAACGGTCAGCTCCGGGATTTTCGACGATCTCGCAGCCAAGGAAGAGGCCACGCTTGTGGCCGAAGGTATGGAGGCCACGTATTTTCAGGAGGACATCGCCGCCAATCTCAAAAGCGCCTGGTTCGAGGGCGTTCTGGATTTGTCGGCGACCATCAACCCAGAGGACATCGCCGAAATTCGGGACATGGCGGCGCAGGCGAATATCGGTGGCTGAATGCACAAACGAAAGGATCGTTCCCCTGCGGGGACGATCCAAAACCAGAAACAAGGGGTGGTTTCGGAGCTCACTATGAAGAATTTTTTACGACGCGTTTTCAGGGCGCTTCTGTCCGGTCACGATGCCCTGGTCAGTGCCGGGTTCTGGCTGGGCTCTCTGGCGCTCATGTCCATCGTGGTGATTTTCGCCTATGAGGTTGTGATGCGATATTTTTTCGACGCTCCGACGAAATGGGCGAGCGATTTCGTGTCTTTCCTGCTTCTAATTTCCGTTTTCCTCATTATCCCGCATGTGACACGCCTCGAAGGCAATGTCTCGGTTTCGATCCTGCTCGATCTTCTGGGGGAGCGCAGCTCCGAGGTTCTGCGGCGTCTGGGATTTGCGGTCGGGGCGGCTGTCTGCCTCTGGGTCGGATATATCTTTTGGCAGGAAACACATCGCCTGTTCCTGCGCGGTACGGTCACGCTGACGACGGTTCCGGTGCCGAAATGGACGCTCTATGCCTTCATCCTGTTCGGGATGCTCAATTCCGGGGTGTATTTTTTGCGACAGGCGCTGGGTGACAGCTTTCATGGCGTGAAAGGGGCGGGCAAATGATCGAGGGAATTCCTGCTGTTCTCGCCGGCGTCGGCCTGTTGTTGCTTGCCATGTTCAGTGGCATGCCGGTGTTCGTGGCCTTTCTTGTGGTCAATCTCGGGGCGACGGTTCTTTTGCTGGGCCCCGCAGGGTTCGGGATGTTCTCGGGCAGTTTCTTTGAAACCGCAACAAGCTCCTCTCTGGTGACCATTCCGCTCTTTATTCTGATGGGCGAACTGCTCTTTCGCAGCCGAGCGGTCGAGGTTCTGTTCCAGTCCATCGACACGCTGGTCGGGCGTGTTCGGGGGAGGCAATATATCCTGTCGATTGTGCTCGCCACCGTGTTTAGCACGCTGTCAGGCGCGGCCATGGGGGTTGCTGCGATGCTCGGACGTTCGCTGTTGCCCGGCATGATTTCACGGGGCTACGACGCGCGCCTGTCGATCGGGACCATCCTTGCCGGGGCCAGCCTTGCGCCGCTGATCCCGCCCAGTGTTCTTGTGATCATCATCGGCACCCTGTCCGGGGTCTCCATCGCGGGTCTTCTGATTGCGGGGATCGTTCCGGGTCTGATGTTTGCCTCGCTGTTTGCCGCCTATGTGTTCTTTCGGATATGGCGCAATCCAGAACTGGCGCCGATGACGGAAGATGCGACCCGTCGGGCGAGTGCCAGAGAGGTTGTGCTGGCGCTGCTCAAACTGCTGCCGTTCAGCATCATCATCCTTTTGGTGATGGGGCTTATCCTTATGGGTGTTGCCACGCCCACCGAAGCGGGGGCCATGGGGGTTCTGGGGGCTTTGATCACGGCTGCGATTTACCGGAACCTGAGTGTAAGGATGGTGGCGGAATCCCTGGGGGCCTCTGCGCAAGTGTCCGCGATGATCCTCATCGTCATGGCAAGTTCCAAGCTGTTCAGTCAGCTTCTGGCCTTCTCGGGCGGGGCGACGGCTTTGACGGAATGGATCGTCGCTCTGGAAGTGTCGTCCTGGACCATGCTGATCCTGCTGATGGTGCTGCCCTTTGTTCTGTGTATGTTCGTCGACCAGATCGCGCTGATGCTCATCGTCATCCCGATCTACCTGCCTATCATCGAGACCTTCCACTACGACCCGATCTGGTTTTGGCTTCTGTTCCTAGTGAACATCACGGTCGGCGGTATGACCCCGCCCTTCGGATATACGCTGTTCGCCCTGAAAAGCGCGTGGGGAGAGGGCTCTCTCTCGACAGTCTTTCGCGCTGCCTGGCCGTTTGTTGCGCTGTTCGTCTTGGGCATGGTCCTACTCGCGTTGATGCCGGGCCTGACGACCTTTGTTCCCTCCCTAATTTGAGGGGCGGACATCCAACCACCACAACCGGGCCGACAAAGTGAAACGGGCCAGAAAAGACAAACGGGATGGAGTATGACAATGGAAAATAGCATGAAGAAATATCAGGTGTTCATCGGAAACGCATGGAAGGACAGCGCCTCGGGCGAGAGCTTTCAGAGCTATAATCCCTTTACCGGAGACCCCTGGGCCGAGATTCCGAAATGCGATGCGCGCGATGTCGATGAGGCTGTGGAGGCGGCACATGACGTGCTCTATCACGGTGCATGGGGAAAACTTTCGGCCACGGAACGGGGCGCCTTGTTGCGCAAACTCGGCGATCTCGTGGCACGGGACGCCGACAGTCTCACGGCTGTCGAGGTGCGCGACAACGGAAAGCTGCGGGCCGAGATTGAGGGGCAAGTGCGGGGAATCTCGCAATGGCTCTATTTCTATGGCGGCCTTGCGGACAAGATCAACGGCGCTGTCATTCCGATCAACAAGCCGAACACCTTTACCTACACCCTGCGCGAGCCCGTGGGGGTCGTCGCGGCAATTGTGCCGTGGAATTCCCCGCTCATGTTGATGGTCTGGAAACTGGCACCGGCGCTGGCCGCCGGATGCACTCTGGTGATCAAACCGTCGGAACACACCTCGGCCTCGGCCCTCGAATTCGCGGCTCTGGTGCGTGAGGCGGGCTTCCCCGAAGGCGTGGTCAATGTGGTGACGGGATTCGGTCAGGATGTAGGCGACCGGCTGACGACCCATCCGAAAGTGGCCAAGGTTGCTTTCACCGGCGGGGAGACCGCCGGGCAGAAGATCATGGAAAATGCCGCCGCCACCTTCAAGCGGCTGACGCTGGAACTCGGGGGGAAATCCGCGCAGATCGTGTTCCCCGATGCCGATCTCGATGCTGCTGTTTCCGGAGGGATCGCCGGGATTTTCGCCGCGACGGGACAGACCTGTATCGCGGGTTCGCGTCTTCTGGTGCATGAGAGCATTTACGAGGCCTATCTCGACAAATTCGTCGCCTCTGCAAAAACGGCGCGAATGGGCGATCCCATGGAAATGACGACGCAGGTCGGTCCGGTGACCACGCAGCCACAGCTCGACCGGATCGTGTCATATATCGAGATCGCGAAATCCGAGGGCGCGCGCTGCGTTCTGGGCGGGGCGCTTGCCCAGAAGCCGGAATGCGGAAACGGCTGGTTCGTCGAGCCGACGGTCTTTGCGGATGTCCGCAACGATATGCGGATCGCGCAGGAGGAAGTCTTCGGGCCGGTGGTTTCTCTCATCTCCTTCAGGGACGACGAAGAGGCCTATGAGATCGCCAATGACACGGACTACGGGCTCGCGGCCGGTGTCTGGACCTCCAGTATCAAACGCGCGACTGTGGCTCCGAAACGGCTGCGGGCTGGCACGGTCTGGGTCAACACCTACCGGGCTGCCAGTTTCCTCATGCCGTTCGGCGGTGTGAAGGCGTCGGGGTTCGGGCGGGAAAACGGGATCGAGGCCATCGACCAGTATCTCGAAACCAAATCCGTCTGGCTGTCCTATGAGGCAGAGACGAAAAACCCCTTTGTGATGCAATAACATCGGTCCGATGAGAGGCCCGCGCAGGCCTTCGAAGACGAAGCCATAAAGCGTTGGCCGTCTTCGCAAAACGCACAAAAGAGAGCTTTGGCCGGGTGTTTTCGACAGGCTCGGTCGCTTGACAATTATTAGACATCTAAGCTAATTGTCGGAAAAATACGGGAGGAATAATCTTGTCGCACAGTTTGAACCCAGAGATCGCACAGGAGATCGCACAGGCGCTGCCGAAACATACCGATCTGTATTTCGGCGGAGGCTGGCACGCGCCTGGCAACGGCACTTATGACGATACGATGAATCCGGCCAACGGACAGTCGCTCGGGGCTGTGGCCACGGCGGGCAAGGCCGATGTCGATGCGGCTGTCGCCGCCGCACATCAGGGGTTTCTCGAATGGCGCGACGTGCTGCCGCTGGAGCGCAGCCGCATTCTCAAGGAAATCGCCGCGCTTCTGCGCAAACACGGCGATGAGCTGGCGATGATCGACGCGGCCAATTGCGGCAATCCCTATACGGAAATGCGTGGCGATGCGGCGATTGCGGCGGCGCAGATGGACTTCTTTGCCGGTCTCGTGACCGAGATGAAGGGCGATACCATCCCGATGGGGCCGGATCGTGTGAACATGACCCTGCGCCAACCCCTGGGGGTCGTGGCCCGCATCCTGGCTTTCAACCATCCGTTCATGTTCTGCGGCGGCAAAATGGCGGCCCCGCTGGCGGCGGGCAATGCTGTCATCATCAAACCGCCGGTTCAGGCTCCTTTGTCGGCGCTGCGCCTGGCCGAGATCGTCGACGGGCTGATGCCGAAAGGTGTGTTCAGCGTGCTGCCCGGCGGCACCGAGGCCGGGGCCGCGCTGGCCGAGCATCCCGATGTCGCCAAGGTGACGCTGATCGGATCGGTGCCCGCAGGCCGCGCGGTGATGCGCAGCGCCAGTGCCACGGTCAAACCGGTTCTTCTCGAACTCGGGGGCAAGAACGCGCTCATCGCCTATGCCGACAGCCATCCCGAAAAGATCGCCGATGCGATTGTGGCGGGGATGAATTTCGGCTGGTGCGGACAGTCCTGCGGCTCGACCAGCCGGGCCTTCCTGCATGAGGATATTCACGACGAGGTGCTGTCCTTCCTGTCCGAGAAAATCGCGCGGTATCAGCCGGGGATTCCGACCGACCCGGACACCACGATGGGGGCCATCGTCAGTCGGGATCAGTTCGACCGGGTGATGGGCTATATCGAAAGCGCCAAAAGCGAAGGGGCACGGGCCGTCACAGGCGGATATGCCGTCACCGATGGCGCCCTGGCCAAGGGTTGTTTCGTCGCGCCGACGATTTTCGCGGATGTGACGCCGGAGATGCGTATCGCCCGCGAAGAGATTTTCGGGCCGGTTCTGGCGGTTCGGAAATGGAGCGATGAGGACGAGATGCTGCGTGAGGTCAACGGGCTCGAACTGGGTCTGACCTGCGCGATCTGGACGCGCGATCTCGTCACGGCACACCGTGCGGCAGCACAGGTCGAGGCGGGATTTGTCTGGATCAATGAAGTCGGTCGCCATTTCCTCGGCGCGCCCTTCGGCGGTGTCAAGCAATCCGGGATTGGCCGGGAAGAGGGGATCGGGGAGTTGATTTCCTTCACCCATGAAAAGAACGTCCATATCAACCTGTCCGGGCAATGAATCAGGGCAGTGAAATGAGATGCGACAAGACCCGCGCCTGTCGGCCCGGGTCTGAGGCCATTCCATCCGCGCAGGCCTGAAAGAGGGCCTGACAAACTGCCGCATCGCGGGGTCATGTCTGATGGATCGAAAGAGCAATGGCGCAAAAACCGCACTGCGCGCCAGCTTTGCAAACGAAATGAAAGAAACGGAACGCACAATGAAAGACCGGAACACGACAGATGTCGAAATGCCTGTGACCTCTGAGGACACCGGGGTCTGGGGCAGTGATATCTTTGCCGAGATGCTGCGCGGACTTGGTGTCAAATATGTTGCACTGAACCCCGGATCGAGCTTTCGCGGGCTGCACGACAGTCTGGTGAACAAGCTCGGCAATCGCGATCCGCAGATGTTGTTGTGCCTGCACGAAGAACATGCGGTGGCGATCGCGCATGGCTATGCCAAGGTGACGGGAGAGCCGCTGGCCGTGATCCTGCACAGCAACGTGGGCCTGATGCACGGGAGCATGTCGATTTTCAACGCCTGGTGCGACCGCGTTCCGATGCTGGTCTATGGCGCGACGGGGCCGGTGGATGCAGCGCTGCGCCGGCCATGGATCGATTGGTTGCACACCTGCCGCGATCAGGGCGCGCTGATCCGCAATTATGTGAAATGGGACGATCAGCCCGGCTCGATGGAGGCGGCGCTCGAATCTATGCTGCGCGCCGATGTGATCGCACGGACGGAGCCGACCGGACCGACCTATGTCAGTTTCGATGTGTCAATTCAGGAAAAGAAACATGCCGAGGCCCCCGCCTTGCCTGATTTTTCCCGCTTTAGTCCGCCACTCCCGGCGGCGCCTTCCGCCGAAGGAGTGGCGCAGGCGGCCACGCTTTTGAAACAGGCGAAAAGGCCGGTTGTTCTGGCTGGGCGCGTCTCGCGCGACCCTGCGGACTGGGCGCGGCGCGTGGCACTGGTCGAGGCGTTGGGGGCTGAGGTTCTGACCGATATTCGCATCGGTGCGTCCTTCCCGACCGATCATCCGCAGCATCGCGGCAAGCCGTCCTTTTTCATCGACGATGTTTCGGGCGAGGTTCTGCGTCAGGCGGATGTTATTCTGAGCCTCGATTGGCTCGATCTCGCCGGAACGCTGAAACTGGCTGGCAAGCTGGAGGCCAGGGTGATTCAGGCATCGCTCGATCACCAGCTGCACAATGGCTGGGGCATGGAGCATCAGGCGCTTCCGGCACTGGACCTGCATCTCGCCTGTACGCCGGATGTTGCCACCCATGCCCTCGCCGATGCGCTGGGTGTCGGGGCCGGGGACGCGCCGACGGACCTGCCGGTCAAACCTGCGTTCGATGCACCTGCGGAGGAAACGCCGCTCGACATCATGACGCTGGCGGGCGCGCTCGGTCAGGGGCTCGACGGCATCTGTGCCAGCATGGTGCGCCTGCCGCTCGGCTGGGCCGGAGAAAGCTGGCATTTCCGTCATCCGCTCGATTTTCTGGGCTATGACGGCGGCGGCGGTATCGGTTCGGGGCCGGGGATGCTGATCGGTGCGGCGCTGGCGCTCAAGGACAGCGACCGCCTGCCGGTTGCGGTGCTGGGCGATGGCGATTTCATGATGGCGGCCTCGGCCTTCTGGACGGCGGCGCATTACGGCACGCCCTTCCTGGCGGTGGTGTCCAACAACCAGTCGTTCTACAATGACGAGGTGCATCAGGAACGTGTCGCCGTGGAGCGCAACCGTCCGGTCGAGAACAAATGGATCGGCCAGCGGATCGGCGATCCCGATATCGACATCGCGGCCGTTGCGCGGGCGCAGGGCTGTGAGGGGATCGGGCCGGTGTCGACCGCGGGCGAGCTTGTGGAGGCGGTGCGCAAGGGCATCGAGATGGTCAAGGCGGGCAAAAGCGTCGTGATCGACGCCCATGTGCAGCCGGGCTACAACCCGAATATGGTCGCTGGTCTGACCCGGAGCGAGTGAGCGGTTCTCAAGACTGGCTTGCGGTCGGACGGTCGCAAGGGAGGTCTGGTTCGTATCCGGGCCAGCCTCCGCCAAATAAACCATCGGAAATATCGAGGCGAAAATCAGGGTGAGATCAGTCCCGGATTAACGCCTTGATCCGTATGGCGCAGAAGCGATTGTACCTGTTTCCCCAGGGATACGGGTTCTGAAGCTGTGCCGATCTGCTGTGGCATTTGATACACTTGGCAAAGCCTGATAATTTTGCTTTGTATAGCGTATGACAGATCAATCCACATGCACCGAAGACCTGAACGACCTGCCGGAGGCGGATGAGCGTCTCGCCCGATTGGTGCGACTGGCGGCCCGCGGCTTTAACCGTTCTCTGCAAATGCGACTTGCGACGCAGAATGTAACATTCGGGCAGTGGATTTTCTTTCGTATCCTCTGGCAGGAGGACGGTCTGTCGCAGCGTGAGTTGAGCGATCGCGCACATCTGACGGAGCCGACAGCGCATAGTGCCCTGACGAAAATGGAAGAGTTGGGGTATATCGTTCGGCGCAACATCGAGGGAAACCGGCGTCGACAGCATGCGTTTTTGACGGAACGGGGCTGGCAGTTGCGGGGGCTGCTTGAACCGCTTGCAATCGAGGCAAACGAGGTTGCGGTAGAAGGGCTGACCAAGGATGAACAAATTAACCTGAAGCGCAGTCTCGCGAAAATGATCAGGAACCTCGAACAGGATGAGAAAGACGCTGTGCGTCGGGGGATTCGGGTCCCTCCGACCAAGGGAATGGGCGTCTGACCAGGACCTGACAAACTTTCAAAGATCAATCTGCGACACGGTTTGATTTCAAACAAGCAACATTGCCGTGTTGCGTGAAAGCTACCGATTTTCCAGAATTTATGACGCAGATATCTTGCGATATTTTCGACAAGGCCCGAGGCCGAGTGCGTGTTGCGGCAATCACGATTTTTTTTGTTACCTTAGGCGGGATACATGCACCGGGGGGGGGCTGTACCTTCTGGGATTGCTTCCCTTTCTGTTTGCCTGGGTGCCCGGAACTTTATGATCTTTCAGCATTTTGACTTCATTAAGTTAACATAGATTCAAATGATAGGTTCATGCTTTTCGGGCGCGAAAAAAGGCATTTTTCTGACGATCTGAAGCTAGTTCCCTATTTGCTTGTGTAACTATTGACGGACCATGTGGGTGTATCTATAAGTAAGAAGATAGATATCTAAGACTATGGAGGAGGCTTGGATATCGCGACTGCTAAAAATTTAAAGGGAGGAAAAATGAAACACAAATTGACCACTTTTTTCGCTGCGATCGGCATTTGTGCGATCGGGAACTCTGCGGTTGCGGACAGCGTCAACGTGACGCTTTCGGGGGGTAACCCGTCCGGGCTTTGGTCCTTGCTTGGGGCCGGTGTGGACCGGGCCGTCAAAGCTAGCGATCCTGATGGTGTCGTGACCTATCAGGCGACCGGCGGCGGTTTTGCCAATATCGGTCTGCTTGCTGCCGACAGAACGGATCTTGGTCTTGCGCACGATGCTGAGATCAAGCTGGCGCTGTCCGGTGAAGAGCCGTTCCGCGAACCGATCACCAATCTTCAGGCCATCGGTTACATGTATAACTGGGCGCCGATGCATTTCTTTCTGAAGAAATCCATCGCCGATGAATACGATATCGACAGCCTTGACGATCTTGCGAAAGCCGATGTGGGCATTCGTGTCGCCATGAACAACTCGGGCAATGTGACGGCCAACATGACCGCTTTCATGCTGGACGCTGCTGGCTTTGACGAAGAGACGATCAAGGAAAACGGCGGCACAGTCGTGCGCGGTGGGTCCGCGCAACAGGTTGACCTGCTAGCCGATGGTCGCACGGATATGGTGATCAACGGGATTTTCGTTGGCCATTCGTCTTTCCTCAGTGTCGACAAGAACAACGACGTCGTTCTGTTGACTGTTCCTCAGGATGTTATTGAAAAAACAAATGAAAAATTCGGCACGGGACCCTACACGATCCCTGCCGGGAGCTATACGCATCAGGCGGATGAGGTACAGACCGTCGCACTCGGGGCCCTGCTGGTCACATCTGACGCTTTGGAGGAAGAGACGGGCTATGCGATTGCTCATAGCATTGTCGATAACATGGACCAGATCCGCTCCGTGCACAGCGCGATGCAGATGCTGACACCGGAACTGCTGGTTTCGCAAGAGACACTTCCGTTCCATCCGGGCGCGGAGCGCGCCTACAAGGAACTTGGGCTGATCGAATAAGATCAACGTATAAACCAGGTCGGCGCGCGGGGCCATGTGCGCCGACTTTTCCGATGAGGTTCGAGGATATCTGTGACTTGCTAGGGCGACGCGAAACGCATGTCGGCCATCGGGTTATGGTTTTGGCGTTATACGTAAATACGCATGATTGCGCCATTAAATATAGATATCTAAGATAATTGTAGTGTTCACGCTGCGAAAAGTGCCATGCGGGAGATGCACATATCCCGCTTTGTGGGCATCATCATGAAGAAAAGGGAGGAAAAGATGGAAGTATCTAGGACGGCCTTCAAATCTGACATGAATATATTTGGCTGCTCGGGCCAGAGGGTCATGTCCGAGCGCGTAGTGTCGGGGCAGGGAGGCTTGGCAAAGGACGGATTCTTTCACAACACTGCCGCACAACCCCTGCTCGACGCCCGATGCCCGGTGATGGGCTTTGGCGCGGATCGACAGATGCACGATACACATATGACACGCGGGGCGGTGGCACTATGAACATTCCCTCGCTTACCGAAACCGGCCGTCGCCGGAAGCTTGCTTCCACCATGCGAACGGTTGTCATCGTTCTCGCGGCCGCTTTCGCGCTATGGGTTATCTATGCGAACCTTTTCGTTATTTCCGACCCGCTGATCCTCGGCATCCTGTTCATTTCGGGCATCTTCACAATTCTCTTTCTGGCCATCGGAGCGACGGCCAGAGCCCCGGATGACGTCCCGATTTACGATTGGATATTCTCCGCATTGAGTCTTGCCTGCGGCATCTATTTTTACGTCAATGCCGGGGTCGTCGCCGATCGTATCAGCCTGCTCGACCAGTTTACGCCCGATCAGCTCTTCTTTGGCTCTTCCCTGTTGTTCCTGACGCTTGAGGCGACCCGGCGCACGACAGGCCTCGGTCTGACCGGCGTGGTTTTGCTGTTCCTGATCTACAACCTGTTCGGATATCTGCTGCCGCCGCCCTTCGGGCACCGGGTCAGCGAGTTCAGCTATCTCCTCGACGTTCTCGTGTTCACGACCGATGGTCTGTTCGGTGTGCCGATCCAGGTTGTGGCCAGCTATGTGTTCCTGTTCGTGATGTTCGGAACCTTTCTGTCCAAGGCCGGTGGGGGTGATTTCTTTTTCAACCTCGCTTCTCTGGTCACCGGGCGTGCACGGGGCGGCCCGGCCAAGATCGCTATCATTTCTTCGGGTCTCTACGGCACCATGTCGGGCAGCCCGACCTCGGATGTCGTCGCGACGGGCTCGATCACCATCCCGGTGATGAAACGCCTGGGCTACAGCGCGCGTTTTGCCGGTGCGGTGGAAGTTGCTGCGTCAACCGGCGGCAGCGCCATGCCTCCGATCATGGGCTCGGCAGCCTTCATCATGGCCGAGTATTCCGGGATTTCCTACAATGAGATCGTTTTCGCGGCCCTGTTGCCCGCTTTGATCTACTATGGTGGGGTGTTCTCTCAGGTGCACCTGCGGGCCGTGCGGCTCGATCTGCGTCCTTCCGAGGATGAGGTCCCGTCCGTTGCGGACACTTTCAGAACCGGCTGGGTTTTCCTTTTGCCGATCATCGGCATCGTGGTCGCGCTGATGTTGGGATATTCCCCGACGTTCACGGCGGGCGTCGGTGTGGTGGCGACCATTCTGGCCTCGCTGATCCTGAAAGAGACCCGTATGACGCCCTGGCAAATTCTGGAAGGGCTCGGAACGACGACGCTGCAGATCCTGCCCGTGGCAGGGGCCTGTGCGGCGGCCGGTCTCGTGATCGGCGGTCTCTCGATGACCGGGCTCGGTATGAAATCCGCCAATGTCATCCTGGAACTCAGCAACGGTCAGCCGATCCTGACTTTGGTGATCGCAGCTGCCGTGACCATCGTTCTCGGTCTGGGTATGCCGACACCGAGCGCCTACATCCTTGCTGCGGTTCTCGTTGGGCCTGCTCTGGCCAAGCTCGGGTTTCCCGTGCTTCCCAGCCAGATGTTCCTGCTCTACTACGCAATCCTGTCGGCTCTGACACCGCCGATTGCCGTGGCTGCGATTGCGGCTTCCGCGATTGCCGATGAAGACCCGTTCAAGATTGCCTTCTCCGCTGTTCGGCTGGCTGTAATCGGTTTCCTTCTGCCGTTCGCCTTCGTGTGGAACCCGGCGATCCTGTTGATGTCCGATCCTTTGATCAACACGCTTGCCATCGTCGGTGCGGTCTCTGCGACGCTTGCAATCGCCTGTTCTTTGGAGGGGATGGTCAAAACGGACCTGAGCACTCTGGAACGTTTGCTGCTGACGATCGGAGCCGTTGGCGCCGTGAGCCCTTTCCCGCTTCTGGCTGTGGCAAGCATTGCCTTGGTCATTGCTGTACTCGGGCGACAGTTCTTCTTTTCCACTCCGGTCGCGGCCGGCGGGAAGGAAGAGACCTGAGACCGGCATATTCTCAGAAGAAAGTGGCCACCCTGTCAGGGTGGCCACAACATTTTAAGGCGTTTCGGAATGCAGGCATGGCGCATGCCCATGACGAAACGTTGTGTAAAAGTCGTATGATGCAATGATTATGAGACTTTCCGTGCATGATACGCCGTCTGCAGGGGGAAAAATGTCCGCAAATACCAAGAGCGCAAACAAGCGTGAGGCCGGGAGTGTCTCGGGGTTCACCCTGTCTTTCGGTGTCGCGCCGGATCGCGCGGCTCCTGTCGCACAAATTTGCCGTGATGTTGTCGCTGCGGATGTTTCCCGCCACCCCTTGGTGTCCTTTCTGCAATTTGCCGAGCAACGGGGCGCCGAGCGGCATGGTTTTTCCATCAGTGCCCGTGGATGCCGTCTTGTTGCCGAGATGCCGGAGTTGCCTGAACGTCTGGCGCAGGCCATCAGGAGCCGGATGGCGTCGATGCCGGAGACTCCGCCGCTCGATATAGAGATCGCGTATCTGAGCGCAGACAAAGACAAACCGCCGCGTCCGGCACCGGTCTGGAAGCGTTGGGCGCTCAGTATGATTGGCGTTTATCCCTTGCTGGTGGCTTTGTTCTATTTGCTGCAACCGATCACGGCGCAGCTGCCGGTGCCGGGGGCGTTGTTTCTGGTTGCTCTGGTGTTGACTGGGCTAAACACAGGTTACGTCCTGCCGTTCCTGAACCGGCGTCTGGGGGGTTGGCTTTCGCGGTAAACCTGATACCGCTGGCGTCGAAAATGCTGTCGCCGCGCACATGTTTTATACTGCGCAGGTTGTTGACAGAATAAACTTAGATAACTAAGATTGATGCGAGTTCTGAAAATTGATTCATCGTCGTATGGAGGAGGTCATATGCTAACACCCGAAGAGAATGAACTGCTGACCCGCGTGACGGGAGATGCACCGATGGCGCAACTCATGCGTCAGCACTGGACACCTGTCTGTCTGATCGAAGAGGTGGCAGAGCCCGATGGAAAGCCGCTTCGGGTCGAGGTGCTGGGTGAAAGCTATGTCGCTTTTCGTGACACCAATGGTCGGCTTGGCATGCTTGACGAGCTCTGCCCGCACCGCAAAGCCTCGCTGGTCTATGGCCGCAACGAGGAATGCGGTCTGCGGTGCCTGTACCACGGCTGGAAAATGGATGTGGACGGCAACGTAGTGGCGATGTCCTCCGAGCCCGAGGGCAGCCCGCTCATGGACAAGGTCAAACAGCGCTCCTATCCGGTGCGTGAATGGGGTGGCTTCGTCTGGGCCTGGCTCGGCGACAAGGATGAGATGCCCGAATTCCAACCGCCGGCTTTTGCCCCGACGGAGGACACCCCGGTCGCAATCCTTAAAATTCGCGTTCCGGCCAACTGGGCACAGATTCATGAAGGTCAGATCGACAGTGCGCATTCGTCTTCGCTGCACTCGTCCACTATGGTTCCTGCCCGGGTCGAAGGCGCCGCGGCCGATGACAAATCCTGGTACCGGCCCTCGACCGACAAGGCACCGCGGATGCAGACCGAAACCACCAGCTACGGGTTTCACTATGCGGCGATCCGCAAGCCGATCAAGAATGCGGCGACGCATCATTACCTGCGCATCACCGAATTCATCGCGCCCTATTACTCGCTGATCCCGCCGAACAACAACTACAAGGTGGCCAGCGTGATCGTGCCGATCAACGACGATGAAACGGCCTTCCACTTCCTCGCTTTCGGGGGTCCGAACGTGCCATCGACCGAGGAATGGCGCAAATTCGCCCATGCCGTTCCCGGCGTGGATGTGGATCACAAATGGCGGACGCTTCGGACGCTCGAGAACGACTTCCTGCAGGATCGCGAGCGGATGAAAGAGGGTCACTTCACGGGTGTCGACGGTATCCCGAACGAGGATATTGTGATGTGGGTGTCGATGGGCAGCCGCGTGCAGCGCCACACCGACGTGTTGGGCGCCTCGGATCTTGCGATCGTCGAGTTTCGCCGTCTAATGGCGGATGCGGCCAAGAAGGTTGCCGAGGGCGGAGAAGCTATCGGCACTGGTTCCGAGGTCCCGCAAGCCAAGATCGCCTCTCATGAGGGGGTTTACCCGAAAGAGGTCGACTGGCGCACACTCGTCGATACGTCCGGAGCCACAGAGGCCGCCGAGTAATCATTGATCATATTTCTCCCCAATTCGCCCGGCTTTCTTGTCGGGCGGATTTTTATGTATATCCGAACCGCGCGGTACGCCCGGCGGCGGAGTTGTAATCCCGAGATATGAGATACACCGGAAACCAGGCCATGAAGGCCATAAATATCGACGATCTGCGCTGCCGCGCGCAGGCCCGACTGCCCGCTGTCGTGTTCGATTATCTGGATGGCGCTGCCGAAGACGAGATCACGCTTCGGGCCAACCGGCAGGCTTTCGAGCGCATTCATCTGCAGCCCCGCATTCTTTCGGGTGGGGATGTTGATCTGACGACGAAGATTTTCGGCCAGCGCTATTCCACCCCCTTACTGATCGGCCCCACCGGATTGAACGGGCTTTACTGGCCGCAAGGGGATGTGCATCTGGCGCGTGCGGCGGATGAGGCAGGGATTGGTTTCGCGCTGTCCACGGCGTCGAACACCTCCATGGAAGAGATCGCCAGACAGGGCTCCGCACCGCAGTGGTTTCAGCTTTACCCATGGGGTAAGCCCGATTTTTCAAAAGCACTGATCGATCGTGCCGCCGCCGCCGGATATTCCGCACTGATGATCACGGTGGATTCGCTGGTCGGCGGAAAGCGTGAGCGTGACCTGAGACATGGGTTCTCACATGAAATCAAAATGAGTGCTCCGATCCTTCTCGACGGTTTGATGCACCCGAGATGGCTGACGTCCGTATGGCTGGGTAAACACCGGCCCCGGTTCGAAAACCTGACGGCGTTTCTGGGGGAGGGGGCCAGCGACAAGGAGTTGGCGGACTTCACCCGCTCGCAGCGCAATCCGAATTTCTCATGGGACGATGTGCGACGTATCCGAAAACAGTGGAGCGGACCGCTTCTGATCAAAGGAGTGATGTGTGCCGCCGATGCCTTGCGGGCGCGCGATGAGGGGGTGGACGGTGTGGTGGTCTCAAACCACGGGGGACGCCAGCTTGACGGAGCGCCTGCGACGCTGTCGGTTCTCGAAGAGATCGCGGATCGGTTGGGCGATAGCGCGACCGTGTTGCTCGATGGCGGGATACGGCGGGGCAGCGATGTCGTGAAGGCGCTTGCGCTGGGAGCGCAGGGCGTTCTTCTGGGACGTGCTCCGCTTTACGGTCTGGCGGCTGGCGGGCATGTCGGGGTTGCGCGGGCGCTGTCGATTCTTGAGGAAGAAATACGCCGAACCATGATTTTTACCGGCTGTCGCAGGCCGCAGGACTTGGATCGCCGGGTGCTTGTGGGCTCTGAGATGCGGTGATGCCTACTGGTGGCCAGATGAAATGGCCGGGACGGATTTATCTGAGCCAAAACACTGGACGAACAAGGGGTTCGAATGTTGACTTCATCAACTTAGCTATCTAAGTTGATGGGGTGCTGCGAACAGATCGGGAGGATTTTATGGAGCAAATAAAAATGCGCGTCGACAAACGACGCGATTTAACGCCAAGCATCTCTGAATTCACTCTGGTGCCGGTCGAGGCCGTTGATTTGCCGGATTTTGCACCGGGGGCCCATATCACTCTGGAAACGCCTTCGGGAGCGATGCGCCGGTATTCCCTAGTAAACGATGGGGAAACACCCAAGGAATACGTGATCGCAGTCAAACGTGAGCCGCAGTCGCGCGGCGGATCGGCGTCCATGCACGAGGACGCACAGGAGGGAACCGAGCTCAATATCGAAGCGCCGGAGAACGATTTCCCACTGACCGATGTGCAGAAATACCTGCTGATCGCGGGCGGTATCGGCATTACGCCGATCTATGCCATGGCGCGCTACCTCGATAAAAAGGGCAAGGCGCTCAGGATCATTTATGTCAGTCGGAGCGCGGAAGAGTCCGCCTATCTGGACGAGTTGAACGCTGTTTTCGAAGGCCGGATCATCGTTCACCATGACAATGGCGATCTCGATCAGGTCTATGATTTCTGGGACGATCTGGTGACGCCCCGGGCCACGCATGTCTTCTGCTGCGGACCCAAACCCTTGATGGAAGAGATTAAGGCCGTGTCGGGTCACTGGCCCGAGGGACGTATCCATTTCGAGGACTTCAAACCCGTCGACGTCGTACGCGACGATGATGTGCCTTTTGAAGTCGAATTGAAGAAAAGCGGTGAAGTCGTGAAGGTTCCCGAGGACCGCTCGATTCTCGAAGCGCTGCGGGATGCCGGCTTTGCAACCTCCAGCTCCTGTGAGAGCGGCACCTGCGGCACCTGCAAGACCCGTCTTCTGAGTGGTGATGCCGATCATCGGGACATGGTTCTGATGGATGAGGAAAAAGACGATTATGTGATGATCTGCGTGTCGCGCGCCAAGTCGGGGAGGCTGGTTCTTGACCTCTGATCCCGTCCGTCTTGGCGTTGCTGGGCTGGGGCGTGCTTTCATGCTCATGGTGCCGACCTTCGATGCCGATCCGCGTGTCAAACTCGTGGCCGCTGCTGCCCCCCGCGAAGAAAGCCGTGCGGCTTTCGTCCGGGACTATGGCGGCGCGGCATATGAAACGGTCGATGAATTATGTGCCGACCCTTCGGTCGAGGCGATCTACATCGCCACACCGCATCAGATGCATATAGATCATGTGCTGGCTGCGGCGCAGGCGGGCAAACATATTCTGGTGGAAAAGCCTCTGGCCATCTCCATGGAGGATGCCGAGCGGATGGTGCGCGCCGCCGACGAGGCCGGTGTGCATCTGATCGTCGGTCCGAGCCATAGCTTTGATCCCCCCGTGGATCTGGCCGCGCGCCTGATCGAAAGCGGGGAGTTCGGTCAATTGCGGATGATTCAGGCGCTGAATTATACCGATTTTCTCTATCGCCCGCGTCGCCCCGAAGAGTTGCGCACCGAAGAAGGGGGCGGGGTCCTGTTCAGCCAGGCCATTCACCAGATCGACGTGGTGCGGCGGCTGGCCGGTGGCATGGCCAAAAACATCTACGCGATGACCGGCGCTTGGGATCCAAAACGTCCGACAGAGGGTGCGTTTACCGCCCTTATGAGTTTCGAGACGGGCTGTGTCGCCAATCTGACCTATTCCGGCTATGCGCATTTTGATAGCGACATCTGGATGAACGATGTCGGAGAATTGGGCCAGCCGAAAAAGACGGGGGCCTATGGCGGAGCCCGCCGTGCGCTCATGAACCTCAACCCCGATGACGAAGCCCGGCTCAAAGCTACACGGACCTTCGGCAGCGGGACGACGATCGAGGCATCGCATAACGAACATTTTGGTCCGGTCATCGCTTTGTGTGACCGTGCCGATCTCAAACTGACGCCGGACGGGATCGAAGTTTTCGGTGACACCGAGCGGCACTTCATCGAAGCCCCCTTTGGGCCCGCCCCCCGCCGAACCGTGCTCGACGCTGTGGTCGATGCGGTGCGCAAGGGCACGGCGCCGGATCAAACCGGCGCATGGGGGCTCGCAAGCCTTGAGGTTTGCCACGCAATCCTGACATCCGCCGCTGCCGGCCAACCGGTCGACTTGCAGTATCAGTGCAGAACGAAACACGAGGAACCGACAGAATGACCAATCTCAAGCTATCTCTGGCCATGGGCAATTACGACAGGACGCGGGCCATCGTGGATGGCCGGGTGCAGATCGACGGCGTCGATCCCATTCCGATGCTATTGTCGCCGGAGGAAATGTTCTTTCGCGCCTTCCGGCACGAGGCCTTCGATATCAGTGAAATTTCGCTGTCGTCCTATTCCATCTCGGTCGCGCGGGGGAACCCGCATTATGTGGCGATCCCGGTCTTTCTGAGCCGGGCGTTCCGGCATACTTCGGTCTATATCCGCACGGACAAAGGCATCGAGAAGCCCGAGGACCTGAAGGGCAAGCGCATCGGGATCGCTGAATATCAGCTCTCAGCCAACGTCTGGGTGCGTGGCATCCTGGAAGAGGATTACGGCGTCAAACCCTCCGATATCACTTGGGTGCGCGGCGGCATGGACACGCCCGGACGGCCTGAAAAGATCAAGGTGCAACTGCCCGACGATATCACCATGGTCGATGCCCCCGAAGGGGCCACGCTCAACAGCATGCTGGAAGCGGGCGAGATCGACGGGTTTATCGGTCCGCGCTGGCCGCGCTGTTTCTCCGAAGGTCATCCGCATGTCGGGCGGCTGTTCGCGGACAGCATCACGACGGCCGAAGATTATTTTAAACGAACGAAGATTTTCCCGATCATGCATGTGTTGGGTGTGCGTCGCAGTCTCGCCGAAGAATATCCGTTCCTGCCCGCGGCCTTGCTCAAGGCCTTTACCCAATCGAAACGATTGGCCGAAGAGGCCCTGTCGGACACCTCGGCGACCAAGGTCACCATGCCCTTTGTCGAGGACAACCTGAACCGGGTGCATGCGCTGATGGGCAAAGACCCCTGGAGCTATGGGGTTGCTGACAACGCTCATGTACTCGACCGTTTCCTAGACTATCATGCCAGCCAGGGTCTGTCGCCGCGTCGCGTCAAGATCGAGGAACTGTTCCATCCGTCCACGTTGGAAGCCTACAGCCTTTGAGGGGATAGTCGAAATGGAAGAATATAAACCCGGCGATATCGTCGAAATCGAGACGGACGATGGGCTGGCCTATGTGCAGGTCACCCATGCGCACCCAAGCTATCCGCCTGTCGTGAAATTCCTGAACGGGCCGTATCAAAAGCGGCCCGATAACGTCGCTAGCCTTTTTTCCGGCAAAGAGGAAGAGTCCATTGCAATGGTGCCGCTTGCCGGTGTGCTGAAAAAGCTCAATCTGCCGCATAGCAAGATCGGAGAGGCCGAGATTCCTTATGGCGAACGCAAATTCCCGATGTTCCGCATGCCTGTGCGCGGCAAGCAGGGCGAGATTATCTATTGGTGGTTCTGGGACGGGCAGGGGCTGAGTTATTCTTCCGAGCTTGATGAAGCGCAAAAGAAAATGCCGCTGCGTGAGGTGATGGCTTCGGATCGTTTCCTGCAAAAAATATGTGAAGGGGCCCGCTGATCAACAGCGGCATGTCGGAGGCATTCCCATGATAGCGGTTTTCGGGGGGCTTCTGGCCGTATTCGGAGCTTTTTGTTATGCGTTGAGTTCTGTTGCCATCGTCAAGAGTGCTCAATCCGCCCGGGGACGCGGCAACGATGTGTTCCTGTCCATTGTCACGACCGCCACGGTCTCCGGGGGGCTCTGGCTTTTGATCGGCCCGCCGCTGCCCGAATATGGGTCGGCGGTCTTTCTCGGCGTGGGCTATTTTGTCCTCGCCGGGCTTTTGGGAAATGTTTTGGGGCGACTGACGCTTTTTCGGTCGGTGGAACTAGCGGGAGCGATCGAAACCGGGCTGATCCGCAGACTCATTCCGGTTTTCGCCGCCGTTTTGGCCTTTTTCTTTCTTGGAGAGGTGATGACCCCGGCGATCATGGTCGCCTTTCTTCTGGTCACCACGGGCGTGGTCGTGATGATGACAAGCCCGTCGCGCCGTTCGGGTCTTCCCGGCGTCATTTCAGAGCGTCCCGCTGCGGAGCGGCAAAAGGGGCGTTTGCTGGCTCTTGGATCGGCTGGGGGCTACGGCAGTTCTCTGGTCGCGCGCAAGATGGCCATGCAATACTTGCCCGATCCGCTCGCCGGAGTGTTCGTTGGCGCATTGACTGGATTGTTCTGGTTTGGTGCGTCTGCGATTTTGCGTTACAGCCCTCAGACACAGCTTCGCGCCCTGCTGGAGAAACCGAGCGGCTGGCAGCTTTTGGCTGCCGTGGCGATGAGCACGGGGCAGATCACGTTGTTTTTTGCCTTGATGTTGGCCGATGTGACCGTGGTCGCGCTTATCTCGTCTGTCGAAATGTTCTTTGCCGTCTGGTTTGCGGCTTATGTCTTCAAAACCGAAAACCGCCCCGGACGCAGGTTCTACCTGTCCTCTGCGATGGCCGGGACAGGGGTGATCCTGCTGGCCCTCGCTCCGGTTCTGTCATGATCTCGGTTTCCCGAGCGCTGCTCAGGTGGCGGTCGAGAGAGTTTTGATGATTTTGTCCAGCGAAGCGAAAAGCTGGAGCAATTCGCCCTCGTCGAAATTTTCGGAGGCGAGTCTGGCGGCGACTTTGGCCGAGGACATGGCCTCGTCGATTTTCTTATGCCCCTCTTCCGATAGGCTGACGATGATCATGCGCCTGTCCTGTTTATGACGTTCGCGGCGGATGAGGTTTCTCTGTGCGAGCTCGTCAAGGACACGCGTCGATGAGGCTTTTTCGATGCCGAGCTGTGCGGAGAGTTCCGATTGGCTGAGGCGTCCTTCTTCTTTCAGTGTCCTGAGATGGATGTATTGCGCCATGCTCAGATCAGAATCGATCAAACGCTTTTGCAACAGCTTGCCATAGAGATGATTGGCGAGGCGAAGGGACGCGCCCAGCCCGCGTTTTTGCGAGGGGGATTCACCTATGACATTGTTATTCATCATTATTTTAGGCCCTTAAATTCTTGACGAAACCTAAAGCATTCCATATAGTAAGACAATCTTACTATGTTAACAGTAAGATTTGCTTACTATAACGGAGGAGAGTGTATGCCTGAAAAACTGTTGTGTGCCTCATCGGATATCAGCGAGACTACTGCGAAAATCTGTGAGCTCGAAGGTGTGGAGATCGGTGTGATCCGTCACAAAGGAACGGTCGTGGCCTATCGCAACGTCTGCCCTCACCAGGGTGGGCCGGTGTGCGAAGGGCTCAAGATGCCCAAGGTCTGTGTCGAATTCGACGAAGAGCGTCGCCCGCTCAAGCAAAGCTTCGATACGGACGAAATGCATTTCGTGTGCCCCTGGCACGGTTGGGAATTCAAGATCGAAACCGGCGAGGCCCTGGGCGACCCGAAAATTCGTCTCAATCGCTACAAGGTGATTGAGCGGGATGAAAACATCTATGTCGAAGTTTGAAAAAATGACCCCGCAAACCAATACGCTGGACGCCTCTGTCGATGATGTGCTTCGTGCTTTGCGTGCGCCTGATGGCGATGGGCTCAGCCTTACACAAATGCAATCCCTTCTGGCTGGGTTGATCCGCGTTTATGCCGGTCTGCGCGAAAGCGACAAGGATCTGGCAGCTTTCCCGAACGACAGCGATGTCTCGGCGACCGAAGTGGCCATTGCCACCACCGGCCTGCTCGAAGCGGCCGATATGGCGGCGTTCGAACTGGGCATGTGGCAAACGCTGAAAAATTAAGGACAGGGAGCGATACCTCAAATGTCACTGACACCTAACGCACTGAACTATAGCTCTGACAACGATCCTGCGATCAAGGAATTCAACACGACGAAGCTGTTGAAAAATGCTCGCAAACAGGCGGAAGAGCGCAATTACAAAGACTTCTTCATTTGTGATGTGGACAGCCACCATTACGAAACCGAGGCCCTGCCCGAAATCCTCCAGTACATGGATGATCCGGTCATGCGGCATCTCGGTTTGTCGGCGGGCAATGTCGGGCGTGCCAGCCTTATTCCTCAGGCCATCGGATCGCAGGACATGGCCGGGCGCGTGACGCGCTATGCCGGGCGCAACAAGGAAAAAGTGCCCGAAAGTCCGCATCGCGACATCACCCTGACCCGTCGCTGGATGGATGCCATGGGGGTGGATGTGGCTTGCCTTTTCCCGACGCCGATGCTGTTGCTGGCGACCCATCCGCAGCCGGAGGTCGAGGTCAACATGGCCCGCGCCTATAACAGATGGCTCTGCGAGCGCATTCTGGAAGAGGACAAACGCATCTGTTCGATGGTCTACCTTCCGATGAACGAGCCGCATGAAGCCGAGAAGATGATCGACGAATTCGCTGAACGCAAGGGCGTCGTCGGCTTCCTATCTACCGGCTATCTGAAACGGCCTGTGCATGACAATGCCAACATGCGCATCTTTGCTAAGCTGGAAGAGCACGGCAAACCTCTCGGCTTCCATGCAGCCTATCACTGGGCGGATTCGTCGCTGGCGCAGTTGAACAAATTCATCTCGGTGCACGCGCTCGGATTCAGCTTCTGCAACATGATCCACATGACGAACTGGGTGCTGAACGGGATGCCGGAACGCTTCCCGAAACTGAAAACCCTCTGGATCGAAAGCGGGTTGGCCTGGGTGCCGTTCCTGATGCAGCGTCTGGACAACGAATACATGATGCGCACCTCTGACGCGCCGCTTTTGAAGAAAAAGCCCAGCGACTACATGCGCGAGATGTTCTATTCGTCGCAGCCGATGGAGCTTGTCGACAACCGGGAGGCGCTGGAAGTGACGTTCAAGATGATGAACGCCGAGTCGCAGTTGCTCTATTCGTCGGACTATCCGCATTGGGACATGGATCTTCCGAGCACGATCTACGATCTCCCGTTCCTGAAGGAACAGGCCAAGCGGGATATTCTGGGCGGTAACGCTCTGAAGCTCTTCAATATCGAGCCGACGATGTCGGACTGGAAACTCGAAGCGCGCAAAAAAGGCTGACACCAGGCGATGCGACCGGTTTCGTGCCGGTCGCAATCTATGAGCGCTAGATGAAGCGCGACCCCTATTGCCTCCGAAGGTAGGGGGAGTTCTATCTCGGCCAGTATTCTTTTCTGGAAGACTGCTAAAGGGGTTTTCTAACCAAGGTATTTTCCGGGCGTATTGTTGAGTTGTTTCAGCTCATGGTCTGGCATCCGTGTGATGTCTCGCTTGGGCCTATAGCTCACCCAGTCGATCAATAACAATAATTGGTGAAGCAGACCCGAAAATGTAATATACTTAACGGGTCTGTTCCTTCGCACGTCACACCTTTGTCTACTCGGATAAAGATCGTGCAGCCCGGCATAGACTTTTCGGTCTCTGCAAAGCTGGTTGCTGACCTTGGATTGATCGCTCTCAAAGCCCCAACAGTTTCGGTAGGTCAGCCATATCGGTTAGCCGTCGCGCACCGAAGAGGTCGTCTGGTTTCAATGCCGTCTTTGGGACATAGGCAAAACAAGTCATAGCAGCATTGAAAGCCGCTTCAAATCCGCTCACGCTGTCCTCGACTACCACGCAGTTTTCCGGCGCAACGCCATTCATTTTGGCCGCATGTAAAAACACATCAGGCGCGGGTTTGCTGGCGCCGACATCATAAGCTGAATACATTTTTCCTTCAAACCAGGAAAGCAGCCCTGTCTGTTCCAGCGTGACATGCATCTTTGCCAGGAGCCCATTGGAGGCAACGCAGAGCGGTATGCCAGCCGACGAAATCAACGCCACCGCCTCACGGGCACCCGGGATCGGCGTGACGTCTGTCCTAAGAGCGTCGAGAACTCTGTTGTAGAAATCCTGCGGCCATTTCTCTGGAAGGCGCAATCCCCTGTCACTCACGTAACGTTCGACATCATGTCTGCTCTTACCGACGAACAGATTGCAGCATTCGACGAGTGACAGGCGTGCGCCAGTCGAAAGCAAGTAAGTATGCAGGACGCGATTGAAGGTCGGCTCAGAGTCGACGAGCACACCATCACAGTCGAAGATCACGAGTTTGGGAGTAAGTTGAGAAACTGGCAATGTCGGGCCCCCGTCCTCTTTGTTTGGGAGTAATCGTCCGAAACGGCTTGGAGGATTTCACGTCATGTATTGGCATTGCGCCCGGCATCAACCCTTCTAACGCTCAGTCATGTGTTGTCGCGAAACCAGAATAGATGAACACGCCTCGTTTGTCCCGTGCAGTCATCCGAATTGGGTAGAACTTACAAGCGTCACATATCGATGAGCGCCTTATGGAAGAGGAGGTCGCGGGAATTCGGACCAGCGTTTAAGGTGGGTCGCATGATGAAAGAGACGATCCACGATGGCAAAGAGAAAAACCACTCGCTTGATTTCAATGAGCTACTCCCCATCTCTTGGACAGAATTTGGCGAGATCTGGATGCTTGATCAGCTTGCGTTGTCGCGAACGTCGGTCATCGGCTTTCAACTGAGCAGCAGCGCCATAGTAACCCGCGTATTTCGGCAGGCTCTCGTCGACAAAATAGTTCCGCTTTAATTCACGGTAGGGCGTCGCTTTCGAGCGCTTCAACACACGCGCCATCTCACGGACAGGAACTTTAGCACTCAGCCAGCGCTCGATTTTACGCCGTTCTTCGATGTTCAATTGCTTGTAGGAGCCAGACATGGCACAATCTCCTAATTAGATAACCCATTGATTTATAATAGGAGTCGCAGTTCAAAGTAGCGCGCCCCTAGCTAAATTTTAGTGGCCTGTAAGGTTTATTATGTATATTATATGTGGCGATTTGTATGACATTTCGAGACTGGTATTCCCTGAGGTGGCGGCTTTGCCTATGCTGGGCGCGGATTTGCAGCGTTGAAGAGTTTTCGCGATGAGTGATTTACCTTTCGTCAATCGAACCGACGACCTGTCTGATGTGTTGAGCCTGTTGCATGGGCACTGGGACAAACCCTTTTGCTTGTTCCTCGAGGCGGCATCGGGCATCGGCAAAAGCCGCTTCATGGACGAGGTCGCCCAGCGACACGAGGGCCGCGATCTAGTACGCGTGCGCATTCGCCGCTCGCGCGGGTCGCGCCTGGAGGACGGGGTGTTCCTGACCCAGATCGCCGCCGCCCTGCAAAAGGCCGCCGAAACCGGGGCCAAGATCCTCAGCATCGAGGAGTTCAACAAGAACCTAAAGGCCTATCTGACCGACGAACACCTGGGGCTTGAGGTCGCCAACGAGCTGTTGAAGGAACTGGACGTGCCTCTGGTACGCCAGATCAAGGGCTTCTTGGAACGCCGCTTCAGCCTGGGTGAGTTCAAGCCCGAAGAGCTGTTGGACATGAACGGACAGGCCGCGGTGACCTATCTGAAACGCTATGTGCGCGCGGTGGTGGAACACCATCCAGTCGGGTTGATCCTGGAGAACATCCATCTGATCGACGAGGCGACGTTGGGGTTTCTGGTCGAAGATGTGACCTGGCGCAAGGACAGCATGGTGTTGTGTGAGATCACCCAGATCGAGGCGCAGAGCCCTTTCGTGACCTGGAGCCTGGGTGAACTGGTCGAGGAGTTCGACCGCGCAGGCTTTACCTGCAAGGCGCGGATGTTGTTGCCTCTGACCTATACTCATTACGCCGAGGTTGCGCGCAACATGGGCGTCACCAAGGACCAGCGCCTGTCGCAGGTCTATCACCAGGATGGCGGCGATCTGCGCGGGATCCACAACCTAGCGAAGGTGGTGCGCTCCGGTGCCGGGCTGAATGCCACGCAGGTTTCGGACGGCGACAGTTATGCGCAACTGTTCAAGACGATGAGTCGCGATGAACGCTTTCTGGCTGTGACCCTGCATCTGCATGACGGGGCGGCACCGGCGGCTCTCCTGGACCATTTCATGGACAGGCTGGCGGGTCAGGGGCTGGACCCCGACCAGTTGCGCGTAGCGCGCATGGAGCTGGCGTTGAACGAGATGATCACCCTGGGTGGCGGTCAGGTGGCCTTTGCCCATGATGGGTTGGCCCGCGCTATGGAAGACCTGGCGCCCCCTGCGATGGTCCAGATTGCGCGCAAGACCTGGATCGACGTTTATGGCGATCAGGCCGAGACCGACGATCAGTGGCTGTTCCAACTGCGCCTGGCGATCGAACATTGCGAGGAACATACCCTGCACCGCGCCCTGTCGAGGCTTGAGGCGATCGGCGACAACAGTCATTTCCGTGACCGCATCGTGGCGGTGTTGGAGGCCGCCGCGACCCTGTTCGGCCAGCAGATTGCCGAGGGCGCGCGGGATCTAGGCCTGTCGGGCCTGCGCAAGGTCGCTGGCCTGTTGTTTGAACTGGAAGCCTATGCTTCGGTGGCACTTCTGCTGGATCGGTTGGAGCTGTCGGGCGAGATGGATCGCCTGGCGCGGACGGCGGTCGCCGGGCGGCTGGATCAGGTCGATGAAACCCTTGCGCTGACCGCACCCGAACAGTTGGCGGGCTGTCGCGATCACACCGGGTTCGCGGTGGTGCGGCTAGCCGCGCTGGCTTCGATTCACCAACGTGATGCGGCGCTGGCGCTCTATCGCCAGGTCGTCGCCCGACCGGAAACCCCGCGCAGCCCCTATTTCCCCTATCTGCTGCGCAATGCCGATATCTTCCTGTCCTATGGCGACAGCCTGGCGCCCTTACGCCAGAGCGCCGAGCTGTTCGCGGCGCGTGGGCAGATGCGTGAGGCAGCCCATTCGCGCAATGCCCTGGGCATGCAGTTGGGCCGATTGGGGCGGCTGGACGAGGCCTCTGCCGAACTGGCCCAGGCCGAACAGATGATGACCGGCCAGGCCACAGGCCATGCGCAGATGCTGAACAATCGCGGGGTGATCCAGTTGTCGGCGGGCCAGCATGGCGAGGGCACGCGCATACTCTTCCTGCTGGCCCGCGACGGCGCGCAGGATCCGTTCGACCGGATCGTGCTGGCGCAGAACCTAGCGGTGGTCGGGGCGCTGACCGGTGATCCCGACACCGAGGCCCTGTTCGCTGCGGCCGAGCGTCTGCTGACTCATCATGCCCTGTCGAACCAGGGGCTGTGGCGCAGTCTCCACTGGAACTGGTCCCGGTGGGCCTCGGCTGCGGGCGATGCGCCCACGGCCGAGGCGCGCATGGAAAAGGCGCGCGGGATCGACATGATCCACACGGACCTTTGGCAGGCACGGCTGTTCGGCACCACCTTGCCAGACGGTGATTCCACCTTTCTGGCTGGGCAGCCTTTTCATTATTCGTTCCTGTCGAAGTGGCATTTCCCACTGGACCTGAACCGGGCTTCTTGCTCTACCGCGAACCCGTGACCTGTCGCCCCTGTGCGTGGTCGTCAAGTCGCCAAGGATATCAGGGTACGCCACATGTCGGGATACTCCACCCCCAGCGACGCCATGGATTGGGCGAAACTGGCCGTCGGGCCAAGGTGCACGTCCGGGGTCAGCTCGATCAAGCGGAACCCGTCGCGCGTCATGCGACCGTCGATGCGCATGTAGTCGACCTTTTCGAAACTGTCGAACAAGCGCCGGCAGGCGCGGAGCAGCGCGGGGTCAAGGGCATGGGTGATCGGGGTGTTTTCCGTCGGGCGGGTCAAGGTCTTTTTGACCTCCATCGACCAGATCCCGCGCGCCAGGTCAAACCCCTCGACATCCAACCGCACGGCGGCCAACTGCGCGCTGTCGCCATCCGCGCCCATCAGGCAGATCGAGACCTCGTCGCCTTCCAAGAATTCTTCGATCAGCACCGGGCAGGCCAGGGCCTCTTGCAGGGTGGCGACTTGGCGCGCAGCCTCCTCCCACCCTGGGCAGAAGGCCCGTTGGTCAATGCCGATCGAACCGCCCTCGGCCAGGGGTTTGACCACGAAGGGCGAGGTCAGGCGCGGGTCGGGTTCAAACGGTCTGCCGGGATCGACAACCTGCCCCGCCGGCCCGGCAATGCCATGGCGCCAAGCATAGCTTTTTGCCAGGTCCTTGTCCTGGCAGACGATCGCGCTGTAGGCGTCCGCTCCGACATAGCGCAGCCCCAGCCCCTCGCAGGTCGATGGCACCAGCGTGCGCCGCGTGCGCGTGCGCGTGCCTGACCACAGGCTGATAACGACCGCGTCCTCGCGCAACAGCGCGGGTGCCTGAGCGGCCAGCGCCCCTGGGCTGTCCAGGTGGGTGACGCGAAAGCCTGCGTCGGTGAGGCCGCCGACCACCGCTTTCAGGTACGTGGCTTCGGTGAATTCAAGCGTGCGATTGGCAAAGCTGGCGTCGTGCTGGGTTACCGTGTCGGCGACCAGACAAACATGCGAGGTGCTGGGGTCAGTTGTCATGGGAGAAGTCTCCGATCAATTTGGGGGTCAGGGAGGTGAGGTCGAGGGGAGCGAAGGCCACGCCGTGGGTGAACACTCCGGCATTGGTGGTGACAAAAGCCTTGCCCATCAGGCTGGCGCAGATCAGGTGACGGCGCACGAACCCGGCGCTATGCGGGTTGACCAGGCCGGGTGCCAAGCCGTTTGCGCCCAGCTCATCCGCATCAGCAAAGCGCAGGCGCCGGGTGCCCAGGGCGGCCTTGACGTTGCGCGAATGCAACCGCCGGTCGCCGGGCAGATGCACCCCGACCAGCCCGTCCGGGGTGCTGAGTACAATGGTCTTCAGCTCGTTACCCAAGAGCACGCCACGCGCGCGCGCGGCATCGTCGCAGGTGACGACCGGGGCGTGGTGAAATATCCGCAGGAAACGGAAGCCGGGCCAGCGGGACGGCACATCGGCGGGCAGGCTGGGCTGCAGCCTGGCCAGGCGTGCAAGGGTGGCATTTCCGCCAAGATTGAGGGGTTTGTTCATCGGGCCTCTTCTTTTCTGCTTGCGTTGATCCCTCTGTTCATAGAAAACGCCACCCATGCCTGTACGGGCGTGTGAACCACGTCCCACACCGCCGCATGCACATGAATGGCGGCGAACAGGGGTATGCGACGGCAAATAAGGGGCCAGACCGGCAGGCAAAGTCGCGCACAGGCGCCACCCGGTGGCTCTTCCCTAACCGTCCCGAACTGCACCAAACCGCCCCGCGCTAAGGTTAATTCTTGACGGAACACCTCGACTTGGGCGAGAACTTGCCCTCATAGGACGCACAAGGGTGTCTGGGGTGATAAGAGGGTATAAATTTTGAAACAGTCACCGAAATGGCTTTCGGATGACCCTGACGATTATCTGCATCCCCAGCACCTGGCCCCCGCGCATTTTATCCCGCCCGATTGGCAGGACGACTATGGCCGCTGGCGGCATTGCTATCTGCCCGGGGTGCGTGAAGAGGTTGCCGGGTGCTTTACCGCTATCAACTGCGCGCTGTTCATAGACATGATCAAGCCGCTGGTCGATCTGGCTGCGCGTCTGGTGCCGGATGAGGTCAAGAGCCAGGTCGCGCCGAACAACCCGGCGGATTGGACCATGCTGCCCGAGCCGCAGATCCGTCGCATCTGGCGCAACGAACGCACACTGTTTTCCAACGCCTTTCTGTTGCTGACCTGTTTGCAGATTGCCGTGTTCATCAAGGCAGGCAAGGTTTCGGGCCTGACCCTGTCCGCTGAACATGAGGTCGAAGGCCTCGATCAGCAGTCGATGGACCAGATCGAGGCAAAGTTGCGCGAGCTGGATATCGAGCACAACCAGACCCTGACCCATGGGCTGAGCCTGCACCTGTCAGTTTTCGAAACCGCGCTGCCCCGGCCCGAGCTGTGGACCCGAATTGCCGACGATCCTGCGCTTCTGTTGTCGTATAAACGGACAACGAACCAACCTCTGGCACAAGTGGCGAAGATGTTCGAGGGGTTGAAGAAGGGAAAACTGGTCAGTCTGTTGACCGCTTGGCATATTACCAAATGGTTGCGAGATACCCTACCGGACGAGCCGCCGGTTAGCTGGTGTTACTGTCACAAGCAATCGCCACGGCGTGCTGCCGTGGAAAAGGAAAGTGTGCCCTATTGCGGCCGCGAGACTGTCTTCGGCACGATCCCGACCTTGGGCCCCTGACGGAGGCACAGTGCCCTTGGACGGGGTAACCGCTCAAAAAGCTGGGAAGAGGTGGCAGTGCTTTAAATCTCGGGCCTTGCCTCTCAACTCCTCGACCGCTTGGTCAATGGCGGTCCGTTTGGCTGCCATCCTAGCGGTTTCCAGCTGCGCCAGAAACGGTTTGGCGGCAAGCATGATGATCAGGATAGGGACTATGAAGGGTTTCGGTTGGGCCTGGCGGGTCTTGAGAGTTTCTTGCCGTACGGGCAGGTCACGGCGCCACGCCTTAGTCGACGGCTTCCGTGTAAACCGAGACGGCGGCGGTAAAGCGCTGCACCTTCCTGGGGGGTAGTTTCAAGTTCGACAGGATCATGCGCAGTTTCTCAAACGGCAAGCGCCGGTAATCGGCCACGGTGACGACGTCGGGGTGATTGTGCGCAACCCGGACGGCGATGCGTTGCAGTTCGGGTTCTTCGACCAGGCTGGGCATGTGGAACTGGGCCGCCGGGTCAACGTTGTCGGTATCGAAGGTAAAAGCTCCGTGTACACTCATTCCAGCTTCATCCTTACCCAGAATACATCTTCGGCCTTTGTCCATTTGAAGGGGCACACGCCGTTGCCAGTCACGCGACACAATGCGTCTTTGTCGTCTGACGTTTCATCTCTCTTCAGTACCCGTGAACCGGGCGTCATCTGTCGTGCAGTCTAGCGCATGTGGGCATGCGGTCAACTCCCTGCTCCCCATTCGCAGGGATGGGGAGCAGCCCACACAAATCAGGGACTTATCGTATGCGAAAACTGGTTTAATTTCAATCTTGAAGCCACCCGGGGTTGTGCCATCTTCGATGGCATTACTGGCGGATAGTCTTTTGAAGATGTCGTTTTCTGCCATATTCGGCTCGGCCTTGGCCATTGTGTTGCTGGGCCTCTACGCTTGGCCGCTGGTCTGATGATTCTGGAAATCAAGATAGCGTGCCGGTGGGGAACGCAGCTGTTCCCCTTGGGGCCGATGTCTGTTCTGAGGCTTTGGCCAAGGCCTTCGAGTCGGGCTACAAGAATGTCCTGACGCTGGTTGGCGGTCTGGTCACGGCCCTTGTGGTGGCCTAGCTGGCGGTGGCAAAAGCGGCTGAAGTGCCGACGATGAACGGGTTCCGCCCCGAATCCACACTTGGCAAGCGGATCAGCGTCCTCGTTGTCTCGGCCTATCTGACGGTCTGGGCCCCGGTGGAGCTGTTCACGCTGATTTGCGGGGTCATGCTGAAACACGGGCGTGGTGCCCATGGTCTCTGATCTTGGCATGATCTGGCCGGGTGCGGCGACGTCAGCAAAATCGAAGGCATGCTTCTTGATCGCTATTTCGAACAGGTTTCAAGGCTTTTTAGCCCAGACCAAGTCATTTTCTTTGAGGATGGCGCTATCTGTGTTCAGCCTGGGAGACTGGTCGATATTCACAACATTGACTTTCAGGAAAACATACCATATTTTCTGACAAGGAGATGAGCCATGATTATGTCGAAGATCAAACAACGCATCATCGGAAAGGGTCGAGGCGCCATCTTTGCGCCCTCGGACTTTCTGGATATCGGGACGCGCGCGAGTGTGGATCAGGCGTTGTCGCGCCTTGCCGATCAGGGCATGATCCGGCGCTTGACCCGTGGGCTCTACGATTATCCCAAGAAAAGCCCGCGCTTCGGCTATCTGTCGCCGTCTGCGGATGACATCGCGAAGGCGGTGGCGCGCAAGGACAACCAGGTGCTGCAACCCTCCCCTGCTATGGCGGCCAATCAGTTGGGGCTGTCTACTCAGGTGCCGTCCAAGCCGATCTATATGACCGATGGCCCGACCCGGACAAAAACAGTTGGTCGGCAGGTGATCCAGTTTCGCAAGGCGTCCTCAAAGACGCTCGTTGGCGCGGGCCAAAGGACCGGTGCCGTGTTTCAGGCGCTGCGTTATATTGGTAAGGACCGGATTGATGATCAGGTGATCGGGCAGCTGGCCCGTGCGCTGAATGACAAGGATCGGGTGCTGCTTTCCAAACAAAGCAAACATGTGCCTGCCTGGATGCACCCGGTTGTGCAGCAAATCGTGGCGCACGCCTGAGTATGGATCAGTTTGCCAACGACACCCCCGAACAACGAGACGAGGCCTTTCAAGAAGCCGCGGCACAGCTTGGAATGTCCAAGGCGATCGTTGAGAAAGACTTCTGGGTTTGTTGGTCCCTGAAGCATCTTTTCGCTCTGCCCGCCTTTGGCGAGCATATGATTTTCAAGGGAGGGACATCCCTCTCCAAAGCCTACAATATGATCCACCGCTTCTCAGAAGACGTGGACTTGTCCCTTGATCGCGCTCAGTTGGGGTTCGAAGGGGATCGCGATCCGGAAAACCCCGATCTGACCGGAGGAAAGCGAAAGTCCTTGCTCCAAGAACTCCAGGAGACGGCAGAGGCTGAAGTCTCTGGGCCGCTCTTGGCTGCGATTGATGCAGCTTTCGGTGCCAGCCTGGATCAAGACTTCTCTTTGACCGTTGATCCGAACGACGCCCAAACTCTTCTCTTTGCCTATCCGTCTTTGACGGAGACCTCCGATGGCTATGTCAAACCGATCGTGCGTTTCGAGTTCGGAGCGCGTGGGGTTCACTTGCCGGCCGAGGTTCGCGAGATTTCGCCATATGTTCATCAAGCCTTTCCTGGTCTTCTGGGATCAGCCGGGGTGGATGTGAACGTGTTGGGCGTCGAGCGGACCTTCTGGGAAAAGGCCACGATCCTGCATATGCTCTACCATCAGGATCCTGCCAAACCTCTCGCCGACCGAATGTCACGCCACTACTACGATATGGCCCAGCTCATCGGTCATGAGGCCAAGGCCCGCGCACTCGGTCGCTTGGATCTTTTGGAGCAGGTGGCTCATCACAAGTCTGTCTTCTTTAAAGCCGCCTGGGCAAACTACGATGCGGCACGCCCCGGAACGCTGAGATTGATGCCCAATGAGGCTCTCACCGCTGCTCTGCGCCGGGATTATTCCGGGATGCAGGAGATGATCATCGGGGATGGGCCGCGTTTTGATGACATCCTAGACTCGATCAAAGCCTTCGAGGTTGAAATCAATAGATGACCTATCGGTCACAATTTTTGTGCGGTCCAATTGGATTGGCGCCTTGACGATATTAGGGATATCCGGCACATTTCACTCGGCCTCTAGTGCATGCCAGTGTGCCCGTCACGCAAAGCTACGCAGCACTTCATTCTTAAATGAACAACCCAGACCAATTTCGGGATCTGGTTAGTAGCGGGCACCTAGTCGGATCCCTATTTTGGGACCTGAACAATGACGACAAAAACGAAAATCGATCACCTGAAACTCTTGGCAAAGCGCTACGCACATGCCACGCGCGCAAATCAACATGAAGCGCTCGATGCGGTTGCCTCTGAGCTGGGCTTTCCACATTGGAAGGCGCTCACGGTCAAGGCCAAGCAAGGTTGGATGCCGAGCGAGGAGGAGCTTGCCAAGGCCGAGACCTTTGTTCGTGAATTCTTCCCTTCACTCGGAGGCGAGCCAAAATTCATTGAGCAAAGCATGTCGCATCCCGTCGACGAACCAATCAAAGCAGGTGCGATTGACGGGCATGCCTACCAACTATTCGAATCCTTCGGTGACATTCGCATGGAAGGCAATGGGTGGCGCATCCTCATTGGAGAGGCGGATTTCTCGCAGCCTAGGGTCGAGATCGAAACCACACACAAAGAGACGAGTCCTGCCAATGATAGCGGCTTCGTTGAGAAGGCGCTTGCTATTGCGGAAGCCCAAGCTGTGAAAACCCGTGCAGCCATTGCGTCCGATTGGCCTCGGCGTTCGACCAAGCCAAACGCCAAAGGCGAAGTCGTCCACCCGCTTCACGGTGACCGGGCAGCGGAATGGTTTTGTCTTCACTGCGATGGCAAAATATCGGGCACCCAGATCGCTGAAAACCTTTGGCATTGTCCGAGTTGCGGTGCCTCTCCTTTGGATATCTTCACATCGCCGTGGTGGTTGGAAGGCGGCGATGGGGAACCCAAAGTTGTTGAATGTACCAATGATCGGAAGCGTCCAGAACCCAAAATCCAAGTGGTGGATTCCAGGCCAACTCTGAGGCTGGATGAGGAGAGTATTTCCTTGCTTCTACGGATCGCGCTTCTTGAAGATGCCACCAACCCGGGAGAGCGGCTCGGTGCTTTGTTGGCTGAGATCAATGTCGATGATGATAACGATGCTTGGATTACCTTCGACGAAGACCTGTGGCCTGATGACAAGGACCCGGATGCGGCCATTGCGGTTGCCGACAAACTTGGCATCGAACTCGAGCTTGAGATAACCTGTATGACGTTTCCGTTCGCTTGGCCGGGTTTGGGACATGTTACTACCAGCACCAGCGAGTATCTTGGGCATCTTTTGGACGCATACGCAGAACATGGGGTCATTGTTCGTGGCAATGACCTTGAGTGATTGAACGTGGTTTGGCTCCACCGGCTTGGTCGGTGGAGCCTTCTTTGAGGATTCGTGGAACTTGCCAAATGAACTGGTTTGTACGTCAGCGCCCTGTGCTGACCAGGCTCTTGGCTGCGCTCGGAACCGCTAAGAGGCATTTCCGCCCATTCTGGAGACGATCCTTCGTGCATGTTAGAGCTGAGACCGCGGGCGAAACCGCGATCGCTTGAAGCAGCGGTCAGCCGGGTCTCCGCTCCGCCCTAACCCGGCTGGCAGGTTTCCAATCCTGAATACCATCTGCCATCCGGCCGGCGCCCCGAACAGGGGCTCTGGTGTCGCGTGCCGCGTCAGCCTCCGCGTATAAATCCGGTTCCTCCCGCGCGCGGCTCCTTCCCGATTTCACCGCTCTGGCCCCCTGTGTCGTTTCGCCGTCCGGCCGAAGGACGGGCTATCGCCGTCCCCTGCTCTGCCCAGCCGAGAAGCACGAGGGCTTCCCCCGAGCGCGGTCTGCCTGCGGGCCTGTCTGGCACATACTCTGTGCCGAATGAGCGGTAGCGACCATTGTGCTCGTTCCAGCAAGAGCCAGAGGAAGGGAAGCCCGGGTGCCGGGCTTGAAAGGATAGAGAGAGCCTCTTCCGGGTCCGGCGTGACAAGGATTCTGATCATGGCCAAGACCGCAACTCGCCCGAAACCCACCACCTCAAAGAAGACCGAATCCGTCGGATCGGCCGCGCCTGACGGCACCGCCGAAATCCGGATGATCCCGCTCGACCAGCTGGAGCCTAGCCCGCTCAACGTCCGCAAGGTGGCCGCAAGCGCCATCGATGACGCAGAACTCCTCGCCAGCATCCGCGAGACCGGCATCAAGCAGAACCTGGTGGTTCATGCGCTGTCTGAGACACGTTTTGCGGTTGATGCCGGCGGTCGCCGCCTCAAGGCGCTGAAGCAACTCGCCGATGACGGTGTGATCCCCGCCGATCTTCCCGTGCCCTGCCTCATCGAGGATGAGCGCAACGCCATTCTCACCTCTGCCACGGAAAATCTCCAGCGTGCTGCGATGCACCCGGCCGACCAATTCGAGGCCTTCGAGAAGATGATCGGTGAGGGCCGCAGCGAGGACGAGATTGCGCTGAAATTCGGCGTCTCCGTCGACCTCGTGCGCCGCCGCCTCAAACTCGCCCGTGTCGCACCCGAAATCATCGAGCAGTTTCGTGATGGCGATCTGACCCTCGAATGCGTGATGGCCTTCACGCTGACGGATGACCATGATCGCCAACTGGCAGTCTGGAACGCGGTGAAGGGCGGCTATCACATCCATCCTCAAAGCATCAAACGCCAGCTCACCGAGACCGCGCATTCGGCGAACTCAGCCCTCGGGCGTTTTGTCGGCATCGAGGCCTATGAGGCAGCGGGCGGTGTTCTGCTGCGCGACCTCTTCGACGACCGTGCCAGCGCCCATATGGAAAACCCCGAGCTCCTCGAGCGCCTCGCCATCGAGAAACTGCAGGCTGCGGCCAAACCCTTCGAGGCAGTGTGGAAATGGGTCGAGGTGCATCTCTCGGTGGACTACGGCGCGTTTCGCAGTTTCGGGCGGGTTTATCCGCAAGACATTGAACCCGATCCGGACCTGTTTGCCGAGGAGGAACGCCTCATCGTGCGCGAGGAAGAACTGGCGGCGCAGAATGGCGGCGAGGACTGGACCGACGCTGAAACCGAAGAATATTACGCCATCGAGCCGCGTCTGCGCGAGATCGAGACTCTGCAGCGCGAACGGCAACCTTACGCAGACGAAGATCGCGCCATCGCCGGTGTCGTTCTGACCATCGGCCATGACGGAGCGCTGCGGGTCGAGAAAGGCCTGGTGCGGCCCGAGGATATTCCTGCGGCACCCGAGCCTGACGAGACCACCGCAGATGTGGATGGCGCCCCCTCCCCTGCCCGGCCACACGTGACGCCGCCGACCTCTTCGACGCCGGCACCGACCTCCGACCCGGCCGCGACGTTGCGCAAGGCGGACGGGATTTCGGCAAGCCTCGCCGACGATCTGCGCGCGACGCGTCAGCATATCCTTCGGGCGCATCTGGCGGCGGATTTCGAGGTGGCGTTCGATGCGATGCTCTACGCGCTCTGCGAGCAGGCTTTGGGGCGGTCTTACAACAACGAGGCGCTCGAC
Organism: Roseobacter sp. TSBP12; assembly: GCF_009129705.1. NCBI lineage: Bacteria > Pseudomonadati > Pseudomonadota > Alphaproteobacteria > Rhodobacterales > Roseobacteraceae > Roseobacter > Roseobacter sp. TSBP12. The sequence goes on from NZ_PYIB01000022.1 coordinate 55,166, forward strand.
ATCTCGATCCGGGCCTTCCAGGCGCAGAACTGCGAGGTGTTGCATGAGGATACGGTCGCTCAGAAGATGCTTGAGGCGCTGGAGCAGGACCTCGCCACGGACTGGATGAAGCTGGAGAAACCCGAGGACTTCCAGGCCATGTCGGCGCTGCCCATTGCCGACAAGCAGGCGCTATTCGCCTGGGCGGCGGGTCTGGCGGTCAAGCCGCAGCTCTCCTCCGACAATCGCCCCTCCCCGATCATCGAGGAGATCG
>NZ_PYIB01000023.1:0-4079 GCF_009129705.1 Roseobacter sp. TSBP12
GCTTTCGCCAGGTAGTCGAGCGGGGCCGTCTCGATGTCGTCGAACGGATGCTTGGCCCGTTCCTCGGCGAGGGCACGGGTTTCCTTGAGGGCGGCATTGCGCAGGGCATGTAGGTTCTTTCGCGTCGGGCGGGACGGAATCGACAGGGCTGAACTGGTTGGGCAGGGCGGAGGGCTGCGGCGCTCCGGGCAGTGGGTCAGCACCGCGTTTAGAAGTTCACCCGTTGTCGCGCAGATCGGATGATAGGCGGTCTCGCTCTCGGTAGGTGCAGTTTCTCCGGCGCCAGTCGGGCGCTTGTCGATCACCGTCAGCCGCGTGTCGATGGTGGTGCCATGCCGAGCGAAGACCTTGCCGTCGATGGCAGCAGAAAACACCACATCGGCGCGCTGGCCGATCCGTTGAAACGTCGACTGGAAGGATTTCATGGAGGGGCGGAAGCTTTCGCCAGTGATGACAACAAGGCGCCCACCCGGCGCGAGGCGCGCCAAGGCGGACAGGACATGCTGGCTGGTGGCCTGCCGGAACCGACCCGCGACATGCTTCGCCGCGGAGAAGGGCGGGTTCATCACGATGACCGAGGGCGTGATGGACCGATCCAGCCGGTCGTCGATCGCCGCGGCGTCGTGATCCGAGACGACTGCACCGGGGAACAGAAGTCCCAGCAGGGCGCGGCGGGTCTCGGCAAGCTCATTCAGCGCCAGGCGAGCGTCCGCAATCCGGGCGAAAATCGCGAGCATGCCGGTGCCAGCTGACGGTTCAAGTACCAGGTCGCCGTCCTGAAACCCCGCCGCCTTCGCCACAGTGGCCGCGAGCGGCAAAGGCGTTGAGAATTGTTGCAGACGGACGCTGTCTTCGGAGCGCCGCGTGTGAGACGGGGCCAGAGCGGCGAGGCGCTCGATCATGGTGAGGAAAGCCTGTGGTGAGGCGGCCTGGCGCTGCATCAATGCGCCGTAGCGCGAAAGCATCAGGATCTGCGCAACCTCGGCGGCCTCATAGGCGTCCTTCCAGACCCAAGCACCGCTGGTGTCGCTGGCGCCGAAGGCACCTTCCATGGCGGCGCGAAGGGCGGCGGCGTCGATGGACCTGCCCGCCTCGAACACAGGGACGAGGGTTCTCGCAGTCTGGATCAGGTTGTGGGCGAAGCACGAGGCTTCCGGGCGGGCAGGGGCCTCAGGCTCAGGCACAAGCGGGACAGAATGGGGGTGAGCGTTCATCGGCAATCTCCGGGGTTGAGGGTTGGCCCCAAGCCCCGCGCGCACTCTCTCACCCGGGAGGGGTCACCCCTCCCGCCCTGTCTCTCGCTCTTTCATGGGATTGCTGATCTCCGTTCAGATAGCGGAAACTTATCCCCAAAAACTGGGGATGGGTCTGTGGGCGCTGTCGCAGAAGTCCTTGTCAGCTTGGCGCAGTACCAGCTCGCCTAAGTTTTGGGCGGTTGGCGGCCTGCGCATCCGAAACAGGTCCGTCGTCGACCGATTGGCGGCAGTAGGCACCCGGACAACCTTCAGGAAGAGCTTTGAAAAAGAGAAAGGCGGCATCCGGGAGGAGGTGGATGCCGCCGATTATTCCGGATCGGTTCAGGGAGGAGGAGAGAACCGATCACAACTTCAAGATAGTGGCTATGCTGCAGCCGCACAATAGGCAGGCCATGATATTTCTGCATTGCAGCAATGCGAGGCCGATTGGGATTGCCGCAAGAAAGGGAGCGTATGCCACCTGTGCCGGTTCCTAAGGGTGAGCCCGCGCTTGAGCGGCAGCGGACTCGCGTGTTTGACTCGGTAACGGTGCTGGCACCGCCCGGCGCGACTCGAGCAGACAGTCCAGCTCATAGTCGCCGACAAACCCCCAGCAGGCGTCGACCTCCTCGCCGTCCCACTCGATGACATAGCCATAGACTCGCCCGCCGAGATAGGCGTCGTAGCTGACAATTTCGCCGCGCAGGATGCCTTCAGCTTTTGCGCGCAGAGCCTTGGTTACGCGTTTTGCGCCGAACTCCGTCCGGACCGCCTCGAGCGTCACATAGACATAGCCGACCTGACCGGAATCCCACGGGCAGTGGAAGCCGATGGTGTTCATCGCGAGGCCGGAATGGTCATAGAGGAACACTGGCAGAATGACCGCCTTGCGCTCGGCGCGCTCAAGCAGCTGGTCCATTGAGAGGTCGCTCTGCTCCGAAACACCGGCGAGATCGCGCAGGAACGCCTCGGGGCTGTCGAAGGGGTGGCTGTCGCCAAGCCGGTATCTGCGGTGCCAGCAGATCAGTGTTCCGAGGTTGCACCACTCCCGTGGGCTTTCTGCGTCCGGGTCGTGGTAGATCTTGATGGTGTGGCCTTGGTAGGTCTCCTCGTAGACGGGGTTGTGCATATTGATGTCCTTTCTTGAAACGCATTCGACCCGCCCGGCCGGTAGTGGCTCAAGCGGGTCGATCAGGGGGTTTTCCGAGGGGCAATGGCTTCACTGCCCCCATGGCTCAGGCGGCGGCGCGGTTCTCCCGATGCTGGACGTGCTCGACCGAGACCTTCAGCAACCAATCTTCGAAACCGAGAATGGTCTGGTGATTGGAAACCGCCGCGACCCAAACTGCGCGCGGATCGCTGCCGATCTGCGTCGGATCGTTGTCGATCCGGCCATTGGCCATCCACGGTTCGGGTTGTATGCGTCCGAGCCAGTCAGCCAGCGACGGGATGCGCCCCTGGCAGTCTTCGCGCACATGCTGCTCGACGATCCAACGGATCGGGACGACCCGGCCCGCGCTGTTGGTCAGGAAGTGTCCAAACAATCGCTCAGCTTCGAAGATCCCGAGCGTGTGGTGCCGATGTGCACGATGCGTAAAGATCGCGAGGTGCTCTTTGGACGAGTCAAACCAGTCATGCACATGCTGGTAATCATCTGGAACGCCGCCGAACTTTCGGGCCGAGCTTTCGGCGTGATGGAGGGGATGTGCCATGTCAGAGCCCCTCGTGTTCGGTGGTCTCAGACTCGATATAGCGGTTCGAGTGGCTGACATCGATCTTGTCCGCCTCGAGCGACCAGGTCAGTTCGCCGTAGCCGCCCTCGTTGTTCTCGAAGCCTGGGCTCAGCGCATAGGCAAAATCCCAACCGAAGTCTTCGACCCGGCGCCGCAACTCGTCCGTCAGGGTGACCGTGTCAGGGGCCACGACGACATCCTCAACATTGCCGGAATCGCCGTAGCCTTCGTATTGCACCTCGATGTTCATTATGCCGAGGGCGCGCAGTTCGATAAGAAGTGCCGCGCGGGTCTCAACCCGATGTTCGGCAGCACGTCTCTGGGAGTCGAGCATCTGCGCGTAGAAATCACTCACTTGTGTCATGTCTTTGGTCCTTTGGAACTGAGGGAAGGGGAGGGCGACCGTTGCACAAGGCCGCCCCAAAGGTTTCCGAAGGGGGCCTCAGGCCGCAGCATCGCCGCGGTTTTCAGCGGTCCGGTCAACCAGGTTGAAATAGAGGTTCTCCGTCGCGCGCTTGAAACCCGGTGGTTTGCGCGGGGCGAGGCAGCGCACCGAAGCGCTGCAACTCTCGCCATGCTCCATCGCGAACTGCGTTACCTTTTCGATCAGGTCATCCATGCCAGCGGCCTGGATACGCTTTTCGGGGTAGCTCCCCAGCATCTGGAACTGGGTGACAACGAAGGCGCCGTCACGATGCGCCGGATAGAGGGTGATCTGGTAGTCGAGTGTCTTGGCCATCTCTGGTCTCCTGCAGCAGGCCGAACGCGATCATCGCGCCCCTTGGAACCCGCCAGCCCGAAAGGACCGCCCTTTGTGCAAGGGCGATCCGTGGCGATGTCGGTGAAACGGAGTCGTCAGTATTCCGACGGCAGAAGCAGGGTCAGGACCCGGCGCGTTTGCAAAGGGTCAGAAGGCTCGGGCGAGCCATATTGGTAGTCGACGTCGTACAAATCGACCTTGAACCAGACGGTTGTACCATCGAGGTCGATGACGCCCATCTCGTGCCAGCCCTGCGGATCAATGTCGGCATTGAACCCCTCGAAGACGGCGACACGGAGGGTCAATTCCAGTTGCGCGTCGAGCCCAAGCGCCGCGACGCCGCGTGTCATC